>JALEHA010000202.1 GCA_022763315.1 Algiphilus sp.
CCAGCGATAGCGCAGATCCAGCGTATGGGCCTGCATGCCCCAGTCATCCGTCTGGTAACGATAGGAGGCATCGAGTACGTCCCGGTCGAAGAACTGATGCTTGATGCGGCCAAACAGCCCTTGCTTGAGGCGGCTCTCGGGACGTCCTTCGTGCAGATGCCGCTCCGGCTCGCCGATACCATTGCCGTTGCTGTTGTCGGTATCCACCACGCTGACGAGTTTGAAGGGATCGTTGTGGTAGCCATCCGACTGCGTCAGCGTGACATTGAGCTGCGCCACGGTACGGATACCAAGGACCTGGGTATAGCCCATCAGAAGATCCAGGGTGTCTTTGCTGTCGTCGGCACTGCGCCGGGTGGCGTCGAAGCTTGTCGCGCTGCATCCGTTGCTGGCACTTGCGCCGAACAGACAGGCGCCGCTGATGGGAATGCCCCCTTCCGGTTCCAGCGTATCGGCCGCGTAGGCCAAAGCCACTGAGAGTGTGGCGTTGTTCTGTGCCAGGTTGTAGCGCAGTCCGCCATTGAGCGCGAGCGAGAAGTAATCGTACTCGTTCGAGGCCGCGACGCCCAAGTCGCCATTGAGGTCTTTCGTCAATGGTTGCTGCCAGCTACTGCTCAAGGCGACCCGCGTGTCGCGAAAGGTGTCATCCAGCGGGATGGTATTGGGGGCAACGGTATAGGACCCGTTGCCGGAGGCCTGGGTATAGGTCTGCGGGAGGCTCGAGGGAACAGCGCCGTTGGGCGAGGCGCCCGTCAGCGTATCGACGACGAGCTTTGCGTTGAGCGCGCGGTCCGTATCGAACCAGCGCGTCGCCGAAATGACAGGTTCGATCGCCTGCACGCGATCCGTTTCGGAATAGAACAGCACCGCCGAGTCAATATCCCAGCTACCGGGGGTGGCGGCCGACAATGCGCCGGGCAATGCCAGGGAGATGGCTGCCAGTGGCCGATACGCACGGCGTGGACGGCAATGCGCCTTGACGGGGCTGTCGAGGAGGCTTTGTGTCGCTGCAGAGAGTTCGTCGATGAGCGCAGGCAAAGGTGTCGCCGGGCCGGCTGATTCAGTTGCAGCCACAGCCGCCTCCACCGAAACCCTGGCCACCACTGGCCGACTCCTTCGAAAAATAGATATGCGCATCCAGACCAGCGGTCACGGCGTCTGCATCCAGTGCCATCGACGGGCTGGCAAGGCGGTCGCGTTCCCACGGCTGGACATTGACGCAACTCGGCAGAGAAAGTGCTGCCAATAGCGCGGCCAGTGTCACCAGGCTGCGCGGAAAGGGGGATGCGGTCGTCATGAGCCGTTCTCGGAGGCGTGGGGCGTCACCAACGAGCCATCCAGAGCGCGGCGGATATGCGCTTCAAGCTCCGCTCGGTCGTGCAATCGAAAACCGCTGTGCATGGAGAGGCGCGAGCCATCCGGCCGGAGTAGGAAGCTCGTCGGCATGGTGCGAATGCCGTAATCGCTTGCGAGGCGGCCACTCGGATCCAAGACAATCTCAAAAGTGGGCTGCTGCGCCTCGATGAAGCGTTCTGCCGCAAGCTGATCCCGGTCGACATTCACCGCAATGATCTTGAGCCCCTGACTGGCGAATTGGTCGCTGATCTGTTGCATCCAGGGAAAGCTCGCCTTGCAGGGGGCACACCACGAGGCCCAGAAGTCGAGGTAGACGAGGCGGGCACCGACCGAGTGGAGTTCGAAGTCCTCGACTGCGATGGTTTCCGCGCGCGCGGGACCAGCAGTGAGCAGCCATGCTGCGATCAGCCACCGACCCACACGAAAAAGGTTTGTGCTTCGCAATGTGCTCAAATCTGGGCCCATCCTTGTTCAATCCAGCGGAGCGGCAACGCTTTCTCAGAGGGGCCGCAGCTACGGGTATCAGTAGAAAGCTATTCTTGAGATCCATGATCTGTGGGGCATCGGGCGGATACCAGATATAGGACATTTGCCGGACGCCTCTTGAAGCCCCGAAACGACCCGATGGAGCGGTATGTCCGAAAGACAGCGTGATTACTTGATCCTGGCGCTCAGCCTTCTCATCGTGCTGGCAACCTCAGTGGACATCGTGCTGGATTCGGCGGCTGGGACGCCGGTCGAGCACATCCTGCATGAGATTCTGTTGATGGCAGCTGCACTGGGGCTGGCGGCCTGGGTGACCAGCGATCTGCGCCAACGCAATCGAGAAGTGGTTCAGCTTCGGCATGAGTTGGAGGTGGTGCAGCAGTCCGGAGTGCCTCGTAATGCCGACGTAGAAGCAGCGCGCGTATCACTGGGCCATGCCATTGACTCGCAGTTTGACGACTGGGGGCTGAGTCAGAGCGAAAGAGCAGTAGGACGCTTGTTGCTCAAGGGTTTGAGCATTCGTGAAATTGCGGCATTGCGGGAGACACAGGAAAAGACGGTGCGGCAGCAGGCAAGCGCCATCTACCGCAAGGCGAATCTGCCCGGACGGCACGCTTTCGCCGCTTGGTTCCTTGAGGATCTGCTCTAAGCCGGAGCCGCAACACGCCTGTCTTGCTTACGCGCTACCAGGTGCTGCCAGCGCGCGCCAGAGCACGGCGAACAGCTCCGGGGTTTGCGCCGCGAGCGGCTCGGTTTCTCCGCGCGCGATGTGCATTTGCACCAGGCGCATCAGCACGCCGTAGAAATAATCGAGCAGGTGCTTCTCGCTGATTTCGCTGGTGAGCACGCCCTGCTCGCGGCCTTCGCGCAGGACGCGGAGAAAGACTTCGGTAAGCATGCGCTGTTCATCGGTGACGTCGCGCTGCACCGGCTCGGCACTGATGGTGTGCTGGATCATGCGTGCTACGTCCGGGTTGCGATCGAAGTAGTCCAGCACCACCCAGAAGACCTTCCGCAAGCGGTCCTTGTAATTTTCTATGCCCTGGAGGTGATCAGCCATGCGCACCGACAGCTCCCGAGCCCAGCGGTGCAGGCAGGCGTTGAGGATGGCCTCCTTGCCGCCGTAGTAGCGGTAGACCGTCTGCAGCGAGGCGCGCGCGCGGCTGGCGATGGCATCGAGGCCCACCTGATGGAAGGGGCGTTCGGCAAACAACGAGACAGCGGCATCTTCGATGCGCTGACGGGCGTCCCCCCGCATCGGTGTATCGCGCGGCATCTGGTCTTCCAGTAAAGCGAATATGTAAGAAACGTTACATGCTCGAAGGAAGAGGTCAAGTCCCCTTATGACGGATTGACAAGGTCATGGGCGAAGGCATAGCGTAAGCGCCGTTTTCCGAAAGTAACGATTGTTACGGCCCTTTTCCGGCGCGCGTGTCTGCATCGCCGAGACCCATCGCGGGCATGAAGCCGGCTGGCGCCGGAACCCCATCTGGAGCTTCTCTATGAGTAAACGCCTGACGCTTTCCGGCCCGCGCGGCCGGGTTGCCATTGTTGCCGGTTTGCGCACCCCCTTCGCACGCATGGGCACCCATTTCCGCGACATCAACGCGGTGGATCTGGGCGCAATGCTGGTCTCCGAGATGGTGGCACGCAGCGAGCTGTCCAAGTCGGAGATCGATCAAGTGGTCTTTGGCATGACGGTGATGATGCCGTCGGCCCCCTTCATCGGCCGCGAGATCGCCCTGGCCTGCGGCATGCCGGATGTGGATGCCTACAGCGTGACGCGCGCCTGCGCGACGAGCTTCCAGACGGCCGCGAACGCGGCGGAAAGCATCCTCGCGGGTACGGCCGATGTCGTCGTCGCCGGTGGTGTGGATTCCACCTCGCATCCGCCCATCACCATTTCCAAGAAGCTCACCCAGGTGCTGCGCGACGCCCAGTCGGCCAAGACCCTGCAGCAGCGGCTGAAGCTGTTCTCCTCGCTGCGGCCGAAGGATCTGCTGCCGGTGCCGCCGTCGATCACCGAGTATTCGGTGGGCGAGACCATGGGGCAGAGCGCCGAGAAGATGGCCAAGAAGTGGGGCGTGACCCGCGAGGAGCAGGACGATATCGCACACGCCTCGCACAGCAACGCGGCCAATGCCTGGGCGCAGGGCTGGATGGACGATCAGGTGATGACCGCCTTCATTCCGCCCAAGTCCACACCGGTGCACGAGGACAATCTGGTACGCAAGGACTCCAAGCGTGAGGGCTACGGCAAGCTCAAGCCGGTCTTCGACAAGCAGTACGGCACGGTGACCGCGGGCAACGCCAGCCCGCTCACGGATGGTGCTGCCGGCATGATCCTGATGAGCGAGGAGAAGGCCAAGGCATTGGGCTACAAGCCGCTGGGCTACATCCGCGGCTACCACTTCGCCGCCAAGACGCCCAAGGACGATCTGCTCATGGGGCCGGTTCTGGCGGCGCCGGTCGCGCTGGACCGCGCCGGCGTCACGCTCAAGGACATGGATCTGGTTGACATGCACGAAGCCTTTGCCGCACAGATCGCCTGCAATCTCAAAGGGCTGGCGTCCAAAAAGTATTTCGAGGAAATGATGGGCCGTAGCCAGCCGGTGGGTGAAGTGGATCGCAGCAAGCTCAATGTGGTGGGTGGGTCCATCGCCTACGGTCATCCCTTCGGTGCGACCGGTGCGCGTGTCATCGTGCAAACGCTGAATGAACTGCAGCGTCGTGGTGGCGGCCTCGCTCTGACCACGGCCTGCGCCGCCGGCGGAATCGGCGCGGCCATGGTCCTCGAAACCGAATAAGCAGGAGCCCAGACATGAGCGACGAACAGAATCCCGCGACCGCCAAGGGCGCATCCAAGAAGACCGCAACGAAGAAAACGGCCGCCAAGAAATCAACGGCCAAGAAGGCTACGGTGAAGAAGGCCGCCGTTAAGAAGGTCACGGCCAAGAAGGCGGTACCAGCGAAGAAGGCTGCGACCAAGGCCGCAGCCGGCACCGGCAGCGCGGCCAGCGGCGCCGGCTTCACCTTCCGGCGCGAAGGGGATATCGGTCTGGTCGAGATCAATGTCCCGGGCGACGCCCAGAACACGCTGAAGGCGGAGTTCGCCGGACAGTTCGAAGAGGTCATGCGCCAGATCGAACGCAACGGCGATCTCAAGGGCGTGGTGGTGATCTCCACCAAGCCGGGGTCCTTTGTGGCGGGCGCCGACATCACGATGTTCGACCGGGCGAAGACCGCCGAAGAAGTCGAGCAGTTGTCGATTCAGTGTCAGGCCGCCTTCCAGCAATTCGAGTCGCTGCGCATTCCGGTGGTGGCCGCCATTGATGGCGCCTGCCTCGGCGGCGGCCTGGAACTGGCCCTGGCCTGCCACGCCCGCATCGCCACCGACGCGGCGCAGACCAAGCTGGGTCTGCCCGAGTGCATGCTCGGGCTGCTGCCCGCCGGAGGCGGCACGCAGCGTCTGCCGCGGCTGATCGGTATCGCCAACAGTCTCGACCTGCTGCTCACCGGCAAGGAAGTGCGGCCCGCCAAGGCACGCAAGCTCGGCATCGTCGACGAAGTCGTGCATCCGGGCGTGCTGAAGGAAGCCGCCATCCGCAAGGTCCATGCACTGGCTTCCGGCAAGGGCAAGGCCAAGGCCAGCCGTCTGCAGCAGGCCAAGAAGGATCTGAGCGGTGCGGTGACCGGGCTGGCGCTGGAAGACACGCCGGGCGGTCGCCTGGTGCTCTTCCGCCAGGCGCGCAAGCAGCTGCTGGCCAAGACCGGCGGCAACTACCCGGCGCAGGAGCGCATTCTCGATGTGGTTGCACTGGGCTTCTCCAAAGGCTTGGACGCGGGCTATGCGGCCGAAGCCAAGGCCTTCGGCGAACTGGCGATGACCGACGTCTCGCGCCAGCTGCGCGGCATCTTCTTCGCGCAGAACGCACTGAAGAAAGAGACCTTCGTGCCGGCCGGCGTGACGCCGCGCAAGCTGGAGAAGGTCGGCGTGCTCGGCGCCGGTCTGATGGGTGCGGGCATTGCGCTGGTCAGCGCCAACAAGGCCGGACTCAACGTGCGCCTCAAGGACCGCGATGACAAGGGTCTTGGGCACGGCTTCGACTATCTGAACAAGTTCTATGGCAAGCGCGTCAAGCGCGGCGCCATGCGTCGCTTCGACGCCGATGCGGAACTGCGCCTGGTGACCGGCGGGACCGGCTATCAGGGTATGCGCGGCTGCGATGTGGTGGTGGAGGCGGTGTTTGAGGATCTCGACCTCAAGCATCGGATGATTGCCGACGTCGAAGCCCATTGCGGGCCAGATACCATATTTGCGTCCAACACCTCCTCGATCCCGATCACGGATCTGGCCAAGGGCGCCAAGCGGCCGGAGAATGTCATCGGCATGCATTACTTCTCGCCGGTCGAGAAGATGCCCTTGCTCGAAATCATCACCCACGCCAAGACGGCCGACGCCGTCACCGCCACCGCGGTCGCACTCGGCAAGGCACAGGGCAAGACCGTGATCGTGGTCAAGGATGGCCCTGGCTTCTACACCACGCGCGTACTCGCGCCCTATCTCAATGAAGCCGCGCGCATTCTCGGAGAGGGCGTGGACCTGCACGCCATCGACAAGGCGCTGACCGCTTTCGGCTATCCGGTCGGTCCCATCGCTTTGATGGACGAAGTCGGCATCGACGTCGGCACCAAGGTCGCGCCGGTGCTGGAAAAGGCCTTCGGCGAGCGCATGCAGTCGCCCAAGGCGGCCAGCGCGATGATCGAGGCCGGTTATCTGGGCCGCAAGACCG
>JALEHA010000203.1 GCA_022763315.1 Algiphilus sp.
CTGCAGCTGCTCGGTGTGAGCGCACCGGAGACGATGTAGCCATGGCGCGGGACTACGCCGCGAAGAAGCGCAGCCAGCGGCGGCGCGGCAGCACGGCCGCCAAGCGCCACACCGCCCCCAAGCGCGGGACGCCGGGCTGGGTCTGGATGCTGCTGGGCATCGCCATCGGCATCAGTGTGGCGGTGGCGGTGTGGGTCATGCGCCCGGCGGAGCGCGACTCGCGGGGCCAGGCCATCGCGCCGGCCGAACGCGCGCCTGAGGGCGCCGCCGACCGCTCCAGCGAAGGCCTCAAGCTGCCGCCGAAGGAAGAGGCGCGCTTTTCCTTCTACGACATGCTGCCCAGCTACGAAGTCGTGATTCCGCGCGAGGAAATCGAAGGCAATCGCGACGAGGCACGCAAGGCCAAGCCGGACCCGCGCGAGGCCAGCCCGCAGAACACGCCAGCGCTGGCCGAGGAGGGGGACTACATCATTCAGGTCGGCTCCTATCGCAGCCGCGACGACGCCGAAAGTCAGCGCGCCCAATTGGCGCTGATCGGCCTGGAAGGCCGTGTCGAGACCGTGACCATCAACGACAACCAGACCTGGTATCGCGTCCGGGTAGGGCCCATCGCCGATGCGCCACGCGTGCACAGCGTGATGATGCGCATGGAAGAGCACGGCATGGATGACGTGCTGGTGATGCGGGTCCGCAACTAGCGCCGTACCCCGCCCTTCGACAGGGGACACACCGACAGCGTTGACCGATGATTTAGCCGCTTTCACATTGCGCTATCCTTCGGCGCGCTGGATCAAAAAAACGCACACCCCGCGCCCAAAGAGGAGACCCCATGAGCACGCTTTACGGCCAGATGATGGACATGCCGCTGGTGATTTCAGGCCTGCTTCGGCACGCCGAAAACAATCACAGCGACACCGAGATCGTGACCCGTCGCATCGAAGGCGACATCCACCGATACACCTACGCCGACGCCGGTCAGCGCATCCGCAAACTGGCCAATGCGCTCGAAGCCAGCGGCATCAAGCAGGGTGACCGTACCGCCACCCTCGCCTGGAACACCTACCGCCACTTCGAGCTGTATTACGCGGTCTCGGGCATGGGCGCGGTGCTGCACACGATCAATCCGCGCCTGCACCCTGAACAGGTCGCCTGGATCGTCAACCATGCGGAAGACCGCATCCTGTTCTTCGACGCGACCTTCGCTCCCATCGTCGACGCCATCGCCGAGCACTGCCCCACCATCGAGCACTGGGTGGCACTGAGCGACGCTGACAAGATGCCCGAGCTGAAGAAGGTCAAGGCCATCAGCTACGAAGACTACATCCGCGACCATGCGGACCAGTACGAATGGCCGACGCTGGACGAAAACGCCGCGGCAGCGCTGTGCTACACCTCCGGCACCACGGGCAACCCCAAGGGGGTGCTCTATTCCCACCGCTCGCTGGTGCTGCATACCTATGGCGCCTGTCTGCCGGATGCTTTCGGGGTCGACGCCACCGACATCGTGCTGCCGGTGGTCCCGATGTTCCACGTCAATGCCTGGAGCCTGCCCTACGTGGGCGCGCTGGCCGGCGTGAAACTGGTCTTCCCGGGCGCCAAGCTGGACGGGGAAAGCCTCTACGAATTGTTCGAAGGCGAAAAGGTCACCATCAGCGCCGGCGTCCCCACCGTGTGGCTGCTGGTGCTGCAGTTCCTGCAGCAGAACAACAAGAAGCTGTCGACACTCAAGCGCATGACCGTCGGCGGTTCCGCCTGCCCGCCTGCACTGATGAAGACCTTCAAGCAGGACTACGGCGTCCAGCTCGAACACGCCTGGGGCATGACCGAAATGTCGCCGCTGGGCACCTACAACCACCCGAAGGCGAAGCATCTGGGCCTGTCGGAAGAAGAGCGCTTCAACGTCGCGCTGTCGCAGGGCCGCGCCGTCTTTGGCGTCGAGATGAAGATCGTCGACGACAAGGGCCAGCGCATGCCGCAGGACGGCAAGTCGACCGGTGATCTGCATGTGCGCGGCCCCTGGGTCGTGAAGCAATACTTCAAGAAGGACGAGTCGCCGCTGGTCGACGGCTGGTTCCCCACCGGCGACGTCGGACACATCGACGCCGATGGCTATCTGACCATCACCGACCGCACCAAGGACGTCATCAAGTCGGGCGGCGAATGGATCGGCTCCATCGATATCGAGAACATCGCCATGGCGCATCCAGCCGTGGCAATGGCGGCCTGCATCGCCGCCAAGCACGAGAAGTGGGACGAGCGGCCCTTGCTGATCGTGCAGCTCAAGGAAGGTCAGTCTCCCTCCAAGGAAGAGATCCTGGCCCACTTCGAGGGCAAGATCGCCAAATGGTGGACGCCGGATGACGTGCTCTTCGTCGATGGCCTGCCGTTGGGCGCCACCGGCAAGGTGCAGAAGAACAAGCTGCGCGACGAGTACGGCGATCACCTGATGAAGCAAGCCGGCTAGCCAAGGCCACTACCCGGTGCCAGCAGCGGGCGGCGGGTGGCAGACTGCGGGTCCTTTTCGTGTCGTGATTGGCCATGAATGTCCGGACCTGCCTGTCTGCCTCCCCGCTGCTCGGTCATCTGCCTGCCGCCGCCCTGGATGAACTGAGCGCCGAGGCGGTCTCCGTCAGCCTGCGCGGCGGCGACACGCTGTTCGAAGCGGGGGACCCGACCGACGCGGTCTATGTCGTCGCTGTCGGCCGACTGCGGATCGAACTCGCCGTCCCGGTGGATGTGACCGCCGGAGACATCGTTGGCGAGGTCGGTGCGCTGACCGAAGAAACCCGGAGTGCGCGCGCCTCCGCCCTGCGCGATACCCTGCTGCTCAAGATCGACGCCACCGCCTTTCGTCGTGTGCTCGCGCGCCACGAGGCGGCGCACCGCGCGCTGCTGCAACTGGTGGTGGCGCGTCTGCGCGGCGAACACAGCGGACGCCGTTCCCAACAGCGCAGTGCGCACGTCGTCGCTGTGCTGCCGTTGACCGAGGATGCCGACTATGCCGCGGTCGCGCGCAGCCTTGCCCAGGCGCTGACCGCGGACCTCGCTGCTCACGTGCCCTTGCTCGACCGACAGGCCGTGGACCGCGACCTCGGCCCCGGGGCCGCCCAGACCCGTTTCGACGCCGGCGACGCCAACGCGCGCCTGGTGTCCTGGCTGCAGGCGCTGGAGGGCGACAGCGCCCATGTGATCGCGGCGGCCGACGGCATGCCCGAGCCGTGGACGCTGCGCGTTGCGCGCCAGGCCGACCGCATCCTGCTGGTGGCCGGCGACGGAGCACTTCACAGCGACACGCTGCAGGCACTCGAAACCGCGGCCACGCCAGCCCCGCGCGAGCTGGTGCTGGGCGGCGGCACGGCGCGCGCCGCGGAGTTGATGGCGCGCAGCGGCGCGCGCTTCCTCCACCACTGCGATCTGCAGCGGCCGCAGACGATGCGCCGGCTGGCCCGTCAGGTGGCGGGCAAGGCCACGGGCCTGGTGCTCGGCGGCGGCGGTGCGCGCGGCTTCGCGCACATCGGGCTGCTGCGCGCCCTGGAAGAGGCGAGACTCGAGATCGATATGGTCGGCGGCACCAGCATGGGTGCCTTCATCGCCGCATTGCACGCCCAGGGCGCCAGCGCGCACGACATACGCGACATCTGCGACGACGTCTTCGTGCAGAACAACCACCTCAACGATTGGGTGATCCCGCGCGTATCACTGATCCGTGGCCGCAAGTTCCTGAACAAACTGCGCCAGGTCCTTGGTGAAGGTCTGATCGAGGATCTGCCGATTCCCTTCTACTGCGTTTCCACCAATCTCACCCGCGGACAGCCACAGGTACATCGTGAGGGCAGACTGGCGAGTTGGGTGGGTACCAGCATGTGCGTGCCCGGCATCGCGCCCCCGGTGGTCTATCAAGGTGAACTGCTGGCCGACGGGGCCGTGGTCAACAGCGTGCCGGTGGACACCATGCACCAGATGGACCGCGGCCCGGTCATCGCCTGCGATGTGGGCGCCCCGGGCGAGCTGAGCCTGCCTGGCATTGAGGGCCCGGCACCGGAGGCCCTGCTGAAGGCGCGCCGCAGCAAGCGGCCCCAGCTGTCGGACATCCTGATGCGAATGACCACCATGACCAGCGACCTGCGCCTGGAAGAGAACGCCCGTCACGCCGATCTCTTCCTACGCATGCCGGTGCACACGGTGAATATGTTCAGCTGGGACGCGCTCGACGACACCATCGCCACTGGCTACGCCCATGCCTGCGAGGTGCTGGAATCCGCGGCACGCGAATGGCCGGGAGAGGCGGAGCCGCCGGTTTTTCAACCGTCACCGAACTGGCCGTCATAGCAGAAGCCGGCGACCGCACTTGCCGGTCGCATTGCAGCCGGCTATAAAGCCATCGCCGCGCATTCGCCGGCTTGCCTGTTCCTTGACATCGATGAGCGTTCCCCACCCCTGCCTGCGTTGCGGCGCCTGCTGCGCGCATTTCCGCGCCTCCTTCTACTGGGCCGAGGCCGACGACGCCACGCCCAATGGCGTTCCAGTCGCGATGACGCGCAAACTGACGCCGCATCTCCGCGTGATGCGCGGCACCGAGGGCAAGCGTCCACGCTGCGTGGCGCTGATGGGCACCATCGGCGACGCCGTGCGCTGCACCATCCACCCGCGCCGCTCCACGGTGTGTCGGGATTTCCCGCCTTCCTTCGAGGACGGCGTCGGCGCACACAACCCGCGCTGCGACGCCGCACGCGCGGTTTGGGGACTGCCTCCGCTCACCCCTGAGGACTGGGACGCGCCAGCGCCCGCCGGCGCCCCGGATCTGCCTCCGCTGCCGCAGGTGGCTCAGGCATCATGAGCCCTGTCCTGTTGCCGGTAGGCGTGCGTGGCCCAGATCGATACCGCCCTGCTGCGAACCTTCGTCCATCTTGCCGATAGCTGCAGCTTTTCGCGCACCGCCGAAACTATCGGCCGGTCGCAGTCGGCGGTCAGCACGCAGATCCGCAAGCTCGAGGACACCCTCAACGTCGAACTCTTCGCGCGCGATCGGCGCAATGTCCGGCTGACGCCGGAGGGCGAAAAACTGCTCGGTTATGCGGAGCAGATCCTGCGCCTTTCCGACGCCATGTTCGAACGCTTCCGCCAACCGGAAGTCAGTGGCGAGGTGCGCTTCGGCTCACCCGAGGATTTCGCGACGCACTATCTTCCCGAAATCCTCGCCGCCTTCGCCGACGCCCATCCTGATGTCTTTCTGCACGTCACCTGCGACCTGACCCTACGCCTGATCGAACAGCAGCAGGCAGGCGCGCTGGATCTGATCATCATCAAGCAGCATCCGGACGCGCCGGCCCTGGGCGCGCAGCCGCTCTGGCGCGAAGCGCTGGTCTGGGTGGGCGGTGGTTTTCTGGAACCCGGCATGGCCATGCGCGACGCCGCCGCGCGCTTCCCGCATGGCCGCGACTACCTGCCCCTGGTGGCCTCACCGCCGCCCTGTGTGTATCGCAGCCGCGCCATCGAGGCGTTGGACGCGGATGGCATGGAGTGGACCTCGGTCTACGCCAGCCCCAGCTTCGCCGGCACCGTGGCGGCGGTGCGCGCCGGGTTGGGGGTCACGGTGCTGCCCGCCTCGCTGGTTCCGGAAGGATTGCTTGCCTTTGGCGAACAGGACCAATGGCCCGCACTGCAGGATGCAGAGATCAGCATGGTCGCCCGCGCCACCGACCTACCCGCGGTCGACGCCCTCGCCGCCTTCATCCGCGACCGCATGACTTATCGAAAAAACAGATAAGTTCTATAAATAAAATTCGATTTACTTATTCACTACGAGGTCGGAAGATGCGGGCATCCGGATTTTGGTGCGCGCCGATGCCGAAACACCTCATCTGGCCTGGCTGGCTGCTTTTTCTTGCGTTGTTCGCCCTTGCGGTGCTGAACGATTCGGCCATCGTCCGCTTCGCCGGGCTGCGCCTGGACGCCCTGTTCTGGCTGATCGCGCCCTTCATTGCCTTCGTGGGCGCCAATGTGGCTCACTTCTCGGCGCGCTACATGGATGGCGATGCCGACGCCGGACGCTTCTGGTGGCGTCTCGCCGCGTTGCTGCTGACCGCCCTGCTGCTGGTCGCCGCCGACCACGTGGGATGGTTCATCGCGGCCTGGACCGCCATGGCCTGGTGGCTGGCGGACCTCATCGGCTACCGACACGGCCAGGCTGCTGCGCGCGCCGCGGGCCGTATCGCGCGTCGCTGGCTGATGGCCGGCGCAGTGGCGATGGCCCTAGGCCTGCTGTGGCTGAGCGCTGCCGCTGGCACCCCCTCGATGGCAGGTATCGGCCGTCACGCCAGCCAGCATGCGCTTCCGCTGGCGCCGCTGGTCATGGTGATCCTGGCGGCGGTCGTGCAGTGTGCATTGCCGCCGGCCAGCCGCTGGCTGATGTCGTCGATGACGGCCCCCACCCCGGTATCGGCGCTGATGCACGCCGGCATGGTGAATGCGGGCGGCATCCTGATCCTGCGGCTGGCGCCAGCCCTGGCCGAAAGCCCCGGACTCTTGCATGCGCTCTTTGTGATCGGGGGCCTGTCGGCGCTGATCGGCAGCCTGTTCGCACTGGTGCAGAGCGATATCAAGCGCACGCTGGCGGCCTCCACCGTGGCGCAGATGGGTTTCATGATCGCGCAATGCGGGTTGGGGCTGTTCGGCGCGGCGGTGGCCCATCTGATGCTTCATGGGCTTTACAAGGCCCGGCTTTTCCTCGGCGCCGGCAGCGCCGTGCAGGCCACATCGCCCGCCCCGCGCGAACAGCCGCCGCTGTGGCTGTGGGCGGTGGCCCTGCCGAGTGCCGCGATCGCAGCGGCCGTCTTCGCCGAGGTCAGCGGCAAGCGCATGACGGACGCCGGCGCGGTGCTGGTGCTGTTTGCCGCCGTGTGTGCGCTGCGCGCGGCGCTCGCGGTGGCCACGGCGCAGGCGCTACCGGTGGCCACACGCACCCTTGCCATTCCATTGCTTCTGCTGCCCGGAGCGGCGGTCTATGGCGCCATCGTCGCCGGCACCAACCACCTGCTGGCACCCCTGGGGTTGGCGGATCTGGCGCGGCCGCTGCACGCGGTACACGCCCTGTTGGTGCTCAGCTTTGCAGGGATCGCGCTCTGGGACCTGAGTGGGCGTCTGCGGCGCTCGCCGCGGGCCTATGCCTTGATCCGCGCGGCTTCGGCACCCGCTTTCTCCACCATCGCGCCACACCGGAGTCTGCACGATGCCTGAGCGCGCCCGCCTGATCGGAGAGATCGAAGTGGCGGCGCGATCGCTGTCGCCCTACTGGCCGTTGCCCGGTTTTGTGGCGATCAATCCGCTACGGGGCTGGGAGGATCAAGCCTTCGCACGCGCGGTGGAAAGCGCCACGCGCTATCAAGGCGGACGCGGGTATTGGCGTCCAGCCACCGAGACGCTGTCCGATCTCGATGCGCGCTGGCACTCCGGTACCGCTGCAGTCAATCGCCACCTGATTCTGGCGCTGAGCGCCTTCTGTGATCAGGGGCAGGCGGCGTGGACCATGCCCAACCGGCACCACGGTCTGTACCGCGCCTGGCGCGCCGTGGCGCTGCACGACCCCTTGCTGCCGGGCCGGCGACGGCTGCGCAAACTGCCCGATACAGCGCTCGCTTGTCTGCAGCGCTTGATGGCGGAGGTTCCCGCCGGCGAGGTGCGTATCGAGCGCCTGCGCGGCCACCTGCACGCGTTGCCCGGTTGGTCAGCCTTCGTGCGTTGGCGTGCGCAGCGCGACAGCGACCCGTGGCAGGAGCATGCCCCGGTGACGGTGGTGGATCTTCTCGCGGTGCGCCTGGCGCTGTGCCATTGCCTGGACGTGACGGAAACCGAAGGCCTGGCGCATGCGCCTGCCGACCATGGCGGTATCGAGCGTCTGCAGGCGCGCGAGGCGCGCTGGCGGACCCCGCTGCTGCAGCGCCTGCAGCAGCGCGCCACCCAAGCACCCGCAGAAAGGCCGCCCCCCAAGGCGCAGTTGGTGTTCTGCATCGATGTGCGCTCCGAGGTCTTGCGACGGCACCTCGAAGCCACAGGGCCTTACGAGACGCTGGGCTTTGCCGGCTTCTTCGGCGTACCGATGGCTTGGCAGGGGCTCGACGAGGCCGATGCGGTGGCCTCCTGCCCGGTGCTCGTGGACCCGCAGCACCTGGTCCGCGAGCACGCCCATCGGCGCGGCGGCAAGGCCATTCGGCAATGGCGCGGACGGCAGCGCTGGCGTCAGCTCGGCAAGCGCCTGGCGGACCAATTGAAGTCGGGCATTGCGGCCTCTTTCGCCTATGTCGAGGCCAGTGGCTGGGCCTTTGGCTTGTCCATGGCGCAGGCCAATCTCGCACCTCGACGTGAACGACTGCAGGCGCAGCCACCGAGTACCGCCACCCATATTCGCGTGGCGGAGTCCGACGGCCATGGCATCGCCCACGATCAGCAGATCTTCTACGCCGAAGCCGCCCTCAAGACCATGGGCCTAATCGAGGATTTCGCACCCTTGGTGGTGCTCTGCGGCCACGGTGGCGAAACTGTCAACAACCCCTATGCCCGCGCCCTCGACTGCGGCGCCTGCGGCGGCCATTCGGGCGGGCCCAACGCCCGCGTGATGACGCAGATCCTGAACCAGCGACGGGTGCGCGCGGCACTGGCCACCCGGGGCATCGAGATCCCCGAGGACACGGTGTTCCTGGCTGCCGAGCACAACACCACCACTGATGAGGTGCGCTTGCTTGATGACGAGGCCGTGCCGCCGGAGCGTGCGACGGCGCTGCAGCAGCTGATGACGGACCTGGCCCGTGCGCGCCACGGCGCCGCCGCCGAGCGCTGCCGACAGTTGCCGAACACGAGTGGCGATCCGGTGGCGGCGGTCGAGCAGCGCTGCCGCGACTGGTCGGAAGTCCGTCCTGAGTGGGCCCTGGCCGGCAACGCCGCCTTCCTGGTCGGCCCGCGTTGGGTGAGCGCGGAACTGGATCTGCAGGGGCGTTGCTTTCTGCACTCCTACGACTGGGAAAGCGATGGCCGTGGCCGAGCGCTGGAGATCATCCTGACGGCGCCCATGGTGGTCGCGCACTGGATCAACAGCCAGTACTACTTCTCGACGGTCGACCCACAGGTCTTCGGCGCCGGCTCCAAGACCACGCAGACGGTGGTCGGGCGTCTTGGCGTCCTGCAGGGCAACGGCAGCGACCTGATGACCGGTCTGCCCGAGCAGTCCGTACTGCGATCGGATGGCCAACCCCAGCATGAGCCGCTGCGCCTGCTCACGGTGGTGCATGCGCCGCCGGAGCGCATCGAGGCGGTGATCCAGCGCAATGGCGTGCTGCAGCGCCTGTTCGACAATGAATGGGTGGCGGTGGCGGCCATCGATCCCAGGAGTGGCGATGTCCGGCAACGCCAACCCGGTGGAAGCTGGCCCTTGCAGGACGCGGCAGCGGCCCACCATGCACGCACATCGCCCTCTGCAGCCACACCCCGTCACCCGAGCCCCGTCAGCGAGTACGCCCTATGAGCACCGACCAGGACATCGTCTTTCACGCCGTCAAGAAGATCGAAATCATCGTGCACGGCGATGAAGAGCATTTTGTGCGCGAGCTGCTGGATTCCTCGGGCAGCACGGGCTATACGATCATCCGGGACATTGCCGGCCGCGGCGCACACGGTTTCCACGAAGGCCGTCTGCTGTTCAATGATGAGGACAGTCTGGTGATGTTCGTGGCGGTGGCCAGCCCGGACACCATCCATCGCGCCGCCAGTGGTCTCAAGCCCTTGTTCGAACGCGAATCGGGCGTGATGTTCGTCTCCGATGTGCAGGTGGTGCGCCTCGAACGCTTCGTGCGCGACGGCGCCCTGTACGGACCACAGAACTAGCTTCGTCATGGAAGAGCACATCCGCGACTCGGCGCTGGACACCAGCGCGAACCACGACGCCGCAGCCATCACCGTGGCGCGCGGCGATGGCATCGGGCCCGAAATCATGGAGCAGACGCTACGCCTGCTCGATGCCGCCGGCGCGCGCCTGCGGATCGAGGAAATCCGTGTAGGCGCCACGCTCTACCAGGCAGGACACAGCTCGGGTATCGCCCCCGAGGCCTGGGAAACCCTGCGCCGCAACCCGGTCCTGCTCAAGGCGCCCATCACGACGCCGCAGGGCGGTGGCTACAAGAGCCTGAACGTCACCATCCGTAAGACCCTCGGCCTGTACGCCAATGTACGCCCGGTGCGCGCCTTCGCGCCCTTTGTACCCAGCGCGCACCCGGCGATGGATCTGATTATCGTGCGCGAAAACGAGGAGGATCTTTACGCCGGCATCGAGCATCAGCAGACCGCCGAGGTGGTGCAATGCCTGAAGCTCGTGTCGCGGCCGGGCTGTGAACGCCTGATCCGCTACGCCTTCGAGCTGGCGCGTCGGGCGGGCCGCCGCAAGGTCACCTGCATGACCAAGGACAACATCATGAAGCTCAGCGATGGCCTGTTCCATCGCGTCTTCGATGAAGTAGCCGCGGAGTACCCGGAGCTGCAGAGCGACCACGCGATCATCGATATCGGTGCGGCACGCCTTGCTGCCTCGCCCGAGCGATTCGACGTGGTGGTGACGCTGAATCTGTATGGCGACATCCTCTCCGACATCGTCGCGGAGATTGCCGGCTCGGTGGGGCTGGGCGGGTCGGCCAATGTGGGCGACCGGGTCGCCATGTTCGAGGCCATCCACGGCTCGGCGCCGGATATCGCGGGCCAGGGCAAGGCCAACCCGGCCGGGTTGATGCAGGCGGCTGGCCTGATGCTGACCCATCTTGGCCAGGCCGAAATCGCCGGGCGCATGGGCAATGCGCTGCTGCGCACCCTCGAGGACGGCATCCACACCGCCGATCTGGGCCATTCGAGCCACACCACGCGGCGGGTGGGCACCGAAGCCTTCACCGATGCCGTCATCGCCCGGCTGGGCGCATCGCCACGCAGCCTCGCACCCTTCCCGCCGGGCGACAACCGCGGACCGGTCCGGGTGCGCACCCAGGCCCTGGCCAAGCCGAAAAAGCAGTTGGTGGGGGTCGATGTCTTTCTCGATTGGGATGCCTCCGACCGCCAGGCCAACGTCCTTGGCGAAGCGCTACAGGCGGTGGCGGGCGACAGCTTTCAGCTCAAGATGATCAGTAACCGTGGCGTGAAGGTCTATCCCGGCGGCTTTCCCGAAACCTTCTGCACCGACCATTGGCGCTGCCGCTTCGTATCGCGCGCGGCCAGCGTGTCCAAGGACGGTGATGCCATGCTGCAGTCACAGCCCCTGGCGCGAGAGCAGATACCGGAACTGTTGATGCGCATCGCCGCGGCCGGCTTCGATTGCATCAAGACCGAGCATCTCTACGAATTCGACGGCACGCGCGCCTATTCCCTGGGACAGGGGGAGTAGGCCGCTACCCTCGGGCGGAAAAGCACAGCCCTCTGAGATCAAAACCGAAGTAGTCCGCCAGCAGGCGATACAGGCTGGGATGCCCTTCTTCCAGCGCCTGCGGACGCTGGAAGAAGGCTTCCACTGCCACCGCAAAGAACTCGGCCGGCCCTTCCAGCGCATAGTCGTCGAGCACCGGCGACGCTTGTTGTTCGAACCCCGCCCAGGCGCTCTGCATGGTGTCCGACCAGCTCTGTGCCGGCGCCCCCACGGGGGCCCCCTCGCCGCCGCTCATCGCGTCGAGCTGATGGGCGAATTCATGCACCGCCACATTGTGCTCCGCTCCGGCCAACGCGGCCTCGACCTCATCCCAGGCCAGCAGCACGCGGCCATTGTCTTCCGAGAGTCCGCTGTGCAGGACTTCCTCATCCGACACCAGGCCGGCTTCGTCTGGGAAGTCCTGCGGCACCCAAAAGGGCGCGGGGTAGACCAGAACCGCGCGCAGCTGCGGCATGGGACGGCTGGCGCGCAGGCAGAGCAGGGCCGCCAGACCGCACAGAATGGCGGCCATACGCGGACTGAGCTCCAGGCCATCGCAACCATGCAGATGCAGACGTTGCAGCAACCGCTGCGTGTGGGCGAGATGGCGGGTTCGCTGGGACGCGTTGAGCAGCGCGCGCCAGGGCAGGCTGTCATCCAGCCATTGCTGCAACGTGGCGTCGGTCATGCGGTTGCGGCGCCGGGACCACCAGGCTGCCAGTCCGGCGACAGGCGCTGCGCGATCCGCGGCCACTAGCTCACAACGGCTCGAGGCGCGCCATCGAGGCGATCAGCCATTTGCTGCCACTATCGGCGAAGGCGACCTCGACGCGGGCGCGCTCGCCCTCGCCATCGAAGGCCGTCACGGTCCCTTCCCCGAAGCGGGCATGGCGCACGCGCGCACCCAGGTAGAGGCCCGTCTGCGGTGGCGGCGCGTCGGAAATCAGCGGCCGCGACGGCGCGCTGCTGGCATAGCTGTCCGCGAAGCGGCCAGCCAGCCGCGGGCGCACCACCCCGGCACGCGGTCGCAACTCGTGCATGCCCTCGCTGGGCAGCTCGCGCAGAAAGCGGCTGGGCGCACACAGATTCTCAACGCCGTGGGTGCGCCGCGCCTCGGCGTGCGTGATGTACAGCTGCTCGCGGGCGCGGGTGATGCCGACATAGCACAGCCGGCGCTCTTCTTCGAGGCTGCCTTCGTTGACCGCGCGCTGGTGCGGGAACAGGCCTTCTTCGACGCCGACCAGGAAAACGAGCGGGAACTCCAGCCCCTTGGCGGCGTGCAGCGTCATCAGGTGCACACAGTCCGAGCCTTCCCCGGCCTGCTGCTCGCCCGCCTCGAGCGCCGCGTGGGTGAGGAAAGCGGTCAGGGGATCAAGATCCTCGAGCACGACATCGTCGCCTTCGAAGGCCTTGGCCGCAGAGATCAATTCGTCGAGGTTATCGAGTCGCGCCTGGCCTGCTTCCCCCTTTTCCTTGCGGTAATGCTCGCGCAGGCCGGCCACTTCGATGACCCGCTCGATCATCTTGGACAGCGGAGTACTCCGAGACTCGCCGGCCAGCTGCTCGATGAGCTGGCAGAAGGCGCGCAGCTTGCCGGCCGTGCGACCGATCACGCTCTCGGCCTGGGAGGAGGCGGCCCACAGGCTGGTGCCGGCATCGCGCGCGGCGGCGCGCAGTTTCTCCAGCGAGGTGGCGCCGACACCGCGCGGCGGCGTGCCGAGTGCGCGTTCGAAGGCAGTGTCGTCGTCGCGGTTGGACAGCAGCCGCATCCAGGCCAGGGTGTCGCGGATTTCCATGCGCTCGAAGAAGCGCAACCCGCCGTAGATGCGGTAGGGAATGCGCTGCTGCACGAGGCGCTCTTCCAGCACGCGCGACTGTGCCGAGGTGCGGTAAAGGATCGCCATCTCGGTATAGGCCCGTCCCTTGGCGGACTCGGCGGCAATGCGGCCCACCACGAAGTCGGCCTCGTCGAGATCATTGAAGGCGGTGTAGACCTGGATCAGCTCGCCCTCGCCGGCGTCGGTCCAGAGGTTCTTGCCCATGCGCTCGGCGTTGTGGGCGATCAGGGTATTGGCCGCATTCAGAATGACGCTGGTGGAGCGGTAGTTCTGCTCCAGCCGGATCACCTCCAGATCGGAATAATCGCGCTGCAGCTTGGTCATGTTCTCGACCTTGGCGCCGCGCCAGGAATAGACCGACTGATCGTCATCGCCGACGCAGAAGACGATGCCCTGCTCGCCCGCCACCAGTCGCAGCCAGCGGTATTGCAGCGTGTTGGTGTCCTGGAACTCGTCCACCAGGATGTGCCGGAAGCGCTGGTGGTAGTGCGCCCGCAGATCAGCGTTGTCGCGCAGCAGCTCGAAGGCGCGCAGCAGCAGCTCGGCGAAATCCACCAGGCCGTTGTCGTCGCAGGTACGTTGATAGGCGCTGTAGGCGCGCACCAGTGCGCGCTGCGCGATATCGCCGCTGTCGCTGAAGTCCTCCGGGCGCAGTGCATCCTCCTTCTGCTTGTTGATCCAGCCGGCCACGGTCTTCGGTGGCCAGCGGTCCTCGGGCATGTCCAGGCCGCGCAGCACGCGCTTGACCTGACGCACCTGGTCATCGGCATCCAGAATCTGGAAATTCTGAGCCAGGCCGGCGTCCTTCCAGTGCAGCCGCAGCATGCGGTGGGCAATGCCGTGAAAGGTGCCCACCCACAGCGAACGCACGGGGATGTCCAGCAATGCCTCGATGCGCCCGCGCATTTCGGCGGCGGCCTTGTTGGTGAAGGTCACCGCGAGGATGGAGTGCGGAGACACGTCTTCGGCCGCCACCAGCCAGGCAATGCGGTGGGTCAGCACGCGGGTCTTGCCCGAACCGGCACCGGCCAGCACCAGCCGGTGCGACGGCGGCGCGGTGACCGCCTCGCGCTGGGCCTCGTTGAGTTCCGCCGTCAGCAGGCGCGGATCGAATTCGGACATAGGCTTGCAACGAAGGGGCGGAAGCGACATTGTAACGACCGGTCCGGCCCTGTCCGACCGCTCGCGGCTCTTTTGCTGTGTCTTGCGACGCACCCGTGCCGCCACCCCTTCGCCCCCCTGGAGCCCCATGGCTACGCGTGCGATTCCCTATGTGCTACTCGCCAGTGCCTTCGTGCTGCTCTGGAACTCCGGTTTCATCGGTGCGGAATACGGTCTGCCCTATGCCGGCGCGCTGACACTGCTGTTCTGGCGCTATCTGGCGCTGACGTTGCTGATGCTGGCCTGGGTCATCGCCCGATCGGAGCCCTTGCTGCCTGACCGCGGCGAGGCCTTCCACGCCACCTGGACCGGCATCCTGGCGCACGCCGTGTGGCTGGGTTGTGCGCTGGGCGCCATCGAGGCCGATGTGCCGGCCGGCATCGTTGCGCTGGTGGTGGCGCTGCAGCCCCTGCTGACTGGGGCGCTTTCCGGCGCCATCACCGGCGAAGGCACCAGCCCGCTGCAGTGGGTCGGCCTCAGCGCCGGCTTCTGCGGCGTCGCCGTGGCGGTGATCGCACGCATGCAGGGCGACCATGGCGCGCCGCTGTGGGCCTATGTGCTGCCCTTTGGCTCGGTGGTGGCCATCACCATCGCCAGCCTGTCGCAGCGCCTGCGCGCGCACAGCGGACGCAGCCTACCCATGGGGACCTTGCTGCTCTATCAAAGCGCCGGTTCGGCAGTGGCGCTGCTGCTCCCCGCCCTGCTGCTGGAAGGGCTGCGCACGCAGTGGACGCTGCCCTTCATCGCGGCGCTGGGCTGGGTCACCGTTCTGGTATCGCTGGGCGCCTACGCGCTGATGTGGGTGTTGCTGGCCCGTGTCGACGCCACCCGCGTCGCCAGCCTGTTCTATTTCGGTCCGCCGGTGACGATGCTGATGGCCTGGCTGGCCTTCGGCGACGCGGTGCTGCTGACCGACTGGATCGCCCTCGCCATCACCTCCGTCGGGGTGGTACTGGTGCAGCGTGCGCCGGCCCCACGCGCCCAGCCCGGCTGAATTCCACGGCGGGCGCGGATACACAGCGGCTACAGACAGTCCAGTAGCTCTGCGACGCGGCTCCGCAGCGCAGGCAGCACCTCGGCCTCGAACCAGGGATTGCGGCGCAGCCAGCGCTGGTTGCGGGGACTGGGATGGGGCAGCGGCAACTGCTGCGGCCACACCTGCCGCCAGGCGCGAACGCATTCGGTAACCGTGGCCGGGGCCTCCGGCAGATGCCAGGCCTGCGCGTAGCGGCCGATGACCAGCGTCAGGCCGATCTGCGGCATTGCAGACAGCAACGGCTGCCGCCACGCTGGCGCGCATTCCGGCCGAGGTGGGAGATCGCCGCTCTTGCCGGTGCCCGGATAGCAGAAGGCCATCGGCGCAATGGCGATGCGCGCAGCGTCGTAGAAGCGGTCCCTGCCGATACCCATCCAGGCGCGCAGGCGCTCTCCGCTGGGATCGTCAAAGGGCAGGCCGGACGCATGCACGCGGCGGCCCGGCGCCTGCCCCGCAATCAGGATGCGCGCGCTGACACTGGCCTGCAGCACCGGTCGCGGCGCGTGCGGCAACACCGAGCGACAGCGCTCACAGGCACGGATGCGATGCAGGAGGGGCGCAAGTGTGGCGGCGTCCAATTCAGTGCGCGACGGTATTCGAGTAGCGGAAGATGATGGCCACGCCGAGGGTGATAAAGACAATCCCCGTCAGTGCGGCGGCGTCCAGTTTCTGCCCCATCAGCACCCAACCGATGAGCGCGATCAAGGCCAGCCCGGCGCCGCACCAGATGGCGTAGGCGACGCCCACCGGAATCACGCGCAGCGTCAACGACAGAAAATAAAAAGCAAAGCCGTAACCGAAGACCACAATCAGCGACGGCACCAGCCGCGTGAAGCCATCGGTGGCACGCAGCGCGGTGGTGGCGATGACTTCGCAGACAATCGCTAATCCAAGAAAGAGCCAATGCATCATGCGCACTCGATCCAGAAGGGGGCGCCCGCATGATGCCAGCGCCCGCTCCGCACAGGGGGCGACAACGTGGCCTTTTGTATAGTCAACGGATGACTCGACGCGCGAATCGCATCCGTCTGCAGGATCACTGCCTCGCAGCGCGCGCGTGTGCCGGCGAGGAGGCGGCGGGCCATCCCGCGCACAGCCCGGTAGCGGATGCGCAGGCGCGCGCCTCGGGCGGCGACCTGCGCCACCGCATCCTGGTGCGCGCACGCCATCTTCCTGATGCGCCCCGGCTGCGCGCCGCGCTGCGCCGGGAAGTGCGGACCCTGTTCTGGCTCAGCCTCATGATGGCGATCGTGTTCGCCATCGCGGGAGCGGCCGCGGCCCGCGCGGCCTTGGTCGACACCGGACCGGTCAGTATTCCACTGGTTGGCCTGCTGGTGGTCGGCCCCAGCCTGGTGACGCTGTTGCTCTGGCTGCTGCTCCTGCTGTTGGGACGCCGACGCACCGCGGCGGTCTTTCCGAGCGCCTTGGCATCGCTGGCAGCGCGCCTGACGGGGCGATGGTCGGTCAGACCCGCCGCGCCTCTCGACTGTCTGCGCAGTCGCGCCGCCCCGTGGTTGTTGAGTAGTGCAATGCACATTGCCTGGCTGGCCTATCTGGGCGCGGCACTGCTGACCTTGTCCCTGCTGCTCAGCTTGCGGAGCTATGCGCTGGTGTGGGAAAGCACCCTGCTCAGCACGGAGGCATTGCAAGCCTGGGCGGAGGCGCTCTCGCTGGGTCCGGCCTTGTTCGGCCTTGCCGGCGCCGACACCCTGCCGTTACGCGGCGCGCTCTCGGATGCCGTGCGCGAGGCCTGGGCCATCTGGCTGCTCGCCGCAGTAGCGGTCTACGGTCTGCTGCCGCGACTCGGTGCCCTGCTCATCAGCGCGGCGATGGCATGGCACAGCCTGACCCGGGACACGCGTGCATTGCATCGGCCAGGCTATGCCCGACTGCGCGAACGACTGATGCCCGACCATCAGCAGGTGGAGCCGGCGGCTGCCGCACCCGGCGGCGTCACGTCTGCTCAACCGGCAGCGCCGCAAACCGAAGGCGTTCCCCCCCACGATGGCCGGCACGTCGTCGTCGCGCTGGAAACGGAGCCCTCCATGCAGCACGCACTGCCGGTGGATTGGCAGTGGTTGGGGCGGGTCGATGACCTGGAGAGCCTTGCCCGGCTGCTCCCCCTGATTCGGTCGGAGACCGACCATGGACTGGCGGTACTGGTGCGCGCGGGCGCGGTGGTGGATCGCGGAACCAAGGCACTGCTGCGCGACCTGCTCGCCGCATCGCCCGGGGCAGGCACCCTCGTGCTGCTCGGGTCGGCCAACGCCGCGCGGCTGCGCGACTGGCGGGGCTGCGCACGGGAACTGGGGGTGGCCGCCGTCCATTGGCCGGAAGGTGTCCCGCCGGCGTCGTCCGCGGAAGCATCACCATGAAGCTTGAAACCCCGTCCCCGCACATCGCGGTCGTCGGCCACACCAATACCGGCAAGACCTCGTTGTTGCGCACGCTGGCGCGTGACCCTCGTTTCGGTGAAGTGGATGACCGGCCCGCGACCACCCAGTCGGTACAGGCCATTGATCTGCTCGACGCCGACGGCGTGGCGATCCGGCTATTCGATACCCCGGGATTGGAAGACGCCCTGTCATTGGCCGCGCTGCTGCACAAGGAAATGGCCCCCGGCGACGACCCGGTCCCGCATATCCAGCGCTTCGTCGAAGGCGACCACGGCAACGGGCGCTTCGAGCAGGAAGCCCGAGTACTGCGTCAGATGCTGCACAGCGATGCCGCCCTCTATGTCATTGATGCGCGCGAGCCCGTACTCCCCAAACATCGCGCCGAGCTTCGCCTGCTGGCGGAGTGCGGCCGGCCCATCCTGCCGCTGTTGAATTTCGTCGCAGTGGATGGCGCGAACCCGGATGCGTGGCGCAGTCAGCTGGCGCACAGCGGATTGCATTGGGTGACCGCCTTCGACACGGTGGTGTTCGACTTCGACGCCGAAGTGCGCGTTTTCGACGCGCTGGCGGCGCTGCTCGATGCACAGCGCACGCGCATGCAGGCGCTGGTCCGGCACCGTCGCGAACAGCGCCACGCGCAGCTGCGTGCTGCCACGCTCGCCATCGCGGGGCTGCTGGTGGATGCGGCCGGCCTGCGCACACCCCTACCCAAGGACGCGGAGGCATCCACCGCGCGCGAAGCACTGCGCGACCGGCTGCGCCAGGCAGAAGACGACTGCGTGACCCTGCTGTTGCAACTGTTTTCCTTTGAACTCGGTGCCTATCAGGCACCGGCACTGCCACTGAAGGAGGGACGCTGGCGCCTCGATCTGTTCGATGCTGAAACCGCCCGCGCTCTGGGCATTCGTGGCGGATCCGGTGCTGTGGCGGGCGGCGCAGCGGGCATGGGCGTCGATCTGTTCAGCGGCGGGCTCAGCCTCGGGGCCGGTACCGTGGTGGGTGCCGCCGTGGGCGCCCTTTTTGGCCTCGGTGAGGATCTCGGACGCGCCACGCTGGATCGGATGCGCGGCCAGCACACCCTTGTGGTCGCCCCGGACACGCTGCAGATCCTTGCCACGCGGCAACTGCAGTTGCTGGCGGCGCTGCTGCGTCGCGGACACGCCAGCCAGCAACCACTGAAGGCGCTATCCAGCGGCCGCCACCCTGCCGCAATCGGCCGCCTGCTGCGCCGGGCTCGCGCCCATCCGGAATGGTCGCGACTGAATGGCGGAGCCGGCGATTCATCGGCAGCGGAGCGCGTACGCCGGCAACTGGCGGAGGCACTGGAGGCCGCACTACAACCCGACGTCACAAGTGCGGAGGCGCAACCTGCCGCCAGCCAGGTCAGCGGATCGGTACAGTACCGCCCTAGCAGTGACCCGCCCCCGCACGACCCGGCCCGACATGACCAGTGATGTGCCTTTCCGCGCGCCCGAAGAGGCGCCCTTTCTTGCCCGCCACGCCAACGGCACGCTGCTGCGCCTTGCCGCCGGCGGGCTGCTGCCGGCACGCTGGTTTGCTCCGCCGCCGCCTTCGAACCGCGCGGCGCGACGCGGCACGCTGTCGCTTGAGGTGGTCAGCCACTGCTGGCAGTACAGCCGCTTCCTCGCCTATCAACTGAGTGCACTGGCCAAGTTTCCGCCGCAGAAGCTGCGCGTCAAGATGACCGTGTTCTATGCACAAGAGGACACGCAAACGCAGGCGCTGCTCGACTTCTTCGCGCAGAAAGCAGTGCCGAACGTGGAATGGAATTGGCAAGCCCTGCCTAAGGCGGCCCTGTTTCGTCGGGGCATCGGGCGCAATCTGGCGGCCCGCGCGACGAAGGCCGACTGGATCTGGTTCACCGACTGCGATGTGATGTTCCGTGCCGGTTGCCTGGACACGCTGGCCGAGCAGCTGCAGGGGCGTACCGAGGCGCTGCTGTTTCCGCGCGAAGAACGCGCAACCCCGCTGCTGAGCGAGGACGACCCGGTGCTGATGCGCAGCGCCGCCGGGCCCGCCTTGGTCGATGTCGATGACCAGAATTTCACCACCCGCCGCATCGACCGGGCCACCGGCCCCATGCAGATCACGCACGGCGACGTTGCCCGCGCCTGCGGCTACTGCCCAACGCTGCGGCTCTACCAGCAACCCGCCGACCATTTCTGCAAGGCCTACGAAGACCGCGCTTTCCGCTGGCTGCTTGGGACCCAGGGCGTCGGCATCGATGTACCCAACGTCTACCGCCTGCGCCACGCCACCAAGGGGCGCTATCGCGCTGGCTCCACATCCGGCCAGTTGCGCGGCGCGATTCGCCGTGCAAAGTCCTGGCTGAGCGAACGTCTGACCGCGCCGCGCGCGCGCTGATCACCGACCCGACTTCGACGCGAGCACCGCATGCAGAGCATCTTCGTCTTCTCCTTCAACCGCGGGCCCTATCTGGAGAACTGCATCGCCTCCATCGTGCACTGCGCCCCCGATGCGGAGGTCACCATCTACGACGACGCCAGCGACGACCCGGAAACGCTGCGCGTGCTGGAGCGTCTGGAAGCGCGCTGCCGCATCGTCCGCCGTACACAGTCGACCAAGGCGCGCCACGGCAGCCTCTACGGCAACATGCAGGCGGCGCTGGATTCGGTGACGGATGGGCGGGTTATCGCCTTCCTGCAGGACGACACCCAGATGATCCGACCTTTCGAGGAGGCCGACCGGCAGTTCGTGGCGCGGCACTTCGAGCAGCATCCGGACGCTGCCTTTCTGGCTCCCGTCTTCTTGCGCGGCACCATCCGGCCCAGGCGCTTGGCGCAGTTCGAGTACGACATCGAAGCGCAGGTCTATCGCTTTGTGCAGGACGGACAGAAAGTGGCCGGCACCTACTATTCGGATATCGCGCTGATACACACCGGTCGATTGCACGCCATCGATTGGCGCTTCCAGGGCGACGAGTTCGAGAACGAACTTCAGGCGCAACGGCATTTTGGACGCATGGGCTATATGCGCGACCCCTTTGCGATGTGGGTGCCGAATGCTCGGGCCTATCGCAACCGCAGCAAGACGCTGGCGTTCCGGCTCGGCGAGCATTTCAGCCGGTCCGGGCTGTATCCGCTGCACATTCTCGAGCGCGAGGCGGTCGCGGCCATGCGTCAACGCGATGCCGCCACCGAGAAACCGCTGCCGGAACGCTTCCTTCGCCTGGCCGAAGGCAATCTGCCCGAGCCCTGGCCCTTCAATCCCCTCAAGCGCTCCCGGCTGCTGCGTCGCTTGAATGAATTCGAGGAGTGGCTGAAGCGGCTGCGTCGCAGCGATTCAGAGGATACCGCCCAGCCATGAGGCTCTTTGTCTTCTCCTACAACCGCGGTCCCTTTCTGGCCAACTGCATCGACTCCATCGAGCGGCTGGCGCCGGAACATTCACTGACCGTAGTGGACGACGCCAGCGATGACCCCGAGACCCTCGCCGTGCTGGCGCGGGCGGCAAAGCACCACACGGTGGTCACCGGCGAAGCACTGTCCGGCCACAAGCACGGCGGCCTGTATCCGAACATGCAGGCCGCCTTCGACACCGTGCCCGATAAAGCGCTGTTCTGTTTTCTCCAGGACGACACCCAGCTGGTGCGGCCGCTGACGGGCGAGGACGAAGCGGCGCTGCACCGCCAATTCGATCATGCGCCAACGCTGGGCTTCATCTCACCCGCCTTCATTCGCCAGATCTCGCTGAAGCACGCTGTGGATCGCGATTTCCGCTTCGACGCGGCGCTGGACCTGTGGTTCTGGCATCCGCAGCGACGCAGCACGGGGGCCTACTATTCGGACCTCCTCATTGCCCGCAGCGACCGGCTTCGTGCTGCGGGCTGGCGCTTCGAGAGCGGAGAATCCTCCAACAATCAGCAAGCGCAGCGTCACTTCATGCGCATGGGCCGGTTGCGCGTGCCCTTCGCCATGTGGTTGCCCAATGGACCGGCGTTTCGGGGCAAGCAGAAATCCTGGGCCTTGCGCTTCGCGGAACGGCGGCGGCGTTGCGGCCTGTATCCGCTTCAGGATCTGGCAGCGGACGTCGAGGCGGATCTGCATCAGGGCACGCCGCCGGCATTACCGGTCGCCGAGCGCTGCCTGAACGCACGGAGCCAACATCGACTGCCCGTGCCCTGGACCTATGATCCCATGCAGGGACAGCGCTGGCTGAAGTGGATGGACCGGCTCGCCACCAAGCGTCAGCGACGGCGCCAGTAAGCCATCAAGGCATGTTCGGCGCGCTCGGGTCCGAGTGCACGATGGATCAGCCGGTAGCGCTTGGGCCAATAGCGCGTGTAGTGCGGAGAGAGGGCGCGCGCGACGGCGAAACAGCGATGCGCGGCTGCCGCTTCGCAGCGCTTGGTGGCCACTCGCGCCAGCCACACCGCACGTCGGGCGAGGGCGGCAAACAGGGCGTCGTCCAGCGCTACGGCCTCGGCGGTCCAGCGGATTTTCTGCAGTTCGCCATCGATGTAGCGCATGCTGCGCTGCTTGGCCCTGCTGAGGCGTTTCGGATCATCGTGAGCCCGGTAGCGATAGACCGGCAGATCGAAATGACGAAAGCGCACTCCCGCATTGGCGAGGCGCACGTGCAGATTCCATTCCTGGCTGCTGTCAAACCGGGGGTCGAAGCCGCCGATGGATTCCAGCCAGTCGCGGCGATGCAGCGGGGTGCTGGTCATCAGATCGGTCAGCGCGACCTGCGCCGCATGCGCCTTGTCGCTCAGGGTAGGCAGGCGGCGCAGGCTCGCCCCTTGCGGCCGCTGCAGCAGATAATCGCCATAGGGGCACTCGTGTGGCTCCAGTGCTTTCAGCTGCGCCCATTGACGCGCGAGCACCCCGTCACAGAGGGTGTCGTCAGCGTCGAGAAAGCGAATGGCCACACCCTTGGCCCGCGCCAGACCGAGATTGCGCGCAGCGGCGGCACCCTGGTGATGACTGTGGATCAGGCGCACATCGCGAAAGCTGGCCGCAATATCCCTGCTGGCGTCATGGGAACCGTCGTCCACCACAATCAACTCGTAATCCACGCCATCCTGCACCCGTACGCTGTCGATTGCGTCGGCCAGATGCCGCTCAGCGTTGTAGCAGGGAATGATGACCGAGATACCGCGCACTGTCGCAGCCCCAGCGAAGTCGGCTAAGTGACGGTGGCCTGCTGCCGGTCGGGCGCGTAGCCGGCGGCCAGCAGCTCTGTGATGCCATGGTCGGTGCGCACGTGCTTGGAACGCTGGCGCTCGAGGCGCAGCTGCTTGTTGGCGTTGACGATAGCGTCATCGCGATAGCCTCTGCTGTGGTCGAGGTGGACGCAGATGGCGTTGTAGCGGACGTGGCGGGCCTTGACCCCATGGTTGCGCAGGCGCACGCCGAATTCACGGTCGAGCCCTCCCCATGCCATGCGCTCGTCGAATCCGTTGACCGCCAGCGTGTCGTCGCGCCACGCCGAACCGTTGGCGCCCTTGAAATTGCAACGCGTGGTGGTCAGGCGGTTTAACAGGGCCGCCCGTCGCGGCGGAGCTACCAGCTTGAGGTTTTTGCGGTTGCGCTTGAGCCCATGGGCACGCAGCCAGTCCATGTCGAAACAGCGACCGGCGAGGATGTCGTCGCGGGTGATGGCGAGACTGGTCTCCATGGGCAGCTTGCAGTAGCTGCCCGACAGGTAATAGCCGCGCTCGGCATTGCGCGCATGCTCGGCGAGGAAATCCGGTCGTGCGATGCAATCGCCGTCGGTGAACACCAGATAGGGCGCATCCGCGTGAAGGATCGCCTTGTTGAGGATGCGGCACTTCTGAAAGCCTTCGTCCGGCTGCCAGACGTGCAGCAGATCGAGCCCGGTCTCTGCACGCATGTGCTTGAGCAGGGCGGCGGTTTCCTCGGAGGAACCATCGTCGGCAATGATGACTTCGAAATCCCGATATTGCTGGGCATGAAGCCCCCACAGCACCTTCTCCAGCCAGATTGGCGAATTGTAGGTGGTGATGATGACCGACAGTCGCATATCTCCTGCCCTCATGGGTGACGCGACGTCTGCGCGTACGTGGCTTGATCAAGGAACATCACTACTGCCCCCTTTTCCAAGGGTAACCGGCGCTGCTTGCCACCAAACTGCTCAGCCCAGCGCGCCACCATGGCCTTCTCGTCGGGACGATCCGCATCGTCGATAACGACGACGCAATGCGCAGCGAGATACGGTGCCAGCACAGGTAAGGCCGGATAGCGACTCATCGGACAGCTCGCCGAAGGCGGCCCGTCAATGATGAGGAAATCAATCGGCGGGCATTGGAAATCTTCGGGTAACGCATACCAGCGATACTGCTCGCCAGAAAGATCAAGTGGCTGCAATGGAGCGTCGATGACCCGCACGTGGGCACCCAGATCCCTGGCGCGCAGATGCGCACGGGTCTGTTCGGCGTACGCCGGATCATGGTCCAGGGAAGTGATCTGCGCCGGATCTTGGGCATCACCCATATCGGCGAGAAAGATCGTCGAAAGGCCGCTCCCGAGTTCCATGATATGCCGCGGTCGATGGGCCACCAGCAGTTCACCGACGAGCGCGACGAAGTCCGAAGAAGCCGCCCACCCCCCTGATGGCGGCAGGGGCATGGCGCGATGATCGAGGAGCCGCCGCACGTCCATCGCTGCCTCCAGCTGCTGGCGCAGGCGCACCATGCTGCGGTTCAGTTGCTTGAACTGCAAGGAGGTTTCGCGCTCGCGTATGCCGAGATAGGCCACCGCCGCCACGGCGATCAACAACAGCCCCACCGCCGAGCCGGACAGGACGTAGGCGCTGACACCGGCCAGAAATGCGGCGGCGCACGACACGCGGGCGTTCCGGTACTTTTTTTCCATCGTCCTCAGAGGCGCCTTGCTGCGATGCGCGCGGGCGGCGCGCGCCTGCAGCGTGGGTGGGACTGCAGCGCCTGCGCTGCAGCCACGGCAGAGAAAGGAATGTTCTCATGATCGAGAACCGCACACCGTGAAGCTCACCTTTGCCGGAGATTTCAGCCTTGGCGACTGCTATCTGCAGCGCCTCCAGCGGCGGAAACCGGGCAGCTCCGCGTACCGGCGCCTGTTGGAGGATCCGATGCGTTTCGTTACGGCCTTGCGCCCTCTGTTCGGCGGGGATCGCATCGGCATCGTCAACCTGGAAACGGTGTTGACGCGGGCATCGGTGAGCCCGCTGGAAGGGCGAAAGGACTATCTCGGCCAGGATGATCCCGGACGCACCATCGCTGTATTGCAGGCGCTCGGCGTCTGGGGTGTTTCCCTTGCCAATAATCACAGCAAGGACTTCGGGGATGCCGGACTGCTCGAGACCATGCACCACTTGGCAATCGGCGGCATCCGCTTTTTCGGTGCGGGGGACAAGGCCGGAGCCCGCATGCCGTGCTATGTCGGGATGGCTGCGGGCCGACCGGTCTATGTCATTGCGTCTATGCAGTATCGGGCGCGCTACGCAAGGGAATACGACTACTTCGCGCACGGCGCGCAGGTGGGTGTGGACAGTTTCGACCCCAACAGCATGGCGCGACGCATTCGTGCATTGCGCCAACGCGAGGCGAAGGCATGGATCATCGTCTTCCCGCATTGGGGACGCAATTACCGCATGCGCGACGACGCAATGCGTGCCGCGGCAGAAGCCTGGGTACGAGCCGGGGCAGATCTGATCCTGGGTCATGGCGCGCACGCACTGCAAGAATGCGACTGCGTGTCAGGCGTACCGGTGTGCTATTCACTGGGCAATGTAGTGTTCAATTCGCCGGGGCGGTACAGGCAGCACGGGATGCACCCCTACAGCGCCATCGCACAGGTGGAGTTGGAGACGGACAGGCTCAGCCTACGGCTGTACCCGACGCTCACCGACAATCGCGTCACGGATTATCAGGTCGCGCTTGCCCAGCACACACAGGCTGCGGAGTGCGCTGCGCGCGTCCTGTCCGCGGACTATGCACTGCAAAAAGACGCGTTTGGTTGGCACTTCGCGATGGAGCAACCTGAACGGACTGTCAGGTAGTGCCCTTGATTGCAGGAATTTTGCGCAATAGCGGGGTGCTATAGCGACCATACATAGACAATGTTGCGGCGCAGCAATTACAAGTGTATTTTGCAGCGCGTCTAATGGAGCGTGGAATGAACGCTGATCTTTTGTCGCTGGTTGCGTGGTTCGTGGTGATTTCAAGCCTCTCAACCGGTTTTGTGCTGATGTTTGGCGGCCATGTGCTCGGTAAAGTTCGGGCGGCGCGGATCAATGCAGCGCAGGAAGCCAGCACCAAGGTCGAGGCAGAGTCCGCGGCAAGCGCACAGCCGGCGAATGATCCGGACCGCTTTACGGACGCGGCATGATGGCATCGGTATCGGGTGTCCGGATTAGTGGAAGTCTCTCGACCTGACGCGGAGTTGACCCAACCAGTCGCTACGGTCCTCGAGATGCTGAACCAGGATGTGGGTGACCCCATCCGAGCGTTGCAGTTGACCGTGCACAATGACGAAATCCGCCATGGCAGCTTGGCGTAGCCGCTTGAAGATATCGCCCCAGACGATCAGGTTGTAGCTGGCGTCTTCGTCTTCCAGGGTCATGAAGACGGTCCCTTTGGCGGTCGACGGTCGCTGTCGATTGATCACCAAGCCGGCAATGCGTAAGGCACAACCGTCTCGAAGCACCGCAAGCTTCTCCGCGCGGCACACGCCCATCCGATCCAGTCGACGCCGCAGCAATGCGACGGGATGGCGTCGCAGGCTCAGTCCGGTACTGGCGTAATCTGCGTGAATGTCTTCATATTCCAGGGGATCAGGCAGATCAGGTACCGATTCCCGGGCGGAGCAGCCAGCGAGCATACCCGGCAGGTTTTGGGCGCCGGCCGCCGCCCAATGGGCAGCGTGACGGTGACCGGCCAGCGGCGAAAAGGCATCGGCACGCGCCAGGGCCGCACGATCGCGCGCATCCAAGGCCGCGCGATGCACAAGATCGTTGAGGGAATGAAGTGGCCCCTCCTGACGGGCCTTCACCACCCGATGGGCTGCCTCCAGACCAAGACCCCGTACACGGTTCAGCCCCAGGCGCAATGCCGGCGGATCGATATCCGCTTCCAGACTGCATTCCACCTCGCTGCGGAGCACATCCACCGGACGCACTGTCACTCCCATGCGCCGCGCTTCCGCCACCAGCTGTGCGGGACCATAGAAGCCCATGGGCTGACTGTTGAGCATGGCCGCGAAGAACGCGGCTGGCTCATGGCATTTGAGCCAGGAAGAGGCGTAGGCAAGCAGCGCGAAGCTTGCGGCGTGGGATTCTGGGAAACCGTAGCTGCCGAAACCGAGAATCTGCTGATAGATGGCTTCGGCGAAGCGGTCGTCATAGCCATTGCGCCGCATGCCACTCAGAAGACGGTCGCGGAAATGCTCGAGCCCGCCGTGGCGTTTCCACGCAGCCATGGAGCGGCGCACCTGATCGGCCTCACCAGGCGAGAAATCCGCCGCGACCATGGCGATCTGCATGACCTGCTCCTGGAATAACGGTACGCCCAGCGTGCGCTTCAGGACCTGCTCGAGTGCGGGGCTGGGGTACTCGGCCTTATCGATACCCTGTCGACGACGAAGGTAGGGGTGCACCATGCCGCCCTGGATCGGGCCGGGGCGCACGATGGAGATCTGAATGACCAAGTCGTAGAAGGTCGCGGGCCTGAGCCGAGGCAGCATGCTCATCTGCGCGCGCGATTCGATCTGGAAGACACCAACGGTCTCAGCGCGCTGGATCATGGCGTAGGTATCAGGATCCTCTGAAGGAATGTCGGTGAGCGCGAAAGGCCTTCCCCGGCGTTGCGCAACCATCGCCAATGCGCGTCGGATGGCGCTGAGCATGCCCAGGGCCAGCACGTCGACCTTCAGCAGCCCCAGAGACTCCAGATCATCCTTGTCCCATTGGATGATGGTGCGATCCGGCATCGCCGCGTTTTCCACCGGTACTAGATGGTGCAAGGGCTGATCCGCGATCACGAACCCACCTACGTGTTGCGAGAGATGCCGGGGCAAACCGATCAGTTGCTCGGACATCCCGATCCAGCGTCGGATGGCCGGTTGCATTGGGTCCACGCCGATGGCTTGCAAGCGCTCGGCCAGGGTTTCGGCGCGATCATGCCAATGAAGGGATCGGCCCACGCGGTCGATCAACTCCTGCGCAATCCCCAGGGCAAAGCCGGCGTCACGCAGTGCGCTTTTGGTGCGATAGCAGATGACGGTGGCGGCGAGAGCCGCGCGCTCGCGGCCATATTTACGGTAGACGTACTGAATGACCTCCTCGCGACGTTGATGCTCAAAATCCACATCGATATCGGGCGGCTCGTCGCGCTCCTTGGAGACGAAACGCTCGAACAGCAAGGTGGACCGTGACGGGTCCACCGCCGTGATGCCCAAGGCGTAGCAGACTGCGGAATTGGCGGCAGAACCGCGCCCCTGGCAGAGGATGTCGCGACTGCGCGCAAAGCGCACGAGATCCGCCACGGTGAGGAAAAAGTGCTCGTAGCCCAAATCCGTGATGATCGCCAGCTCCCGTTCCACCAGCGCACGCACCGACTCCGGCACCCCGTTCGGCCAATGCCGGCGCAGGCCGGCTTCCGTCAGCGCGCGAAGATGGGACTGCGCAGTCAAGCCGGACGGAACCAGCTCCTGCGGATAGGTATAACGCAGGGTGTTGAGCTGAAACCGGCAACGCTGGGCGATGCGGAGACTCTCGTTCAGCCATTCCGGTGGATACAGGGTGGCAAGCTCCTCTCGTGACCGCAGGTGGGCTTCCGCATTGGCCGCCAGCGCTTTGCCACAAGCCGTAAGGGGTGTACGCAGTCGCAGAGAAGTCATGACATCCGCCAGGGCGCGTCTGCCCCGGCCGTGCATGACCACGCCTCCGACGGCGGTGACGGGAAGCCGGTAGGTCTGTTGCAAGACCTCGGCGCGTTGACGTCGCTGCGAGTCAAGTCCATCGCGCCGCTGGTGCAGGGCGACCCAGAGTCGACTGGCAAAAGCGGCCTTGAGCCAATGCACATCCTCCGCATCGGATCCATCGATTCGCGGCGGCCACAATGCGAGCAGATGCGCCGCATGTTCCCGGATATCAGAACGGCTCAATGAATAGCTGCCTTTGGTGGCCGCGCGACGACCGCGGGTGATCAATCGGCAAAGATCGCTGTAGCCCGCATGATCCGGGGCGAGCAGAATCAGCGTCGGTCCTTCCTGCAACTGGATTTCCGCGCCGATGATGAGCTGGATTTCAAGGCGTTGCGCGGCCTCGAAGGCGCGCACGATCCCTGCAAGGGAGCAGCTATCGGTAAGGGCAAGGGCCTGGTATCCCAAAGCATGCGCACGTTCGACCAGTTCGGCGGGCTGCGATGCACCGCGTTGAAAGGAAAAGGCACTCAAGCAATGCAGTTCGGCATAGGCGGGCGGTTGTGAAGCGAGCGTTGTCACTGCAGTTCACGCCCACAGGCCGTGCAGATACCAGCGCCGGCTGCGCCGATCCTGATAGACCCAGAGCCTCATCCCCGAATCGCCGGTAGCCAGAAAATAGTCCCGGCGCAGTTCATTGCCTTCCCACCATCCTGATTCAATGCGTTCGGCGGGGCCTGCCAGCTTCGGTGAATGGGGCAATGGGCGTGGGGGATCGAACATCCACAGGGGGCGATCCGCTGCCGGAGGCAGAACACCCGACGACTGCTGGTTCGCCGGATGCTGTCGCCGCCAGGCGCGCTCGGGGCGGTGATCATCGGCAAGCCCCATTGTCCAGACGGCGTCTTCTCCCAGCCTTGCGAGCAAACGCTCCACCGTCTGCCGCCACGCGGTTTCTTCCGCTTTGCCGGCATCAAAAAGAGCCATCTGAGGGCCGTCAAGCGGCTGGAAGCGATCGCAGTGGAGCACGATAGCGCTCACCGCCTCGGGCAACTCGAGACGGCTGAGATGCTCACGGCACATCAATAACCAATGGTCGGCATCGCGCGCTGACGCCGTGAGGGACACTGTCAAATGGGTGTCGGGTGCATCCACATGTTCCAGAATGATGCGAACTTGCTGGCTTGCGCTGTCTATTGCGCGTAAATAGAGCTCCAACGCACCGAACAAATGCCGCAACGGAAAGCGCAGGCCTTGTGTGGAATGCACGTTCCCATCAAAGCGGATACGCTTTTCGAAACGGCGAGGCAGCCGATGTGCGGCCCGTGTTTCTGCAACGCGCCCGAGCAGGCGATCAAGATAGCGCGTGGTAGCTGTCCCGTAGCGCCGTCCGATCTGATCGCTGGCCAGTGCGAATAGGGCGTCGCAGCGCTGGATGCCGGATGCGCGCAAGCCGTCAATGACCTGCCCCGGAAGATGCAGGGCATGCACCGGAAGCGTCTGCATCATGTCGCTGAGCGCCGGAAGGCTTGGCGCGATTGCACCATCGGAGTGTGCGGCGAGCAGCCTGGCGCTTTCCATCGTGGGTGCGATTGCGACACCGCAATTCAGCGAATTCGCGGCCAGATTGCTCTGAGCCGCCAACCGTACGCCTTCCAATCCCTCAAAGAGTCGCGCGCTCCGCCCGACCTCGACCCAGACACTGGCCCAGCCAGCGGGGGCATCGACGCTTGGCGCGTGCTGTTCCAAGTGTACCGGCGCGCCGAGGCTATGGCCCAGTGCGGCCAATTGCTGCATATATGCCGTTTCCGCATCGGGTTGCCGCTCGACCCAACGAAGCTCCGGCCGCGCCGTCAGTACGGTTGCCAAATCCGACCCTGGAGGCAGTCCGCAGCCCGCGGAAACCACCCAACTGCGCTGGCCTTTGCGCATGGTGACGAGCGTCGTCTCCGGATCCGGCAAACACAGTGCATCCAATGCCAGCCGCCTCGGCACCAAGCACAGCCAATGCTTGGCCGCGTTCAGGCCGCCTGTTGCCATCGTCGCCCGGGCATTCCGCCGCGGCACTTATGCACCATGACCGACAGTCGCTCTGGACCATCCTTCAGTTCCAGCCGGAGGGCGGCGGGTGAGGCCTCGCTGAGGGAGGAGCGATTGCGATACAGAATGCCGCAGGCGTCTCCCGCTTCAGCCGCCAGCTGCAGTTTACGCAGCGCCTGATTCGCAATTCGGCCCGGCCAGGCCAGTACAGCGCTGAAGCCCCCCGATCGTAAGCTTTGCTCGCAGGCCCACTGCGCAGCCTCTTCGTTTTCAGGGTTAACCACCAATAGCCGCGACAGAACCACTCCGGACTGAGCGAATGCTGGCGCGTAGGGAAGAAGAGGCGGTCGAAGCAAGGCTACCCGTCCACCGGCTTGCGTCAGGCGGATCAGCCAGGGCATGAGCAGCTGCAACTCTCCGCAACCGAGTCGCGGTGTCAGCACTTCGCTCAAGGCCCCCACCGGCCAGCCGCCACCGGGCAGTAGCGCATCCAAGCCCGGGTGCCCGGTCGATTGCGTGCGCACACTGGCCTGCTGATTGCCGCGCCACAATTGCGCTCGTGCCAGAAGCGGTGCCAACGATTCCGGGCGCGCGGTCATCCGTCGCCCTCCGTCAATCTTCTGACCACGCCGACAGCGAGGCCTTCTATGACCAGATCGCCCTTGCGTTGATCGATGGAAATAACCGGGAAATCCGGGTTCTCTGGATGGAGCTCAATGCAATGGTCCTGCCGCCGAAAGCGCTTGACCGTGACCTCGTCATCAATGCGTGCGACAACGATCTGTCCGTTGAAGACGTCCCGGGTTCCATGAACCGCCAGCAGATCACCATCCAGAATGCCTGCGTCTCGCATCGATTCACCCTGCACCCGCAACAGGTAATCAGGCGCAGGGGAGAACAGCTTGATGTCGAGCGGAACGTGGCGTTCGACATGCTCGACTGCCAGCAATGGCGCGCCAGCTGCCACCTTGCCGATCAGCGGGACCCCCATGGGCTCGGTAAGGCGTATCCCACGCGCGGCACCTGGGGTAAGCGTAATGGCGCCCTTGCTTGCCAGCGCACGAAGATGGGCTTCTGCCGCATTAGGCGAACGAAAGCCGAAGGCGCGCACGATGTCGGCGCGTGTTGGAGGCGCGCCCTCCTCCGCAATGCGTTGCTGAATGAATGACAGGATTTGTTGCTGGCGGGCGGTCAACATTGCGGACCCCGTGAACTGTACGTATGTACAGTATTTCACTCCTGCCAGCTGTCGCTGTCAAGCCTGTCCCGATCTGTAACTGCAACAGCATCAGACACAAAAAAGGGCGCCCCTGAGGGCGCCCTTTTCGGCATACATGGTGGCCAGGGAGAGAATCGAACTCCCGACACGGGGATTTTCAATCC
>JALEHA010000027.1 GCA_022763315.1 Algiphilus sp.
AGAGGCTGAAGCCCCCGAAACAGCCTTCATTTCACCCGGTGTGCAGCCTGCAATGTCTTCGCGGTCACTCATCCGACTTTGATCAGACATTCCCTAGGCGTCTATAGGCGCGTCCGCCTCAACCCGCGTAGGTTTCGTTGGTCTATCTGCCACCCACTGTGGAGCCCTCCCGCACGGCCTACTGGATTTGCGGACCCGAGCACTGCCTTCTCGGGGTCTGACGGCTGGATCGTCGCCTAATCGGCGATAAGTTGCGGAGGCAAGACGAGGCGTGCTGTCCGCAGGAAGGGGGCAGCGCAGTACCCGAGTCTCGGGTACTGAGCCGACGCCGTCGCTCTAAAGGCGACGGGCGTTGGGCTTTGCGATTTCCACGTTTGTTTAAGCCAACAAGGATCGGAAGACTGATTCACGTGGTCGCTGCTGCGTGGTGCGCATCGGTGAGCTGCGCGACGAGTTGCCGCACTTGCTCGTGCGCACTCTTTATCGAACGTTGGTGCCGTTCGTCGCCAAACTCCTGGTACTCGACCGAGACGAAATGGTGGTGCGTCGCACCGAGGTAGTGGGCACAGGTGGCAAGGTGCGGCTGCAAGTGGTTCATCTTCGATCGCGTCCCGCCGGCACCGAATCCGAATTCCCCGTGCGCACAGAGCCCCACCAGGGTCTTTCCGTGAAGTCGGGGCTGGAGAGGGAAGTCTCCCCGCGCGAGATCAAAGGTGAAGGTCTTGTTCACGCGTATTACCTGATCGAACCAGGCTTTCAGGGTCGCTGGCATGCCGTAGTTGTACATCGGCGTTGCGATAACCACGATGTCGGCCTGCTCTACCTCATCGATCAGCGCGTCGGAGGCCGCCAGTGCGGCGGACTGTTCGGCCGAGCGTTCCGAGGTATCGGTAAATGCGGCTTCGATCCACGATGCCATGACAAAGGGTGGCGGTTGCCGACCCACATCACGTTGGATGAATCGTGCTGTCGGCTCGCGCTCGTGCCAGGCAGCGCGGAAGGTATGCGCAAGTGCTCTCGAGAGTGAACGCTCGACACGGGCGCTGGCTTCCACTTGAAGGATGGTTGTCATCGCTCTGATCTCCCATAAGATGAATGAGCGTCATGCTATGTGGCGCGGTCATCTCCCATAAAGAGAGATTTGCTTTCCCCGAGGATGAGGAAAACTTCACTGGAGGGGTGGTGCGTACGCTTCCATCACTGAACGCCTTGCGCGTCTTCGAGTCGGCCGCGCGCAGAGGCAGCTTCAAGCTTGCCGCGGAGGAGTTGTTCATCACGCCGACGGCGGTGAGTCATCAGATCCGGCAGTTGGAGGCCCGTATGGGCGTCGCGCTGTTCCGCCGCGACCCCAGGCCGATCGCGCTCACGGAGGCGGGTCGGGAATTGTTTCCCGCTGTGCGCGATGCGCTGGATCGCATGGCCGCCGGGGTTGCATCAGCGCAGGCCATTCGTTCCCCTAGGGCTCTTGTCGTGACCACCACTCCGGCGTTCGCCAGCTACTGGCTCATTCCGCGGTTGCCCCGTGCGCAGCAAGCCATGGAGCCAGGATCGATCATCGTCCAGGCAACGGAAATGGTGGTGGATCTGCACGCCGGTCATGCCGATGTGGCGCTTCGGTATGCGGCCGCCCCATCGTCCGAGCTTGTCTGCACCGAGCTGCTGCGTGACCGTTACGTTCCTGTCTGTCGTCCTTCCTTGCTCGACGGCATGGGTCCGAGTGGAAAGACGCCGCACTCCATGGCAGGGCTGCCACTGATTCACTACGACTGGAAGCACAACACTTCGCATGCCCCAACGTGGGAGAAGTGGGTGGCGGGGGCGTGCGAAGCGGGAGAGCGCGCCGAGCGACTGCCCGATCCAGCCAAGGGGCTCCGCTTCAGCGAGGAGATTCATGCCATGGAAGCAGCCCTGGATGGGCAGGGCGTGGCCTTGCTGAGCAGCGCCATTACCGCCCGCGCGCTCGAGCAGGGAACCCTCCTGAGGGCCCACGACTTCGCCCTCACCGGACTGGGGCTCTTCGCCGTGTACTCCGCACAATCACCCAAGCGGGAGATGATCGCTCAGCTTCTTCAAGCCGCGACGGCGTAGCGGAAGCAGCGCGCCGAGGTGCGACGCCTCGGTGTTGCCGCACGGTGCTTGCGCTTGTCCAAGCAGCCGATCTCACGCATCCCGCGCCAATGTTGTGGATGCCCTTGCCACCGCGCCACTGCGAGAGTGGCGCGATGGATGACGCATGCTGCGCGCGATGCGCAAGTGCCCGGTGCCCGTGACCGTGCGCCGGTCCTGCAGATGGTGTCGTTGCCTTAACGGGTACAGCCATGTGCGGCATCGCCGACAGTGGCGCGGTAGGCCGCCAACATGCCCGTCAAGCGCGGCGAAGGCGCGACGGTGGGGGGGCGACGCAACCCGCTGGTCCAGTGCCGGGCAGTCGATGCGATTGTGTTGCAAGTCGATATGGATCTCGTCACCCGCTTCCAGGGCGGCAATCGGTCCGTTCTCATAGGCTTCGGGCACCACGTGTCCAATGAGCAAGCCGTGCGAACCGCCGGAGAAGCGGCCGTCTGTCACCAGGGCGACTTTGCCGGCCAGACCGGCGCCGGCCAGCGCCGCACTAGGCGTCAACATCTCCGGCATGCCCGGGCCGCCACGCGGACCCTGGTTGCGGATGATCACCACGTCGCCTGCGTGGATTTCGCCATTCGTCAAGCCATCCAGCATCGCTTGCTCGGTCTCGTAGATTCTGGCGCGTCCGGTGAATGTGTCCGGAATAGCGTGCCCGACCTTTGCCATGGCCCCGCCCGGCGCCAGATTCCCGTGCAGGACGTGGATGTGGCCTCGATCCCGGATGAAGGGCGCCGACACGCGCAAGACCTCTTGCTCGTCCGTCAGTGTGGGCGCGGCAGCCACGTTCTCCGCCAGCGACTTCCCGGTGATGGTCGGCGTGCTGCCATCGATGTAGCCGTGCGCGATCAAGTGCTTGTGAATGGCAGGCGTGCCGCCCAGCCGGTGGACGTCTGCCATCACGAAGCGACCCGCCGGCTTCATGTCGGCGATCACCGGCACCGACTCCGTAACGGCGTGCACATCATCGAGCGAGAGCGGCACATCGGCGCTGTGCGCAATCGCCAGCAGGTGCAGCACCGCGTTCGTCGAGCCACCCATGGCCATCACAACGGCGAGCGCGTTGCGCAGGCTTGTGCGCGTAATGAGCTGGCGGGGCAGCGGGCCGTTCGCCATGACGCTGTGCATTGCACTGCCGGTTGCGTCGCATTCGCGGTGTTTCTCATTACTCAACGCGGGCGCTGAGGAACTACCGGGCAGGCAGAAGCCCAGGGTCTCGATGACCATGGCCATGGTGCTGGCCGTGTACATACCGCCGCAGGAGCCGGCACCGGGGCAGGCGCTTCTCACGATGGCCTGATGTCGGTCTTCGTCGATCGCTCCACGCACCAGTTCTCCATAGGCTTGGAAAGCAGAGATCACATCGACATCCCGGCCGTCGAGACGGCCCGGTGCGATGTGGCCACCAAAAACGATCAATGCCGGTCGATTCAGCCGGGCGATGGCCATGAGACTGCCGGGCAGATTCTTGTCGCAGCCCGGAATGGCAATGAGTGCGTCGTAGCCATGGGCGCAGACCACCATCTCCATGGAATCGGCGATGAGGTCGCGCGAGGGGAGGGAGTAGCGCATCGCGTCCTTCCCCATCGCGATGGCGTCGTTCACACCCGAGGCGACAAAGCGCATGCCCACCAACGGCTGTTCGGAAACAGAGGCGCGGATACGTGTCGCGAGATCCAGCAAGTGCTGATTGCAGGTACTGCCGTCATACCAGACGGTGCCAATCCCCACTTGTGGCTTGGCCAGGGCGTCCGGACTCAGCCCCGTACCGCAGAGGATGGCCTGTGCGGCCCCTTGTGCGGCAGGTTGTGTGACGTGGCGACTGAAGCGATTGAGTGGCATCGGTATGCCTCCAGGAGAAGAGGCCGCCAAGACTGGACAAGCCAACCGATACCTTCCAATACTTATCCACATCTATAAGGCAAAGAATAGGGTATGGATCGAGCGATCACGCTTCGTCACATCGAGTGCTTTCGAACCGTGGTGGAGGAGGAGCACATGGGGCGGGCGGCGCAGCGGCTGCACCTTTCCCAGCCGCCTCTCACGCGCACCATCCACGAGCTCCAGGAGCGCCTTGGCTTTGCCTTGATCGAGAAGCGCGGCCGGGGCATTCGGATCACCGCCGCGGGACGGTGCTTTGCCGAGAAGACGGCGGAGGTCGTGCAATCCCTGGACAAGGCGATTCATTCCGCGCGACGCGTCGCCAACGGCATGGTCGGTGAGGTCCGGCTGGGCTTTGTCAGTACGGCCTTGTACGGCCCGCTTTTGCCGCGGTTGGCGCACTTCCGGCGACATTGCCCGGATGTTGCCGTGCTGCTGAACGAGCAGACCCAGACAGATCAGGTTGCCGGCTTGCTGGCAGGGCAACTGGATGTCGGGGTCGCCATCGAAGCCCGGGATATCGCGTCACTGGTCGCGATTCCGCTGTGGGACGAAGCCCTCAGCGTCTGCCTTCCGCGTACGCACCCACTCAGCCGCCAACAGTCCCCAATTCCGCCCGAAGCAATTCTGAATGAAGCCATGGTCGGCTTTCCCTCGGAGCGCGCGCCCGGTCTGCAGAAGAAGATCGCGCGGGCGCTCGGCATCGAACTGGACGCGCTGCGCTTCGAGCAGCTGGCTGTTCAAATGCAAACTGTGATCGGGTTGGTCGCAGCAGGCTACGGGCTCAGCGTCGTCCCCGCATCCATGCGCAATCTGGAACGTCAGGAAGTTGTGTACCGCGATATTGCCGGCTGTACTGAACGTGTCTGGACGTATCTGCTCCGACCGCTGGAAGCAGTGCCGGCAGTAACGCATCTTGAGCGAAGCCTCACAGGCGGTGCCGTCGATGCAGTCGGCGCACCGGAGTCGCGCGGCTAAGCACCGATGCAGCAGAATGCGCTGATGGGCGGCATGTCACGCCGATCCAGAGGAGCTTCAGGATGCGCGCCATGTCGCACAAGGCGGTCGCTGTGGTTCGTCGCGCGCAGTCGCCTTCATTCAGAGGGACCGGCGCCAAAGCCAGCGAACATCGTATTCATTGATGCCCGCTCGCGGGAGGCCTATGCCAAGGCGCCCATTCCTGTTGCAATCGGCACTCCGTATCGGCAGAGATACAGTGAGGCATGGGCAGTGAAAACGGCGCGGCAAATGGCGGTTGCATGGCTGCCGGACCTTGGGCATACCCGTTGATGCGGGTGACCTTCCGGGGTGGATTGCCAGGGCGTTACACGGCGGCTTGCGAGCGATTGCGATGACGCGCACGCACTGCCGGACGCTCTGTTGGGCGTCGACGTGGAACACGGCTGAGGTTGATGCAGGACTGGAGCATCTGCTCCTGACGGAAAACGACGCCGACAGCGTG
>JALEHA010000028.1 GCA_022763315.1 Algiphilus sp.
CTTGGACGGCGCCACCACATCCGGCACTATCGGCGATACCTAGGCCAAAGGACTGCAAGCGATGGATGCCTATCGTCATGTGCTGGCTGCTGTGGAGGCGCAGGAAACGGATGGTCCGCGCGTACTGCATCACGCCTGGGATATCGCGCGCCGTTTCGAGGCGCAGCTATCGGTGGTGCATGTGGTTGAATACATTCCCATCGACCCTGCCGGCGACGCGCTGCTGGCAACCCCGCTCGATCTCACGCAGGAGCGACGCGAACAAGCCGAGGCGCGTCTCCATCAATGGTGCGAGAGCGCCGGCATCCATACCGCCCACACCTGGGTGAGCGTGGGCAGCACCACGCAGGAAATCATCCGCGCGCGCGAGGCGGTCGAGGCGGACCTGATCGTCATCGGGCACCGCTCGCGTCGCGGTCTGGCGGCATTGTTCAGTTCCACCGACGATGGCGTGCTGCATCACGCTCACTGCGACGTGCTCGCCATGCACCTCGACTAGGGCGAACCCGGGCGCCCGCCGGCCGTGTCGGTCAGTTCGCCTGACGGGTCTCGCGCTGGGCGGGCTTTGCGCCGCCCTCGGCGCCAAAGTAGACGTGCACCCGGTCGCGGCCCGCTTTTTTGGCCAGATACATGGCCCGGTCTGCCTGCGATAGCAGCGCACCGGCTTCCACTGGATCTTCTGCATCGCCACGGAACACGGCCACGCCGAAACTCGCCGTCACCCGGATCGAGCGATCGCCGACGGCAAAGGGCTCCGACATGGTCTCACGCACGCGTTCCACGAAGGCTTCGACCTGGGCACGGTCCCCGGCCTGCGGCCGCAGCACCACGAATTCATCACCGGACAGGCGGGCGACGGTCAGGCCGTCGCCGCGCATGCCTTCGAGACGTTGGCCGATGGCGCGCAGCAGCGCGTCGCCCACTTCGTGGCCGTAGCGGTCATTGACGCGCTTGAAATGATCGATATCGAGAAAGAGCACGGCGAGGTGGCCGCCCGCCTGTACCGCCTCTCGGAGCGCGTCGCGCAAGGCGTGCATGACCGCGGCGCGGTTGGCGAGGCCGGTGAGCTCATCCTGCATTGCCTGCCGCGCCAGGCGGGACTCGGCCGCTTCCTGCTCGCTGCAATCGGTGGCCATGGCCATGAACACCGGTGGTTCTTCGGAACGGGAATAGCTCAGCCGCACCTCGACGGGGTAGCTGGTACCGTCGCCGCGCCGATGCCGTGCCCGGTAGCGCACGTGCTCCGTCTGGCCGCTGCGCAGGTGGAGGTAGTAGTCCTGCAGGACGTCGGCGTCGACCCCTTCGGTGATCATGACCGGCGTCATGCGCGCCAATTGCTCGTCCTCCAATCCGAGATTGCGCTGGGCGGAGCGATTGACTTCCGTGAAGTACAACGACTGCGCGTCGAAGACATAGATCTCTTCCGCGGCATAGTCGAACAGCCGCCCCATGCGCAGCGACAGGTTGTCCTTGCGCAACTGCTGGGTGAGATCGCGCAGCACCAGCACCAGATCACCGTCGGCTTCGTCACCCAGAGGCTGTGCCAGCAGCTCCACCGGAAAGGTGGTGGCGTCCTGCCGCCAGCCGACCACCCGTGGTAGACGCGCGCCAGCCTGGCTGTCGCTGTAGTCGCGCACGCGCACTTCCGGCATGTTGAGGAAGGGCACTGGCATCAGCTTGGTGACTGTCGCCCCGATCAGGGCGCCGCGCTTGTAGCCGAACATGCGCGCGGCGCGGGCATTGGCAAAATTGATGACACCGGCGGCATCCGTGGTCAGCACACCTTCATCGAGATGGTCGACGATATCCTGGGTGCGGCGGGCGTCGGCACGCAGACGATCGACGTTGTCACGACGGTCGCTGATGTCGTGGAAGAAGAGCACCGCGCCGTCCGACTTGCCACCGGCGCCTTCAAGGGCTGCAGCCTGCATTTCGATGGCGTGCATGGCGCCATCCCGCGCGCGCAGACGACACTCTTCGGCGAAGGTCTCGCAGCGCTCGCGCACCGCGGTCTCGGCCGGCGTGGTCAGCGGCTGATCGTCTTCGGCCAGAGGGTGGAACACCGAGTAGACCAGGCGGCCCACGGCGTCTTCGCGCGACCACCCCGTCAGCCGCTCCGCCACCTTGTTGATCTCGCGGATGCGGATGTCGGCGTCCACGATGATGACACCGCGTTGCAGTCGGTTGAGCGCTTGCGCTGCACGGCCGCCAAAGGAGTGCTCTGCCGGGGTTCGCCCGGCATCATGGGTCTCGGTGGCAACCGACCCGCCGCGGGCACGCTCCGCCCATTGCATGGCCGGGGGGCGCGCGGGACGCAGGTAGAAGGTGACGCCAACCCCCAGCAACAGCATGCCGCCCAGCATCAGGATCCAGCCCTGCCACAGCAGTTGCTGAATCGCGTCGGTGCGCGCGGCGGCAACCGCCTCCGGCGCGCTGACATACTCCACCGACGCCACGCTGCGCCCGTCGCGGCGGATGTCGAAACGACGGCGTTCACCCGACTGATTGAGCATGAAATCGCGCAGGCGCTCGACATACAGCGGGGAAATCATCGGCACCGAGAAGCCTTCATAGGCGCTCGCTTCGGCCACGGTGGTGCCGCCGGGTACGGAGATCGACAAATAGCGCAGCCCGATCGTCCCGCGATTCACCAACGTGCGGACAAAGCCTTGCAGGTCTTCGGAACCTTCGGCGGCAAGACGGGTCTCAATGGCGGCGCGCAATTGGCGCTCGCTTTCGTCGATACCGACACTTGCTTCCAGCCGGTTGGCCTGCAACAAGGCGATCACGCCGAAGACCATCAACACCGAGGCCACCGCCATCCACAACAGCAAGGCGCCGCGACCAGGCAAATCAGGTCGCGGGCTCTGGAACCATTGTTTGAAAGGCAAACGGCGCATGCTGGCAGTGTAGCCCCCGAAGGCGGTGCGCGATAGGTTGTACCGTTGCGGCCCCTTAACGCGCCGCCGAGAAAATCTTGGGCCGCTGTACGGTCATTTCGGTGACGGTGACGTCGGCACCAGCCAACGAGACACCCAGACCATCCAGCGTCGGGGTCAGCACCTGATCCACGGAGCGGACCAGCGTAGCCGCCAGCCGACTCTCCAGTACCGGACGTGCAGCCGCAAGGATGCTGTTAAGCAGGGTGCCGGCAAGCCCCACCGGCGGCGCGCCGGCGATCGACAGCTCGACCTCCACCGCCTGATCCAGAAGTTGCGACAGCGTAGCCGTCACCGGCGCGTCCACACTGAAGGATTCCGGAAAGGGCTCAGAAATCCATCGCTCTTTATCCGCGCCCGGAAGAACGATCGGTTCGGCCAGCGCAATGCGGACCTGGATCAGCGGGTTGTCCACCAACAGACTGCACAAGGCGCGCTGTTGCGACGAGAGAATCCCGAGCAGACCACAACTGAGGCCAGTGAGCTGCTGCAGCACGCCCGCCAACGGTGCCGCCGAGTCATCCAGTGCGGCCTGAATCTCCGCCAGCGATACCGTGACGTTGATGGGCTCAATGCCAATGGTGGTAACGCCGGTACGGACGCGAATACGTGCCTGGCGAAGCAGATTGTCGGCGCTGGGACAGCGCACCCCGGTGACCGCCGCGCGCGCACTCGCAACCTCGGCATACAGCGCGACCTGGGTGGCGGTGGGCAGCAGCCCTGTGAGCGGGACCTGGGTGGTCAGCCGTGCCTGGGCGGTGCGGGCTTCGGTGAGCTCCTCGCCATCTTGCCGGATGCCGGGCGGCCCCTGCACGACTTGCGCCGCCTCGCGCAGGTTGACAGCGACTTCACGCCCGCCGCCTAACTGAATCAGCGCTTCGAAGAATCCATCGATCAGCACCGACTGGATGGCGGCTTCCACCAGCGCTCCGGCGGATACGGTGACGCCATTGATGGCCGGCGCGACCTGCCCCTCCAGGTCGACCAACTGGGCCGGGATCAGGGTCTGATTGAGGCCTTCGGCTGCGGCGGACAACGCACTGGTCACGCTGGCCGCGACCAGTTCGTTCGCGGCCAGCAAAGCGGCGCTTACGCCGTCCAGAAAGGCGGGGAGTGTGGTCTCCTCGACCAGCAACTCGGTGATCTCCGACAAAGACCCGGGCTCGAGCACGTCGAGCAGATTGATCTCGGCGTCGATCAAGGCTGCGTAATCGAGCGCAGTAATGCTGAGGTTGCCCGGAAGGGCTTGCAGCAAGGTGCCGGGCGCCTGCGGCGTGATACGTGCCCCGAAACTGCCGACCGACAAGGCCACATCGTTGCGCACCATGGCGCTGGCCTCAGCGAACAGTCGTTGCTCATCCGGGGCCTGTTCGGCTGCGCCCGCCCCGCGCTGCGGTTCTGGAGGGAGGAACAGAGGCAGCAGGCGCGGCGGCGCGGGACGCTGCAAGCCGATCTGCACAGCGAAGCTGCGATTGTTGGCATCCGGGTCGAAGAAGCGCAGTCCGTCGGGCGTGCGATTGATACCGCCAACTCGAACCGTGGTCAGCGCGCCGGCATCGAAGCCGTTGCGGATCAGGCTGTCAATGGCCACTGTGTTGGCGGTGGCCAGACGGCTGTCCTCAATCGGTCCGTAGCAGCCACTGGCCATGCGGCTGGCATCAAGCGCCGCGAGGTTGGCTGCGTTCTGCAGATCCCTTTGCGCGAAATACAGCCGGCCGATATCGATGGTGAGCGCAATGGAGACAAGCAGCGTCGTCATCGCGATGGCGGCGAAGACCGCCGCCGCACCGCGTTGTCGATGCCAACGCATGGACGTCTGCCGGCTAGCGCTGGCCTTCGGCAAAGCTCTCCCGCTCGAAGGACTCCGGAATCTCGTTCTCGAAGCTCTTGCGGTAGCGCTTCCACACGCGGTCGGCAATCTCCGCGCTGAAGCCGGGCGGTGGGCCTTCCGCGGCATCGCCGCTGACCTGCAATTGCACCCAGTCCCGCGTGTCTTGGCCAAAGCGTGCGGATGTCTCGTCCCGTGCGCTTGCCTCTTGCGCGAGGGCGGGGCCGGCAGCCCACAGCGTACTCAGCACGGCGAAAAGGGTGAATCGAATGGGGAAACGGGGCATCTCTAGCCTCCTGTCGATGGAACGATGGTGGCGCGCAGGCGTTCCGCCTGATCGCGCAGTTGCGCCAATTCGCTGTCGGTCATGCCCACGGACTCCGCCAACTGACGCGCCGACTGCTCCTCTCCCCGGATCAGCATGAGCAGCATGAGGTTGGTGCGCGCCCGCTGGTTGCTCGGCTCCAACTCCAACGCCGTTGACAGTTGCAGGCGGGCGTCCTCGGTACGACCGGCGCGCAACAGCGCAAAGCCGAGGTCATTGCGCATGGCGACGTTGGTCGGCCGGGCGCGAACGGCCAGGATGAAGTGTTCGATCGCCTGTTGCAGCTCGGCATCGCGGGCGTCGATCAGGCCGAGACCGTGATGCGCCTCGGCACCATAGGCGGTATCGCGCAGCGTCAGGAAGATCGCCTTGGCCTGACCGTCCAGGCGCAGGCCGTACAGCGCGCGGGCTTCGTACAAGGACAGCCGGGGATCGGCACCAACGCTGCGCTGATGCTCCTCGATGTGCGCCAGGGCGGCGTAGTACTTTTCCTGCTGAAGCAATTGCGCAATCAGATCGCGATAGACCGCCTCATCCGACTGTTCCGTACCGCGGAGCTCGGTTGCGCGCTCCACTTCCTGCACGAAGCCGCTGCCACTGCAGGCCGTGACCGACCAGGCAGCACTCAGAGCGTAGGCCACCACTCGCATGCGTGGGCTAGCCGGCGACATTACCCAAGGCCTTGATCACGGAAACAAAGGCCGGTCCGGCCACGAAGATCAGCAGCGCCGGAAAGAAGAACAACACCATGACCACGGTCATCCGGCCGGACGTAGCATTCACCTTCTCGCGCATGTCCATGGTGCGTCGCTCTTCGAGATTGGCCAGGGTCTCCATCAGTGGCTCACGCACCTCACCGCCGTAGCGATCGACCTGACGCAGTACACCGAGCACGTTTCCGAGGTCGGACACCTGCAGCGCCTGCTCAAGGTTACGCAATACCTCCGTGGAATCGCCGCCCGCGTCGAGCTGTCGTGTCACGACGGCGAATTCACGGTTCAGTTCCGGCAGTGTGCCGCGTCCCTCGCGCACCAGGCTGGACAGAGCCTGACGCGTCGACAGCCCCGCCTCGAACAGGAGCACAAGCAGATGGATGAACAACGGTACTTCACCTGCAATACGTTCGCGCCGAGCTTCGGCACGACGCCGCAAATAGAAGCGCGGCGCCAACAAACCGGCAATGACCGCCATGAGGAAGTACATCAGGTAATTGAGATTGGACGCCTCGGCCGGTTTCCCCAACCAGAAAGCGGCTGCGATCAGCGCAGCAATTACGGGCACCAGCAACTGCGCCAAGTAGTAAAGGCTCTGCTCCCGGCTCTGCCGCCATCCGGCCTGGACGAGCAGTCGCGGGGTCTCATTGTCGGTATCGACCAGCCGTTCAATGGCGCGACCGCTGTCAGCCAGGTCGCTGATCAGCCCGTCCGAGCGCGCGTCCATTGGGCCCGCACTGGGCTCGTCCGCCACCAGGCGCCGCCGCAGCCGCCGTTCCTGGCGTGCCCGGAGGAACAGCAAGGCGCTCAGCCCCACGGCCAGAATGGTGATGAACAATGCCGCTGCGACAAAAATCGGAAGCAGGGCCTGGCTCATGCGTCGCCCTCCTGCACCCTTGAAAGCATGCGCCAGATGACAAAGACGCCCGCCGCCTGCAGCAATGCCGAGCCGATCAGCATGTAGCGCCCTCCGGTATCGGTCCACATCGTGGTGTAGTACTCGGGGTTGCGCGCCAGGATGTAGAGCATCAGTCCCACGGGAATCACGGCGAGTACCACCGCAGAGAAGCGGGTTTCAGCGGTCAGCGCGCGCAATTCCCGCGCCGCCATGTCGCGAGAGCGGATGGCTTGCACCAGACTACGGAAGATCTCGCGCAGGCTTCCGCCGTACTTGCGATTGATCGACGCCGCCATGGCCATCACGCGGAGGTCGCGGATGCGGTGGATATCCGCCATGTCGGCTAACACCCCTTCCACTGATGCGCCCAGGCGCACCTGACGCCCGACACTGACAAAAAGCCCCCGCAGCGGTTCATTGGATTCCTGCGCCGCAGAAATCAGTGCCTCTTCCAGGGAATTGCCGGCGGACAGTACGCGCGCGACGCTTTCCAGAAAATCCGGCAACTGCTCGATGATCCGTGCCCGCTGCCGCGCGGCCTGACGGGAGAGCACCGCCCAGGTCATGACCAGCACGATGCCGATGGCGACCAATCCCGCCAGCACGCCCATCAGGACCAAGGCGATGGGTACCAGCAGCGCGAAGGCGATCATCCATCGCGCCACCATGGCGGGCTCGGTTTCCGCACCGGTCCGCCAGACCAGATGACACGCCCAGCGCAGCACCGGATTGGAAATGGTCTGGTCTTCGCCGAATCCGCTGGCTGCGATGATCGCGTCGTCACCCGCACGCAGCCGCATCAGCACATCTTCCTGCCGTTCGCGCGTGCGGGCGCGGGTCCACAGCAGCATGGCGCCAAAAACGGCCGCCACCGCGGCCAGGAAGAGGCCAATGGAGGCGAGCTGACTCATGAAGCCTCCCGAAGATCGAGAATGGTGTCCGCCGCCGGATCAAAACGAAAGAGATGACGCAACTGCACTTCACCGTCGCGCAGCCCTTCCACTTCTGCCACCGCCATGACTTTTCGTGCGCCGTGCGGAAGGCGGCTGACATGGATCAGCAACTCCACGCCGGACACGATCTGACCACGCAAGGTCACCTCGCTGCCGGAATAGCCGGCGAATCCGGCGAGCATCTCAAGGCGGTGGATGGCGTCGTCGATGCCATTGGCATGGATGGTCGTCATCGATCCATCGTGCCCGGTATTCATCGCCTGCAGCATGTCGAGTACTTCGTCGCCGCGCACCTCGCCCACGATGATGCGGTCCGGGCGCATACGCAGTGCGTTGCGCACCAGGTCCCGCGCTGTGACGGCGCGGCTGCCTTCCAGATTGGGGGGGCGCGTCTCGAGGCGCACGACGTGCGGGTGCTCCAGACGCAGTTCGGCCGCGTCCTCGACGGTGACGATGCGTTCCACCTCCGGAATCCATTGCGACAACAAATTCAGGAAGGTGGTCTTGCCGGAGCCGGTGCCGCCGAGAATGAGGGTATTGATCCGGTTGCGCACGCGCTCGCTGAGAAAGTCGACAACCGCGCGGGTCACCGTTCCTGACTGGATGAGGTCTTCTGAGGTGAGCGCGTGCTTGCGAAATTTCCGGATCGACAGACAGGGTCCATCGAGCGCGATGGGCGGGATGATGGCGTTGACGCGCGAGCCGTCGGCGAGGCGGGCGTCGACCATCGGCGTGGATTCATCCACGCGACGCCCCAGCGGAGACAGAATGCGCTGGATGACGCGCAGCACATGGGCGTCATTGGCAAAGCGGATCGCAACCGACTCCAGCACGCCATTGCGTTCGACGAAGACGCGATTGGGCCCATTGACGACGATATCGTTGACCGAATCGTCATCGACCAGTTCCTGCAGCGGCCCGAAGCCGACCAACTCGTCGCGCGCATCGCGCGCCAGCCACTCGGTTTCGCGCGCATTGACCGGCAGGCGCTGATCCACAACGTAGCGCCGCACCTGGTCCGTCACGAATCGATCGACGCGCTCCGCAGACCAGCTATCGAAGTCGAGATCTCGCTCCTCGATCAGTTGGATCAAATAGCGATGCAGGCTGGACTTCAGCTCCTGATACTGATCCGAGAGCCGAAAATGGTCGGATCGAACGGTGTCCTGCTTCATGACTTACCGAGCCAGCGCGCGAACAAGCCCCCCCTGGCCTCCGGCGCTCCGATGCTGCTTCCACCCCACAACAGATCCGCCAGTTCCTCGATTTCCCGAAGATACGGATCCTTGGGCGCAATCACCGACAGGGGTTCCCCGGAGTTCATGGCCTGTACCCGGTTCAAGGGTTGACCACTCAGGGTGCCGGCCAGCGGCAGCTCCAACAGCTGCGCCAGATTCTCGCCCTCCAAGCCGAAACGGCGTTGGTAGTTGTCGACCACCAGCCGGGTGTGGTTGAGCGCGCCGTCGTGCAAGCGCAGTTCGCGCAGCAGATACTTACTGTGGCGCGATTTGAGAATCGACTGATCCGTGATGAGCAGGCTGCTCTCGCACAAGGCGAGCAGGTCGGCAATGGTTTCCGAACCGACATGGCCGTCCATCGCCACCACGATGAATCCGAAGAGGGTGCGCAGGACTTCGAGCAGCTTGACCAGCTCTTCGCCTTCCAGCCTGGGAAAGCCAATGCGCTCCTCCGGCAGGGTCAGCACGTACAACCCGCTGCCGTGGCGTGCGAAGGCGGTATCTACCAGGGTCTGATCGCAGCGATACACATCCTGCACCGCGTCGAGCAGGGTGTAGGAAGGATGCAGATTCAGGAAGACCGAGGCCGCACCCGGCGGCGCCGACAGATCAAGCAGCAGGCCGCGCTCGCCATCGAGCTTACGCTCAAGAAAGCGAAGGGCGAGGTGCTCGGCCGCGAAGGCCGTTCCCTCATAGGCTGCCGCGGAAAACACGCTCACCACCTTGCCTTGCGCGCCATGCTGTGGTCGCGGTCCGCTGCCCAGCGAGCGGCGCAGAACTTTGGACAGCAGATTGGGCAGATACGCGTCGTCGCGCTGTAAGACAAAGAAGTCGCGCGCACCGCTGCGCATGGCCGAAAGCACGACATCCTGTGCGCCGTCAGCGCCCATGCCCACCACCGGGACATCGGGAAAACGGTCGATGAAAGCCTCTACCAGACGCGCGCGCGTGTCCTGATTGGCCGCGGAAAATTCAAAGCAGGCCACATCCATGCGGCCAATATTGCTGACGCGCTCGACGAGGTCTTCGGTACTGGCTGCCCGCACGAGCGTGAACTCCGCCGCGCTACCGACACCATTCTGCAGCCAGTTGACGAAGACCGGATCATCCGCGATCACCACACCCTGCGTCTTCATCGTCGGCGCCCGTCAGCGGGAAAAGCCGAAACTGGACTGATCAAACTCCCCGGTTTCCTGGAAGAACAGTTGGTCAAAGCGCGGGTCGTAGCGATCTTCTTTGCTGCCGGGCAGTCTCGGCAACTGGGCGTTGGCGCCCAGCGGACGCACCAGATGCGGCGTCACCACCATGATGAGCTCGCGTTCCTCGTTGCGCCGTTCGGCGGATTTGAAAAAGGCGCCCAGAATCGGCACATCGCCGAGCCATGGCACCTTGTCCAGATCATTGACTTGGGTGGAACTCACCAGGCCGGAGATGACGAAGCTCTCGCCGTTGCCGAGTTCGACCGAGGTATCCGTGCGACGCGTGACCAGCGCCGGAACGCTGGTCCCGCTGATCTGGATGCCTGCGGTGAAATCGAGTTCGCTGACCTCAGGCGCGACCTTCAAGGCGATGCGATCCTTGGAGAGAACCGTGGGCGTGAGATTGAGACGGACACCGAA
>JALEHA010000204.1 GCA_022763315.1 Algiphilus sp.
TCAACGCCGCCGTCAGCGTCGTCTTGCCGTGGTCAACGTGCCCAATCGTCCCCACATTCACGTGCGGCTTGGTGCGTTCAAATTTTGCCTTGGCCATTGTTCTTGCTTCCTAGATACTGAATGACAGTCGATGTTGATTGACGATGTGCGAGCGCTGCGGTTTAGGCAGCGGCCTGCTTGATGAGCGCTGCCGCCACGCTGGACGGCGCCTCGTCATACTTCTTGAATTCCATGGAGTAGGTCGCCCGGCCCTGGCTCATCGAGCGCAGCGTGGTCGAGTAGCCAAACATCTCGGACAGCGGTACTTCGGCTTCGATGATCTTGCCGGAGGAGCTGTCCTCGTTGCCCTGCACGAGGCCACGGCGCTTGGAGAGATCGCCCATGACGTCGCCCATGTACTCTTCCGGCGTAACGACCTCAACCTTCATGATCGGTTCGAGGATCACCGGATCGGCCTTGCGCGCGCCATCCTTGAAGCCCATGGATGCGGCGATCTTGAAGGCCATTTCGCTGGAGTCGACATCATGGTAAGAGCCGTCAAAGAGCGTGACCTTGACGTCCACCATCGGGTAGCCGCCGAGCACGCCGTTGCGCATCTGCTCCTGCACGCCCTTGTCCACGGAGTTGATGTAATCCTTCGGAACCACACCACCCACGATGCTGTTGACGAACTGATAACCGGCGCCGGCTTCCTGCGGCTCGATACGCAGCCAGACGTGGCCATACTGACCACGACCACCCGACTGCCGCACAAACTTGCCTTCGGCTTCCACCTGGCTCTTGATCGTTTCGCGGTAGGCCACCTGCGGCTGACCGATATTGGCGTCCACGCCGAATTCGCGGCGCAGGCGATCGATCAGCACCTCGAGGTGCAGCTCGCCCATACCGGAGATGATGGTCTGGCCCGACTCCTCGTCGGTGTGCACGCGGAAGGAAGGATCCTCGATGGCCAGCTTCTGCAGCGCGGTCGCCATCTTTTCCTGGTCGGCCTTGGTCTTGGGCTCCACCGCCTGGCTGATCACCGGCTCCGGGAACTCCATGCGCTCAAGCATGATCTGGTTGTTGGGATCACACAGCGTGGTGCCGGTGACGATGTGGGAGATGCCGACACAGGCGGCAATGTCGCCGGCGTGCACGGACTTCACCTCTTCCCGCTTGTTCGAGTGCATCTGCAACAGACGACCAATGCGCTCCTTCTTGCCCGAAATCGGGTTGAAGACGGAATCGCCTGCGTTAAGCACGCCCGAGTACACACGGATGAAGGTGAGGCTGCCGACGTACTTGTCGGACATGATCTTGAAGGCCAGCGCGGCGAAGGGCTCGTCGTCGGAGGCCTTGCGCACCAGCTTCTTCTCGGCGTCGTTCGGGTCGGTGCCTTCCACCGCCGGGACCTGGGTCGGGCTCGGCATGTAGCGGATGACCGCATCCAGCATGAACTGCACGCCCTTGTTCTTGAAGGCGGTGCCACACATCATCGGCACGATGTCGCGCGACAGGGTCAGCGCGCGCAGCCCGTCGTACAGTTCCTCATTCGAGAGCGTGCCCTCGTTGAGGTACTTGTCCATCATTTCTTCGCTGCTCTCGGCGACTGCCTCCAGCATGTGCTCGCGCCACTTTTCGGCTTCGGCCTGCAAGTGCTCCGGAATGTCGCGGAGTTCATAGGTCATACCCATGTCCTCTGCATTCCAATAGATGGCCTTCATGGTCACGAGGTCGACCACACCCTCGAAATCCTCTTCAGCGCCGATCGGAATCACGATCGGCACCGGATTCGCCTTCAGGCGGGCGCGCATCTGCTCGACGACCTTGAAGAAATCGGCGCCGGTACGGTCCATCTTGTTGACGAAGCCCATGCGCGGCACGCGGTACTTGGTCGCCTGACGCCACACGGTTTCGGACTGCGGCTGCACGCCACCGACCGCGCAGTAGACCATCACCGCACCGTCGAGGACACGCATCGAGCGCTCCACTTCGATGGTGAAGTCGACGTGCCCCGGGGTGTCGATGATGTTGACGCGGTGTTCGTCGAACTGCTTGTCCATGCCCTGCCAGAAGCAGGTGGTGGCAGCCGAGGTAATGGTGATACCGCGCTCCTGCTCCTGCTCCATCCAGTCCATGGTGGCGGCGCCGTCATGCACCTCACCCATCTTGTGGGAGACACCGGTGTAGAACAGGACGCGCTCGGTCGTCGTCGTCTTTCCGGCGTCGATGTGCGCGGAAATGCCGATGTTGCGATAGCGCTCAATGGGCGTATTGCGGGCCACGGTGAATACCTCGATTAGCTCAGTGCGGACAGTTCGGACAACGCGCTACCAGCGGAAGTGCGAGAAGGCCTTGTTGGCCTCCGCCATGCGGTGCGTGTCTTCGCGTTTCTTGACGGCAGCGCCGCGGCTCTCGGCGGCGTCCATCAGCTCGCCGGCGAGGCGCTGGGCCATGCCCTGCTCGCCGCGCTTGCGGGTGGCGTCGATAATCCAGCGCATGGCCAGGGTGTTGCGACGCACGGTGCGCACTTCAACCGGCACCTGGTAGGTGGCACCACCCACACGGCGCGACTTGACCTCGACGGTCGGGCGCACATTTTCCAGCGCCTGCTCGACCACCGGCAGCGGATCTTCGATGCCCTGCTTGGCCTGGACGATGTCAAGCGCACCGTAGACGATTTTCTCGGCCACGGAGCGCTTGCCCGAGAACATCAACATATTGATGAACTTGGCGAGCAGTTCGGAATGAAATTTGGGGTCCGGAAGGACCTTGCGGGCTTCTGCACGACGGCGGCGCATGACGAACTCCTAGCTGCTCTTAGCTGGACTTGGGGCGCTTGGCGCCGTACTTGGAACGGCCCTGGCGGCGCTTGTCGATGCCGGCGCAATCCAGCGCGCCGCGCACGGTGTGATAACGCACACCCGGAAGGTCCTTCACACGCCCGCCGCGGATGAGCACCACGGAGTGCTCCTGCAGGTTGTGGCCTTCGCCGCCGATGTAGGAAATCACCTCGTAACCATTGGTCAGGCGCACCTTGCACACCTTCCGCATGGCCGAGTTCGGCTTCTTGGGGGTGGTGGTATAAACACGGGTACATACGCCACGACGCTGCGGGCTCTTGCCCAGCGCGGGCACCTTGGACTGGGGCGCACGGGTTGAACGGCCCTTGCGCACTAACTGATTGATCGTTGGCACGATGGTGACTTCCGACTTATGAAAGAAATGACGGGCCGGCGATTGCTTCAAAGCCGGCCCGTCAGGAAGGGCGCGCAATATAGTGGTCTGCAGCCTGACTGTCAACCGTGAAGGCCACCGCGCGGCACCCTGCGCGGCGGCTTCCCCGGCTCAGCTTTCGTTGTCCTGGCCGCCTTCTTCGTCGTCGCTTTCCGCGCTGGCGCTCTCAGCCGCTGCAGCGGCGCTGACGCCGCCTTCGGAGAAATCCGCGGCACCGGCAGCGGGCATCTGGAGATCGGCCAGGAAGCTGCCGCCACGGGCCTTACGGCGCTGCTCGTGGAAGGACAGACCGGTTCCGGCCGGAATCAGACGACCGACGATGACGTTCTCCTTGAGACCACGCAGATCGTCGCGCGAACCACGCACCGCCGCCTCGGTGAGGACGCGCGTGGTCTCCTGGAAGCTCGCCGCCGAGATAAAGGACTCGGTGGACAGGCTGGCTTTGGTGATGCCGAGGATCAGACGCTCGTACTTCGCCGGGCGACGACCATCCGCCTTCAGCTTGCGGTTGGCCTGCTCCACCGCGAACAGTTCGACCTGTTCGCCGTGCAGGAACTGCGAGTCGCCCGCGTCGGTGATCTCCACCTTGCGCAGCATCTGGCGCACGATCGTCTCGATGTGCTTGTCGTTGATGCCCACGCCCTGCAGACGGTAGACGTCCTGGATCTCCTTGACGACGTGGTTGGCGAGCGCCACCACTCCGCGCAGGCGCAGGATGTCGTGCTGACTCGGCTCGCCGTCGGTGATCTGCTCACCGCGCTCGACGTGCTCACCTTCGAAGACCGAGATCTGCTGCCACTTCGGAATCAGCAGTTCGACCTCTTCCCCGTCGTTCTGGACGATCTTGAGGCGCTGCTTGCCCTTGGTGGCGGTACCGAAGCGCACCGTGCCGGTGGCTTCCGCCAGCACTGCGGGGTCCTTCGGCTTGCGCGCTTCGAAGAGGTCGGCCACACGCGGCAGACCACCGGTGATGTCGCGCGACTTCGAGGCCTCCTGCGGAATGCGGGCGATAATGTCGCCGATCTGCACCTGCTGGCCGTCTTCCACGGTAACGACGGCGCGCGCCGGCAGCGCGTAGGCGACCGGGATGTCCGTGTCCGGGAAGGTCAGCGCTTCGCCGTTGTCATCGAGCAGGACCACCGTCGGGCGCTGTTCGCGCGAGCTGCGCGACTGCGTATCCGAGACGACCAGCGTGGACACGCCGGTGATCGGGTCCTCCTCGCGGTTGACGGTGGAGCCTTCCTCGAAGTCCTGGAAGCGGATGCGGCCCGCCAGCTCGGTGACGATGGGGTGCGTATGCGGATCCCACTTGGCGAGGCGGTTGCCCGGCTCGACCTTGTCGCCATCCTGCACCTGAATCACGGCGCCGTACGGAATCTTGTAGCGCTCGCGCTCGCGACCATCGCTGGCGATGATGCCGATCTCGCCGGAGCGCGACACGGCCACCAGATTGCCTTCCTGGTTCTTGACGGTCTTGACGTTATGCAGCTTGACCGTACCGCCGGCACGGGTATCCGCACCATCGGCAGCCACCGACCGCGACGCCGCACCACCAACGTGGAAGGTACGCATGGTGAGCTGGGTGCCCGGCTCGCCGATGGACTGCGCGGCGATGACGCCCACCGATTCGCCGATGTTGACGCGATGCCCACGCGCCAGGTCACGGCCGTAGCACTGACCACAGATGCCGAAGCTCTGCTCGCAGGTGATCGGACTGCGCACCCAGACCTCGTCCACGGAGTGGGCTTCGAGCAGGTCGCACAGCTTCTCGTCCAGCATCGTGCCTTCGCTGATCAGCACGTCATCCGTGCCGGGGATGTGCACGTCCTGCAGCAGGACGCGCCCAAGGACACGGTCGCGCAGGGCTTCGAGCACATCGCCGCCTTCGACGATGGGCGTCATCAGCAGGCCGTTCTCGGTACCGCAATCGTCCGCGGTGACGACCACGTCCTGCGAGACATCGACCAGACGGCGCGTGAGGTAGCCGGAGTTCGCCGTCTTCAAGGCGGTATCGGCCAGACCCTTACGCGCACCGTGCGTGGAGATGAAGTACTGCAGTACGTTGAGGCCTTCGCGGAAATTCGCGGTAATCGGCGTCTCGATGATGGAGCCGTCCGGCTTGGCCATCAGGCCGCGCATGCCGGCCAGCTGCCGGATCTGCGCCTGCGAACCACGCGCGCCGGAGTCGGCCATCATGAACACCGAGTTGAAGCTCGGCTGCTCGACGGCGCTGCCGTCGGTGTCGGTGACGGTCTCGGTGCCGATGCGCTTCATCATCGCCTTGGCGATGCTGTCGTTGGCGCGCGACCAGACGTCGACGACGCGGTTGTAGCGCTCGCCGGCGGTGGTCAGACCCTGGGTGTATTCCTCGTTGATCTCCTTGACCTTGTCTTCGGCATCGGCGAGATATTCGTACTTCTCGTCGGGGATGATCATGTCGTCGATGCAGAAGGAGATGCCCGACTGCGTCGACTGCGAGAAGCCCATGTACATCAGCTGGTCGGCAAAGACGACCGTGTCCTTGGTGCCGCAACGGCGGTAGACGAAGTCGATGACCTTGCCCACTTCCTTCTTGGTCAGCGTCTTGTTGATGACCGAGAACGGCACGTTCTTGGGCAGGATCTCCGACAGCAGCGCACGACCAGCCGTGGTGTCGACGATATGGCGCACCGGCTCGATGGAGCCGTCCTCGTGCTCGAGGCAGTCGTCGATACGCACCTTGATGCGCGCCTGCAGGTCGAGGACGCCGCCGCTGTGCGCGCGGTGCACCTCGGCGACGTCGGCCAGCACCATGCCGTCACCCTTGGCGCCGATGCGCTCGCGGGTGACCCAGTACAGGCCGAGAACGACGTCCTGGCTGGGCACGATGATGGGGTCGCCGTTGGCCGGCGACAGGATGTTGTTCGACGACATCATCAGCACGCGCGCTTCGAGCTGCGCTTCCAGCGACAGCGGAACGTGCACGGCCATCTGGTCGCCGTCAAAGTCAGCGTTGAAGGCGGTGCAGACCAACGGATGCAGCTGGATGGCCTTGCCCTCGATCAGCACCGGCTCGAAGGCCTGAATGCCCAGGCGGTGCAGCGTGGGCGCCCGGTTCAGCAGCACCGGGTGCTCCTTGATGCAGTCCTCGAGGATGTCCCAGACCACGCCTTCCTCGCGCTCCACCATCTTCTTGGCCATCTTGATGGTGGTGGCATGGCCCTGGCGCTGCAACTGCGAGAAGACGAAGGGCTTGAACAGCTCAAGCGCCATCTTCTTGGGCAGACCGCACTGGTGCAGGCGCAGCGTCGGGCCGACCACGATGACCGAACGGCCCGAGTAGTCGACGCGCTTGCCGAGCAGGTTCTGACGGAAGCGGCCCTGCTTGCCCTTGATCATGTCGGACAGCGACTTCAGCGGGCGCTTGTTGGTGCCGGTGATGGCACGACCGCGGCGGCCGTTGTCGAGCAGCGCGTCCACCGACTCCTGCAGCATGCGCTTTTCGTTGCGCACGATGATGTCCGGCGCATACAGCTCGAGCAGCCGACGCAGACGATTGTTGCGGTTGATGACGCGGCGATACAGATCGTTCAGATCGGAGGTCGCGAAGCGACCGCCATCCAGCGGCACCAGCGGACGCAGATCCGGCGGCAGCACCGGCAGCACCTGCAGGATCATCCACTCCGGCTTGTTGCCGGACGCCAGGAAGGACTCGATCAGCTTGAGGCGCTTGCCGAGCTTCTTGATCTTGGTTTCGGAATTGGTAGCGCCGATCTCCTCGCGCATGCGCATGGCTTCCTTGGGCAGATCGATCTGCTTGAGCAGATCGAGCACCGCCTCAGCGCCCATGCGCGCATCGAACTCGTCACCGTACTGCTCGACCGCGTCCAGGTACTCGTCCTCGGTCAGCAGGGTGTACTTCTCCAGCGGCGTCAGGCCGGGATCGACCACGACGTGCGCCTCGAAGTAGAGGATGCGCTCGATGGCGCGCAGCGGCATATCCATGAGCAGGCCGATGCGCGACGGCAGCGACTTCAGGAACCAGATGTGGGCGACCGGCGCGGCCAGGTCGATGTGCGCCATGCGCTCGCGGCGCACCTTGGCGACGGTGACTTCCACGCCGCACTTTTCGCAGACCACGCCGCGGTGCTTGAGGCGCTTGTACTTGCCGCACAGGCACTCGTAGTCCTTGACCGGGCCGAAGAGCTTGGCGCAGAACAGGCCGTCACGCTCCGGCTTGAAGGTGCGGTAGTTGATGGTCTCCGGCTTCTTGACCTCGCCGAAGGACCAGGAACGGATCTGCTCCGGCGAAGCCAGGGAGATCTTGATGGCGTCGAAATCGTCGACTTCGTCGTTGTTGCGCAGCAGGTTGAGCAAGTCTTTCATTGCGTATCTCCGTTAATGGCGTACCCGGGACCTAGTCGCTCTGCACGAGCTCGATGTTGAGACCGATGGAACGGATCTCCTTGACGAGCACGTTGAAGGACTCGGGCATGCCTGCGACCATGCGGTGGTCGCCGTCGACGATGGCCTTGTACATCTTGGTGCGTCCGATCGTGTCGTCGGACTTGACGGTGAGCATCTCCTGCAGCGTGTAGGCGGCGCCGTAGGCTTCCAGCGCCCAGACCTCCATCTCGCCGAAGCGCTGACCACCGAACTGCGCCTTGCCGCCCAGTGGCTGCTGGGTGACCAGCGAGTACGGGCCGGTGGAACGCGCGTGCATCTTGTCGTCGATGAGGTGGTTGAGCTTGAGCATATACATGTAGCCCACCGTCACCGGACGCGCCAGCGGCTCGCCACTGCGGCCGTCGGTCAGATGCGCCTGCCCGCTTTCCGGCAGACCCGCCAGCTTGAGCAGCCGCTTGATCTCGGCCTCGGAGGCACCGTCGAACACTGGCGTGGCGGTGGGCACACCACCACGCAGATTCTTCGCGAGGTTGATGATCTCCTCGTCGGTGAAGCTTTCGAGGTCGATCTTGTCGATACCGTCGCTGGACTTGTTGTAGATCTCGTCGAGGAAGCTGCGCAGCTCGGCAATGGCCTTCTGCTGCTCCAGCATCTCCTGGATCTGCTTGCCGAGGCCGCGCGCGGCCCAGCCCAGGTGGGTTTCCAGCAGCTGCCCGATGTTCATGCGCGACGGCACGCCCAGCGGGTTGAGCACGACGTCCACCGGCGTGCCGTCCTCCATGTGCGGCATGTCCTCGATCGGGACGATCTGCGAGATCACACCCTTGTTGCCGTGGCGGCCGGCCATCTTGTCGCCCGGCTGGATGCGACGCTTCACCGCCATGTAGACCTTGACGGTCTTGAGCACACCGGGAGCCAGCTCGTCGCCCTGCTCGATCTTGGTCTTCTTCGACTCGAAGCGCTTGTCGAACTCGGCCTTCATGTCCTTGAGCTGACGCGCCGCGGTTTCCAGCGAGGTCTGCGCGTCTTCGTCACGCAGGCGGATTTCGAACCAGCGCTCGCGCTCCACCGAATCCAGGTACTCGCGCGTTACCTCGGCGCCCTTCTTGAGCTTGTTCGGGCCGCCGTCGGCGACCTGGCCGACCAGCACGCGGCCGAGGCGCTCGAAGATGTCGTCTTCGAAGATGCGCAGCTCGTCGTTGAGGTCCTTGCGGACCTGTTCCTTCTCGGCTTCCTCGATGTCCTTGGCGCGCTTGTCCTTCTCCACGCCCTCGCGGGTGAAGACGCGCACGTCGATGACGGTGCCGTCCATGCCGGCCGGCACGCGCAGCGAGGTGTCCTTCACGTCGGAAGCCTTCTCGCCGAAGATCGCGCGCAGCAGCTTCTCTTCCGGTGTGAGCTGCGTCTCGCCCTTGGGCGTGACCTTGCCGACCAGGATGTCGCCGGCCTTGACCTCGGCACCGATGTAGACGATGCCGGACTCGTCCAGCTTGCGCAGGGCGGCCTCGTTGACGTTCGGAATATCCGCCGAGATCTCTTCCGAGCCGAGCTTGGTTTCGCGCGCGACGCAGTTGAGCTCTTCGATGTGCACGGTGGTGAAGCGGTCTTCCGCCACCACACGCTCGGACACCAGGATCGAGTCCTCGAAGTTGTAGCCGTTCCACGGCATGAAGGCGACCAGCATGTTCTGGCCCAGCGCCAGTTCACCGATGTCGGTGCTCGGGCCGTCCGCGATCACGTCGCCGCGGGCGACGATGTCGCCCGGCTTCACGATCGGCTTCTGGTTCATGCAGGTGTTCTGGTTGGAACGCGTGTACTTGACCAGGTTGTAGATGTCGACACCCGCTTCACCGGCGACGGCTTCGTCGTCGTTGACGCGGATGACCACGCGCGCAGCGTCCACCTTGTCGACACGACCACCACGGCGGGCCTGGATGGCGTTGCCGGAGTCGACCGCGACGCGCTTTTCTATGCCGGTGCCGACCAGCGGCTTGTCCGCCTTCAGCGTGGGCACGGCCTGACGCTGCATGTTCGCGCCCATGAGCGCGCGGTTGGCGTCGTCGTGCTCCAGGAAGGGCACCAGCGCCGCGGCCACGGACACGATCTGACGCGGCGAGATGTCCATGTACTGGACTTCGCTCGGCGGCAGCATCGAGAACTCGTTGCGCGTACGGACCGAGATCAGATCGTTGACGAAGCGGCCCTCGCCGTCGAGCACCGAGTTCGCCTGGGCGATGGTGTAGCGGCCTTCCTCAATCGCGGACAGATACTCGATCTCGTCGGTGACACGGCTGTCGACCACCTTGCGATACGGCGTTTCGAGGAAGCCGTATTCATTGGTGCGCGCATACACCGCCAGCGAGTTGATCAGGCCGATGTTCGGGCCTTCCGGCGTCTCGATGGGGCAGATGCGGCCGTAATGCGTCGGGTGCACGTCGCGTACTTCGAAGCCCGCGCGCTCACGGGTCAGACCACCCGGGCCCAATGCCGAGACACGACGCTTGTGCGTCACCTCGGAGAGCGGATTGTTCTGGTCCATGAACTGCGACAGCTGCGAGGAGCCGAAGAACTCCTTGACCGCTGCCGACACCGGTTTGGCGTTGATCAGATCCTGCGGTGTGAGATTCTCGGCCTCGGCCAGCGCCAGACGCTCGCGCACCGCGCGCTCGACGCGCACCAGACCGGTACGGAAGACGTTTTCCGCCATCTCGCCCACCGAGCGGATACGGCGGTTGCCAAGGTGGTCGATGTCGTCGGTGACACCCTCGCCGTTGCGGATGGCGACGATCTCACGCATGACGTCGACGATGTCCGAATGGTCTTCGCCGAATTCGTTGAACAGCTTGCCCGCTTCCTCGTCCTTGTCGAGGTCAAGGCTGGAGAAGTAGCGACCGTCGTAGAGCACGGCCGGGCCGTCCACTGCGTCACGCCGAAGCCGGCGGTTGAACTTCATGCGGCCCACGGCGGACAGGTCGTAGCGCTCGTAGGTGAAGAACAAATTGTGGAACAGCGCCTCGGCTGCATCCTTGGTGGGCGGCTCGCCAGGACGCATCATGCGGTAGATCTCGACCAGCGCCTCGAGCCGCGTACGTGTGGCGTCGATGTTCAGCGTCGTCGAGATGTACGGCCCCTTGTCGAAGTCGTTGACATAGAGCGTGTGCAGCGTCTTGATGCCGGCTTCGCGCAGCACCGCCAGGGTCTCCTCGGTGATCTCGGTATTGGCCGCCGCCACGATCTCGCCGTCTTCGGAAACGGTGTCGCGGGCGATGACCTTGCCCAGCAGGTAGGCATCCGGCACGAAGAGCGTGTCGATGCCCGCCTGACCAATCAGGCGGATATGGCGCGCGGTGATGCGCTTGCCGGTCTCCACGATGACATTGCCTTCCTTGTCGGCAATGTCGAAGGAGGCGGTTTCACCCTTCAAGCGCTCCGGCACCAGTTCCAGCTCGGCGCCTTCCTGCGTCAGGTGGTAGATGTTCTGCTCGTGGAAGGTCTCCAGCATCCACTGGTTGTCGTAGCCCAGTGCGCGCAGCAGGATGGTCGCCGGCAGCTTGCGGCGACGATCGATGCGGACGTAGAGGTTGTCCTTCGGATCGAATTCGAAGTCCAGCCAGGAGCCGCGATAGGGAATGACGCGCGCGGTGTACAGCAGCTTGCCCGAGCTGTGCGTCTTGCCGCGGTCGTGGTCGAAGAACACGCCCGGCGAACGGTGCAGCTGGGACACGATGACACGCTCGGTGCCATTGATGATGAAGGTGCCGTTCTCGGTCATGAGCGGCAATTCGCCCATGTAGACCTCTTGTTCCCGCACTTCCTTGACGCGCTTTTCCTTGGACTCCTTGTCATAGATGACAAGGCGGCACTTCACGCGCAGCGGGGCCGAGTAGTTGAGGCCACGAATACGGCACTCCTTCTCGTCGAAGACCGGCTCGCCCAGACGATAGGACAGGTATTCCAGCGCCGCGGCACCGGAATAGCTCTGCATCGGGAACACCGAGTTGAAGGCCGCGTGCAGCCCCATGTCAAGGCGCTTCGAGGGCGCTTGCTCGGCCTGCAGAAACCCGCGATACGAGTCGATCTGCGTGGCCAGCAGGAAGGGGATCGGCAAGGTGTCTTCGCGCTTGCGGAAGTTCTTGCGGATACGCTTTTTCTCGGTAAAAGAGTAGGTCATGGGCTATACCTGCTGCTGCGTAATCACGAACGGCGAATCACTGCCGGGGCGGCAGTGAACGACGAGGCTCGGGCCTGGCGCGCTGAGTCGGCGCGACACGCCCGAAACTCGGAAACCGGACAGGCAAAAACAGCCGGACGCAGAACACCCGGCTGACTGGACATCGGACTGCGGCATTGCATACCAATCAATGCGTGCGGTCACCTGCAATAGGTGCTCGCGCCGGAAGGGCGCAGAGCCTGAATAGAATCGCCTTTTCCGGCAAGGAAGAAAGCGACGACGACCTGCCGCCATGGCAGATCCGGCCACGCACGACACCAAACGCCACGCTACGACCAGTGCGCGCAGGCGCGATGGCGGCGTGGAATGCTCTGTACGACTTGGAATCGATGTGCGGCAATACAGTTCCTAAGATGCGTCGAAACCGGAATGACCGCCAGCGCTTGAACGCTGGCGGTCCCAGTCGGGTGCGAGTTACTTGATCTCGACCTTGGCGCCGGCGTCCTCGAGCTTCTTCTTGATCTCTTCGGCTTCCGCCTTCGGGATATCCTGCTTCAGCTCGTTCGGCGCGCCTTCCACCATCTCCTTGGCTTCCTTCAGGCCAAGACCGGTGACTTCGCGAACCGCCTTAATGACGCCCACCTTGTTGTCGCCGAAAGAGGCGAGCACGACGGTGAACTCGGTCTGCTCTTCGGCAGCACCGGCGTCGCCGCCAGCAGCGGCCGGACCGGCGGCAGCGGCCGCAACCGGCGCCGCGGCGGTGACGCCGAACTTGTCTTCCATTGCCTTGACGAGCTCGACGATGTCCATGACGGACTTTTCGGCGATGGCGTCGATGATTTCTTCGTTGGACAGTGCCATGGGTTTACCTCAAAAAATGTCGAAAGTGTGGAAAAGCCGATAAAACGTTGGTTTGCAGCGGAAAGCCAGGACGGATCAGGCAGCCTGCTTGGACTCGCCGACCGCGGACAGCGTGCGCACGAACTTGGCCGTGGGCTCGTTGAGCAGTCGAACGAAATTGCCAATGGGCGCCTTCATGGTGCCCATCAGCATCGCAAGCGCCTCTTCCCGAGTCGGGAGCGAGGCGAGTCGATCCAGATCCGCAGGACCGTAGGCGGTACCGCCCACGGCCACGGTCTTCACGACCAGCTTCGGATGCGTCTTGGCGAAGTCCTTGATGACGCGCGCAACCGAACCCGGATCCTCGAGTGAGAAACCGAGCATGATCGGGCCCACCAGCGACGGCGAGAGACACTCGAACTCCGTGCCCTCGACCGCGCGCTTAGCCAGCGTGTTCTTGACGACGTGGAGATAGATATCCCCTTCGCGCGCCTTCGCACGCAGGTCGTCGAGCTGACCCGCAGTGAGGCCGATGTACTCGGCGGCCACTGCTGAATGCGCCTTCTTCGCGACTTCGTTGACTTCCGCTACCAGGGCCTTCTTCTGATGCAGCCTAATTGCCATATAGTCAATGCTCCTGGTGGCACAACAACATGGAACGCGGTGTGACCCGTGTTCCGCCTGTACGGCGCACCCCTCGCGGGGTGTTCACCATCTGCGTAGGCCGCCTTTCGACGTTTAATCCGCCCGGTTGAACCGGTTGGCGCCTACGGTCTTGGACGATGCGGCTTCCGCCACACAGTCAAGATTGGGTGGCGCGGACGGGCCCTTGCCCGCCCGCGCCGGTGTATTTACTCGGGCAGCGAGGACAGCTCGACCGGCACGCCCGGCCCCATCGTCGTGGACAACGTCACCTTGCGGATGAAGGTGCCCTTCGACGTGGCCGGCTTCGCCTTGCGGATGTCGCGCAGCACGGCAGCGATGTTCTCGCGTAGCTGGTCGGCCGAGAAGTTGGCCGCACCCACCGGGCAATGAATGACGCCGCCCTTGTCGGTCCGGAACTTGGCCATACCGGCCTTGGCGTTACCCACCGCGGTGCCAATATCCGGGGTGACCGTGCCGGTCTTGGGGTTCGGCATGAGGCCACGCGGACCGAGCAGCTGACCCAAGGCACCGACCACACGCATGGCGGCGGGTTCGGCGATCACGACCTGGTAGTTCAGGTCACCGCCCTTCATCTTCTCGGCGAGGTCTTCCATGCCGACCGCATCCGCGCCCGCCGCCTGGGCCTCTTCGGCCTTGGCGCCCTGGGCGAAGACGGCGACACGCACGTCCTTGCCGGAACCGTGCGGAAGCACAGTGGAGCCACGCACGTTCTGGTCTGACTTCCGCGGATCGACGCCCAGATTGATGGCGATGTCGACGGATTCGCGGAACTTGGCAGTGGCGAGTTCCGACAGCAGGCTCAAGGCTTCGTCCAGGGTGTAATGCTTGCCCGGGTCGACCTTCTCGGCGAAGGCCTTCTTACGCTTGGTGATATGCGCCATGACTTAGGCCTCCTCGACGTCGACGCCCATCGAACGGGCGGAGCCAGCAATCGTCCGAACCGCCGCATCCATATCGGCTGCGTTGAGGTCGGGCCACTTGGTGCGGGCAATCTCCTCGAGCTGCTCGCGGCTGATCTTACCCACCTTCTTGGTGTTCGGCGTGCCGCTACCCGACTTCAGGTTGAGCGCCTTCTTGATCAACACGCCGGCCGGCGGCGTCTTGGTCACGAAGGTGAAGGAACGGTCCGAGTAGACCGTAATCACGACCGGCGTCGGCAGGCCCGGCTCAATGTTCTGCGTGGCGGCATTGAAGGCCTTGCAGAACTCCATGATATTGACGCCCTGCTGACCGAGCGCCGGACCGACGGGCGGTGAGGGGTTGGCTTTGCCTGCAGGGATCTGCAGCTTGATATAGCCCTGTACTTTCTTGGCCATGTGATGTCCTCGGTTGGGTGCGAACGCCTTGCGGCTCCCCTGAATGTCAGGCCCCGATCTGAGGCCCGTTCACAACGCTGTGCGCCTTCGGCGCGGTCGACGCCAACCGCGATACGCGACAGGCGTCGGCTGATGGCGGCCTACGCCGCCCGAATGTCTTAGCCCTTCTCGACCTGGGAGAACTCCAGCTCGACCGGCGTGGAGCGCCCGAAGATCAGCACGGCCACACGCAGCCGGCTCTTCTCATAATTGACTTCCTCGACCACACCGTTGAAATCGGCGAAGGGACCATCGATGACGCGCACCGTCTCGCCCGGCTCGAACATCGTCTTTGGACGCGGCTTCTCCACCGACTCCTCGACCCGATTCAGGATGGTGTTGGCCTCCTTCTCGGAGATGGGCGCCGGTCGATCCGGCGTCCCACCGATGAAGCCCAGCACCTTGGGGGTGGACTTCACCAGATGCCAGGCCTCTTCATCCATATCGATCTGGACGAGCACATAACCCGGAAAGAACTTGCGCTCCGTGGTGCGCTTGACACCGTCGCGCATCTCCACGACCTCTTCGGTCGGCACCAGGATGTCACCGAAGCGGTCCTGCAACCCTTCGCGCTGGATGCGCTCCAGAAGCGCCCGCTTGACGTGATTTTCGTACTGCGAGTAGGCGTGGACGACATACCACCTCATAGCCATGGCCTCAACCCCGCCCGGTCAGCAATTTCACGGCCCACAGGAGGAAGGAATCCAACCCCCAGAGGAACAGCGAAACGATAAGAACCACCACCGCGATGAGCAGCGTGGTCTGCACACTCTCCTGCCGTGTCGGGAAGGTGGTCTTGCGCATCTCGATGCGCGCACCTACCAAATAACCCCAGGCAGAACGCCCGTTGGCGGTCTGGTAGAACAGGCCGGCAGCCACTGCTACCGATGCCACCACGATGCCGGCACGGATCGCGACGTTGTATTGCGGCTCGAGCAGATAGAAGGCGGCGACGCCGCCGACGACCGTCGCGAGCGCGGCCAGCATCCAGAGGGTGTCCAGGCTGCCGCCGGATGCTTGGTTGGAATTGCTCATGGATCAGCGCTTGTAAGAAGTCGGTTTTGACGGTGGCGACGCGATACGGACCGGATGCGACGAGCTGGCAGGGCAGGAGGGACTCGAACCCCCAACCTGCGGTTTTGGAGACCGCTGCTCTACCAATTGAGCTACTACCCTAGATACAGCGCTCGTCAGCCTACGACCGCGACCACGACAAACACGGGGCGCGCATTCTACGCGCGCCCCGCGGAAAAGCAAAGCCCGAAGACGCGCCTCAGGCGAGAATCTTCGCGACGACGCCGGCGCCGACGGTGCGGCCGCCTTCGCGGATCGCGAAGCGCAGGCCTTCTTCCATGGCGATCGGCGCA
>JALEHA010000205.1 GCA_022763315.1 Algiphilus sp.
GCACGAAGGGGATCATGATCTGCACATTGTCCAGCCCCATCTCGTCGCGCACATAGCGCATGGCGCGGCATTCGAGATCGAAGCAGGGGCGGAAGACATCGGAGATGTAGCGCGAGGCGCCGCGGAAGCCCAGCATTGGGTTCTCCTCGTGCGGCTCGTACTGCTGACCGGCGAGCAGATTGGCGTACTCGTTGGTCTTGAAATCGGACATGCGCACGATGACCGGTTCCGGCGCGAAAGCGGCCGCAATGGTGGCCACGCCCTCCGCGAGGCGCTTAACGAAGTACTCGACGGGGTCGCCGTAGGCCGCGATGATCGGCTTGATCTGACGCTTCAGATCGTCCGGCTGGTCGTCGTAATTGAGCAGTGCCTGCGGATGGATGCCGATCTGCTTGTTGATGATGAATTCCAGACGCGCGAGGCCCACGCCCTTGTGCGGCAGCGCGGAGAAGTCGAAGGCCTGGTCGGGGTTGCCGACATTCATCATGATCTTGGTCGGGATGTCCGGCATGTCGTCGAGCGGGATCTCGTCGACGGCATAGTCCACATGACCCTCGTAGATATTGCCGGTGTCGCCTTCGGCGCAGCTTACGGTGGCGTCGGTGACGTTGGCCAGGGCGCGGGTGGCGTCACCGCAGCCGACCACGGCGGGGATGCCGAGTTCGCGTGCAATGATGGCGGCGTGGCAGGTGCGGCCGCCGCGGTTGGTGACGATGGCGGAGGCGCGCTTCATGACCGGCTCCCAATCCGGGTCGGTCATGTCCGTGACCAGCACGTCGCCTTTCTGCACCTTGTCCATCTGGTCGATGGACGACAGGATCTTGACCTTGCCCGCGCCGATCTTCTGGCCGATGGCCCGGCCGGTGGTGATGATGGTGCCGCTGGCCTTGAGCTTGTAGCGGCGCAGCACGCTGGTCTGCGCGCGTGACTGCACGGTTTCCGGCCGCGCCTGGAGGATGTACAGACCGCCGTCGAAGCCGTCCTTGCCCCACTCGATGTCCATGGGGCGGCCGTAGTGCTCCTCGATGATGACAGCGAAGCGGGCGAGCTGTTCGGCGTCGGCGTCATTCAGGCAGAAGCGTTGACGATCCTCCTCGGCCACATCGACGAACTCCACGGTCTTGCCCACGTCGCGCGAACTGGCGTAGACCATCTTCTTGGTCTTGGTGCCGAGTCCGCGGCGCAGCACGGCCGGGCGATTGCGCGCCAGCCCCGGTTTGTAGACATAGAACTCGTCCGGGTTGACGGCGCCCTGCACCACGGCTTCACCGAGGCCATAGCTGGCGGTGATGAAGACCGCGTCACGGAAGCCCGATTCAGTGTCCATGGTGAACATGACGCCGGAGGCGCCTTCATCCGAGCGCACCATGCGCTGGATGCCGGCGGACAGGGCCACGCGTTCGTGCTCAAAGCCGTGATGCACGCGGTAGGAGATGGCGCGGTCGTTGAAAAGGCTCGCGAAGACCTCCTTGATCGCCAGCAGCACATTGTCGATGCCATCGATGTTCAGGAAGGTTTCCTGTTGGCCGGCAAAGGAAGCGTCAGGAAGATCCTCTGCGGTGGCCGACGAGCGCACAGCGACACTGATGGGGGCGCCCGCCTTCTCCAGCATTTCCTCGTAGGCGGAGCGGATGTCCTTTTCCAGATGCGGGGGGAAGGGCGCCGCCATGACCTCCTCACGGATCGCCTTGCCGACGCGCGCGAGTTCAGTGACGTCCTCAATATCGAGGGCGCGTAGCTGTGCGTTGATGCGGTCCGCCAGTCCCTCATGCGACAGAAACTCGCGATAGGCATTGGCGGTGGTGGCGAAGCCGCCCGGCACATTGACCCCGGCGGCGGCCAGATGCTGGGTCATTTCACCGAGCGAGGCATTCTTGCCGCCGACGCGCTCGACGTCATTCATGCCGAGATGCTCGAACCACACTACGTTGTTGTCACTGCTCATCGCGCTTTCCCCGCTATAGTGCGAAGCGGCGCCGCGCTGCGCCTGCTTCCATTCGTTTGTCGCGCAAAGTTGGCCCTTCAATGTCCACCCTGCACGTGTTCTTTGTATCGGATCGCACCGGCATCACAGCCGAAACCCTGGGCAACGGCCTGCTGACACAATTCGATCAATTTCAGTTCCGTCGCCAGACGTTACCCTTCGTCAACAGTACCGAGAAGGCCGAGGCCACGGTGCAGTACATCAATCATGTCGCCGAGGACAGCGGACGTAGCCCGCTGATTTTTTCCACCACGGTGACGGATGAAGTCCGCGCCATTTTAAGGCGCGCGGACGCAATTTTCTTCGATTTGTTCGAAACCTTCATTCCGGCGCTCGAAAAAGCGCTTGATACGCAGTCCACGCACGAGGCCGGACGCGCCCACGGGTTGTCCGATGCCGGCCGCTATCGTATCCGCATGGATGCCATCAATTTCGCGCTTGAGCACGACGATGGCGGATCCACCCGGAAACTCGAGCAAGCCGACCTGATCATTATCGCACCCTCGCGCTGCGGTAAGACGCCAACCAGCCTTTATCTGGCGATGCAGCACGGCTTGTATGCCACCAATTACCCGCTCATCGAGGAGGATCTAGAGGCGCTGCGCCTGCCCAAGGTATTGCAACCCTTTGAATCCAAGCTGTTTGGCCTGACATCGGACCCGGAGCGACTGGCGCAGGTGCGCAGCGAGCGGCGCCCGGGCAGCCCCTATGCCAGCGTCACCCAATGCGCCTACGAACTGCGTCAGGCGGAAGGGCTCTACAAGCGGCGCGGCATTCCCTTCGTGAATTCGGCGAATATGTCGGTGGAGGAAATCGCCAGCGTGGCGATGCAGGAGAAAAAGCTCCGCCGGGAGAGTTTTTGACGCCCTGTCACAAAACCGTCGTCTTCCGCCGGTAATTTTCGCCGGCTGTCCGACCATGATCTGGAGTCTTCACTGATGTCAGCCCCTCGTCGTCCGCGTCCCGGCCATGTATCTCGACGGAATTTCCTGCGGCGTACGGGGTACGGCCTGCCCGCCGCGGCATTGGTCGGTTGCGGCAGCAGTGGCAACAGCGCAGGGCAGGGCGACGCTGCCCAGATCTTCCGGCACGGCGTGGCCAGCGGTGACCCCTTGGATGACCGCGTCATCGTCTGGACGCGTGTGACGACCGAACAGCCGCGCGCGGTGCCCGTGTTGTTGGAGATGGCGCTCGATCCCGATTTCGGCACAGTGGTGGTTAGTCAGCAGAGCATGGCGGCCCCAGAGCGCGACCAGACGGTGAAGCTGGATGTGGCAGGGCTGTCGTCAGGGACGACCTATTACTACCGCTTCAGCGCGCTGGGGGCGACCTCGCCGGTAGGCCGGACGCGAACCGCCCCCACGGGTCCCACCGAGCGCCTGCGCCTGGGCATCGTGTCCTGTTCCAGTCTCGCGCACGGCTTCTTCAACGCCTATCGCCTGCTGGCCCGGCGCGCGGATATCGACTGCGTGCTGCATCTGGGCGACTACATTTACGAATACGGCACGGGTGAATACGGCAATGTGCGCGCCTATGAACCATCCACCGAGATTCTGACCCTATCCGATTATCGTCAGCGCTACAGCCAGTACCGCCAGGATCCCGATCTGAGCGAGCTGCACCGCCAGCATCCGATGATCGCGGTCTGGGATGACCACGAGACCACGGACAACAGTTTCCGCGACAACGCCAAGAACCACACCGAGCAGACCGAATCGGATCCGGGCGAGGGCTGCTGGGTGCAACGCAAGGCGTGGGCCATCCAGGCCTACCGCGAATGGATGCCGATTCGCGACAATCTGGCCGACTACGTCGCGCCGCAAAGCTGCGACGACCAGCGTGATCCCGAGCGCATCAAGGCGCAGGAGCGCATCTGGCGCCGCTTCTCCTTTGGCGACCTGGTCGACCTGCACATGCTGGACACCCGCCTCTTTGATCGCGACATCGCCCGCCGCCCCAATGTGCTGACCACGGCGGGTTCGCCGGCGGGCATCAATAGCGCGAACGACGTGCAGGACAACGGGCTTTTCGCCAACTGCGCGGCTCCCTACGATGAGGACTACAGCAATATTGGCGACGCACAGCTGGACTGGCTGCTCAGCGGTTTGAAGGAGAGCCAGGCGCGCTGGAAGCTGGTCGGGCAGCAGGTGATGTTTGGCCAGCTCAAGGTGCTGGGCCTGCCGGAGGCCGGCTGCGCATTGCCCAATACGGGTGATGTGGTTTCGCTGCTGGAGAACACTGCGCCGGACAGCCCCCTCAGCGCAGTCCTCGGCGCCGTGGTCGATCAGTTGCCGACGGTGTCGGCTTCTAGCCTCTACCTCAATGGCGACCAGTGGGATGGCTATCCGAGTGGACGCAAGGCCATCCTCGATACCCTGCGTGACAATGCCATCGACAATACCGTGGTGCTCACCGGCGACATCCATACCAGCTGGGCCATCGATATTTCCGATGATCCCAACAACCCGGCGTCCTATAACCCGATCACAGGCGCGGGAGCGCAGGCGGTGGAGTTTGTGTGCACCTCCGTCACATCGCCCGGGCTGGATCCGCTTGACGGCGTGTCTGACGTACTGCGTCTGAACAATCCGCACATGAAGTACATCAATCTCGCGCGGCGGGGCTACATGGTGCTGGATGTCACCACGGAACGTTGCCAGGGCGAGTGGTACTACGTGGAGACCGTCACCGAGCCCGGCGTCGACGGCGAATCGCTGGGCGCGGCCTTTTTCACCGCCAGCGGCGACAACCATCTGCAGGAAGCGGCGTCTGCCAGCGAGCCACCGGCCTCGGTGCCAAAGCTGGCGCCTTAGCGCATCCAGGCGCAGCAAGCCCCGCGTCCTCAGGACGCGGGGCCTTGGGTTCCGCTGATGCGTCAAACCCTCCACGCTGCCGAACGTTGCGGCATGGCTTGCGCAGGGTGGCGGTCGCGCCGCACACTCCGCCATATTTCCACACCGTAAGCAGACCATGAGCCAGATCTACTCGTTGAAGGACATCGTGCACCAGGCGGTGGAAGAAGGCGCGAATACGGTGGAGGATGTCCACCGGCGCGTGGCCGCTTTGCCCTTTGATCAGCTCGAGCGCATCGCTGCCTTTGAAGGCTTGGCGCGCCGCGCACGCGGTCTGCACGATCAGATATCCAGTACGGTCTACGACACGGTCCGCGCCGTCAACGCGCGCGTCGATGAGCTTGCCGAAGACGCGCTGAATCGCGCCGGCATCGTGCGCGACGACCAGGACGCCTAAGGGCACAACTGGGCGATTCGCTCAGGTGCGTAGGTCCGGGCCATCGCGCCCACTGCGAGCGCATAGCTGCGTGATGGACTCGGCGATCTTCGCCAGGTGGCGCAGATGGGCGTCATCCGCTGCCGGCTCGGCTTCGAAGTACTCCAGATACAACCGAAGCGTGGCGCTGCCGGTACCGGTGCCCGAGCGACGCAGGATGATGCGGGCCTGGTGACCGAACACCACCCGCAGACCCTGACCCTCGGCGCGACTGCCGTCGACGGGGTCCACATAGGCGAAATCGTCCGCCTGCGTCACTTCGAGGCCATCGAAGTGCTTCCCCACCAAGGCGGGCAGGGCCGCCTTCAGACCGTCCATGACCGCATCGGCCACCGCGTCCGGAAGCCCCTCGTAGTCGTGTCGCTCATAGCGATGCCGGCCGAAACGCTGCCAGTGGGCCTGCATCAATTCCGGTAGCGACTGGCCGGAAATGGCCAGCACATTCATCCAGGCCAGTGCCGCCCAGAGGCCGTCCTTCTCGCGGACATGGTCGGAGGAGGTGCCGAAGCTTTCTTCCCCGCACAGCGTCAGCCGCCCGTCATCCAACAGATTGCAGAAGTACTTCCATCCCGTCGGCGTTTCGAAGCAGGGCACATCGAGGGCTTCGGCCACCGCATCCACGGCGCGACTGGTCGGCATCGAGCGCGCGACCCCGCGCAGGCCTTCACGGTAACCCGGCAGGCGGTTGAGGTGGGCCGCCAGCACCGCCAGCGAATCTCCTGGGCTCACGAAGCAGCCCGGGCCCAGAATCATGTTGCGGTCACCGTCTCCATCGCTCGCTGCCGCCAGGTCGGGCGCGGCAGGGCAGTGCATTTCCTGTACCAGTTCGGCGGCGTAGACCAGATTCGGGTCAGGGTGGCCGCCGCCGAAGTCGGGCAGCGGCTCGGCATTGCGCACCGAAGCCTCGGGCGCCCCCAGCATTTCGATCAGAATCCGCCGGGCGTAGGGGCCGGTAATGGCGTGCATGGCGTCGAAGACCACGCGGTGTGTATCGAGCCATTGGCGAATGGCCGCGAAGTCGAATAGCTGCGCCATGCAGTCGGCGTAGGCATCGACCGGGTCGATGACTTCGATCCGGGTGCCCTCCACGTTGCGCTCCCCAAGGATATCGAGCGCCACTTCCGGAATGCGCGCGATGCGGTACTGATCCAGGCTGCGCGTGGTGGCGTGGATCGCATCGGTGAGCGCGGCCGGCGCCTGGCCGCCCCCGGCGACGTTGAACTTGATGCCGAAGTCGCCCTCCGGGCCGGCCGGATTGTGGCTGGCCGTGAGGATGAAGCCGCCGGCTGCCTCGCGCTCGCGGATCAACAGGGAGGCGGCGGGTGTCGACAGCCAGCCGTGCTGTCCAACGACAATGTGGCGCACGCCGTGGGCGATGGCCATGGCGATGATGGTCTGGATGGCCACGGCGTTGTAGTGCCGTCCGTCCCCGCCGAGCACCAGACAGGCGCCGTTGAGCTCGGGCACGTTGCGGAACACGGCTTCGACGAAGTTCTCGAGATAATTCGGTTGCGCGATCGTCCGGACCGTTTTGCGTAGTCCGGCCGTGCCGGGCTTCTGATCCGAATAGGGCTGCGTTGCGCAGAGTTCAATCGACATAGGGCTCACTGACGCGTTCATAGGCGTCGATATCTTATAGTCGCACCATGCAACTGCGAGAACTGACACCCGCCAGTCGACTGGCCGCCTTGCACGTGCTCTACGAGCGCGGCTTCCAGCTTGCGCAGCAGCTGGTGCCGGAGCTGGACCTGCCCTTCGTCTCGGCGGTGTCCCGCGTCGAGGGAGAGCCGCCGCTCTATCTCTCCACCATCGCCCGCGATCGCTACACCGCCTGTTTCCGGCTGACCTACGCGCTGGATGAGACGCTGTCCCCCGACCTGCACATCAAGGTGTATCGAGACGCGCGTGTGGCTGAAGCCTTGCAATGCGCCAGCCGCCCGCCCTGGCCGGTGACCGACGGTAGCGAGGCGGACGCGATACAATTTCTGAGTGCGCAATGGCGGCGCAACGCAATGATGGTGAAGTGGCTGGCCTTCCTGCTGGAACGCGGCCACGGCTTCGTCCACGCATCGCGACCGCGCGCATCCTGAAGCAAGGCCTTCTTGCATGAAGCAACCGAGTCCATGGTGGCCTGCGTTGGCCCCCGCAACGACGACCCGTGAACCCCGCCAGGCCCGGAAGGGAGCAACGGTAGCGGCGATATCGTGTGCCGGGACCGCTGGCGTAGGCCGCCACCCAAAAAGCAGATGCGACGGCCAAAGGCCGTCGACCACATCCCCTCTCCCGCAAAGCGGGAGAGGGGGGAACCGCTCGCAGAGCGAGCGGTGGGGTGAGGGAGCCCAAAGGCAACATGCCGCAGAGCGGACCCCGACGGACGCTCTACCTCAATCCGAGCGCAGCGAGCCGATCGCCGCCCTGCATTTCAAATTCCTCCTCACCGGCCATCCTTCCCAGAGCACCGCCCCATGAGCTACATCGCCCTCGCGCGACGTTACCGTCCGCGGCGCTTCAGTGAGGTGCTTGGACAGCCCAGCGTGGTCCGTGCCCTCAGCAACGCGCTGGATGCCGATCAACTGCATCCGGCGTTGCTGCTGACGGGGACGCGCGGTGTCGGCAAGACCACGCTGGCGCGCATCATCGCCAAGGCGCTGAATTGCGAGACCGGTGTCAGCAGCAACCCCTGCGGGACTTGCAGTGCCTGCACTGCCATCGACGAGGGGCGGTTCGTTGACCTGCTCGAGATCGACGCGGCCAGTCGCACCAAGGTGGACGATACCCGCGCCATGCTCGACAACGTGCAGTACGC
>JALEHA010000029.1 GCA_022763315.1 Algiphilus sp.
ATGAGCGCGCGCAGTACCCGGTCGCGGAGCTCGATCAGGTGGGCGATCAGTGGCTGTTCGCTATCGGGTTGCGAGGCGTCCTTGCGCCCTTTGCCGCTGGAGGTCTGGCTCATCGGCGTCAGCGACGGTCGGCCGGCGACTCGGCCTCGGAGGAGGTGTCACCCGCGGCATCCCGGGTCTGGTCCTCTACCGCGGGTGCGGCTTCCACGGCGGGGTTGACGGTCTCGGTACCCGTGATTTTCTCATCGTGCGCCGCCAATGCGCGCACTTCCTGATCGGCCGACTGGAAACCGGAACGGATCTCCGTCTCCGCGCTCTGTACCTGCTGGCGGATTTCCTTGATGTGGACCTCGCGGTCCAGCTCATTGGACAGGCTGCGCGCATAGGAACGTGCCTGACCGACCCATCGCCCGACCGTGCGCGCCGCCACCGGCAGGCGCTCCGGGCCGAGCACGACCAGCGCGATGACGCCGACGAAGAGCAGTTCCCAGAAGCCGAGATCGAACATGGACCGTGTCCGTGCAGAGGTTAGCTACGCGTCCGGTCTTCCGACTTGTGCGTCTCGCTGCTGGTATTGCTGTCCTGGGTATCGCTGTCCTCGGTGGTGAGATGCTGGACGTGGTCCTGGGCATCCTTCTCACCGGTCTTCATTGAATCCTTGAAGCCGCGGATGGCGGAACCGAGGTCACTGCCCATGCCGCGCAGCCGCTTGGTGCCGAAGACCACGATGACGATGCCCAGTACGATCAACAACTGCCACAAACTCGGTGCCATAGCTACGCTCCATTAGAAGATTGCCCCCGGGCCGATTTCTCGGCCAAACCGGAGGTGCCTGCACGCCGTGCGAGTTCGCTGTAGAGCTGTTCGGGCTCAATGCCGGCATGCGCCATCAGAACTGCACAATGAAACCACAGGTCGGCCAATTCGTGAACGAGATTCACTGAATCTTCATTCTTCGCCGCGAGCAGCACTTCGGCCGCTTCTTCGCCCACCTTCTTCAGGATGGCATCCAGACCCTTGTGGTGCAGACGCGCCACATAGGACTGCTCCGGGTCGGCGTCCAGACGGGCGCGGATGGTGGCCTGTAGCGCCTCGAGGGCGGTCACGTCAGCGGGTGGGCGCGTTGCCATGGCCGGTGAACGCGCCTAGGCGGCGCGCGGTGGCAGGCGGACGTTGATGCCGCGAGCGGCCAGAAACTCCTTGGCCTCACCGACGGTGTGCGTACCCTGGTGGAAGATGCTGGCCGCCAGAACCGCATCGGCCTCGCCTTCCGCCAGACCCTCGTAGAGATGATCCAGCGAGCCGACGCCCCCCGAGGCGATGAGCGGGACCGGGATATTGGCCGAGATCGCGCGCAACAGTTCGGTGTCATAGCCCGATTTGGTGCCGTCGCGGTCCATGCTGGTGAGCAGCAGTTCGCCGGCCCCTTTTTCCACCATCGTCGCGCACCACTCAACCGCATCCAGACCGGTGCTCTTGCGACCGCCGTGGGTAAAGACTTCCCAGCGAGGCGGTTCCTTGCGCTTGTTGACGCGCTTGGCGTCCACGGCAACGACGATGCACTGCACGCCGTAGCGTCCGGCGGCCTCGGTGACGAAATCGGGGTCGATGACGGCCGCGGTGTTGATGGACACCTTGTCGGCCCCTGCCGACAGCAAGGCGCGCACGTCGGCGCAGGTGCGAACACCGCCGCCGACCGTGAACGGGATATAGATCTGACGCGCCACTTGTTCGACGGTGGCAAACAGGGTGGGGCGGTCCTCGTGGCTGGCGGTGATGTCCAGAAAGACCAGCTCGTCCGCACCCTGGGCGTCATAGCGACCCGCGACCTCCACCGGATCGCCGGCGTCGATGATGTCGCGGAACTTCACCCCCTTGACGACGCGACCACGGTCGATGTCGAGGCAGGGAATGATGCGTTTGGCCAACATGGTTTAGGTCCCGGCCACTTCCAGGGTGGCCTGCTTGAAATCAATGCCGCCCTCGTAGAGCGCGCGCCCGATGATGGCACCGATGACCCCATCGCTTTCAATCTCGTGCAGGGCGCGAATGTCATCCATCGAGGATACGCCGCCGGAAGCGATGACCGGCGTCCGGATCTGCGAGGCGAGTTCGCGGGTCGCTTCGGTGTTGACGCCCTTCATCATGCCGTCGCGGCCGATATCGGTATAGACGATGGCTTCGACGCCGTCTTCTTCAAACTGCTGCGCCAGCTCAAGCACGGTGTGCTGCGACAGCTTGCTCCAGCCGTCAACCGCGACGCGGCCATCGCGCGCATCCAGGCCGACCACGATGCGGCGCGGGTACTCGACGCAGAGATCGCGCAGGAAGTGTGGTGCGGTGACTGCGCGCGTGCCGATGATGATCCACTCGGCCCCGGCGTCCAGATAGCGCTGCACGGTGTCCTCATCGCGGATACCACCGCCGACCTGCACGGTGAGATCCGGGCAGCTTTCGCAGATGCGGTGAATGATGTCGGCGTGGGCGGGGCGGCCCGTGGCGGCACCGTCGAGATCGACGATGTGCAGGCGCTTGGCGCCGGCTTCACTCCAACGACGGGCGACGGCGACAGGGTCATCCGAGAACACTGTCACATCGTCCATCTTGCCCTGACGGAGGCGGACACACTGCCCGTTCTTGAGATCGATTGCGGGGATAAGAAACATGATGACGTAACGGGGTTGGCAGGGCGTAGGACGTGCGGGGAGAGCGCCAGGGGTGCATGAACGACCGCAGCAGCGATGACTGCGCTAGGTGTTCAGGGCTCCCATTGGATGAAGTTGTTGAGCAGCATCATACCGGCTTGCTGCGATTTTTCGGGATGGAATTGGAAGGCTGCCACATTGTCGCGCCCGATGGCAGCGGCAAAGGTGTGCGTGTAGGTGGCCTCGCCCAGCACGTGCTCCGGTGACGTCGGCTCGGCGTAGTAGCTGTGCACGAAGTAGAACCAGGACGCATCAGGGATGCCCTGCCACAGCGCATGCGGCTGACGCTGATGCACCTTGTTCCAGCCCATGTGCGGCACCTTGAGCCGCTGTTCGCCCGGCTTGGGCGCGGGCGGGTCCGGAAAGCGCACCACCCGGCCGGGGATCAGGCCGAGGGCATCGACGCCGTCGTTCTCCTCGGAATGGTCAAGCAAGACCTGCATGCCGAGGCAGATGCCGAGCAGCGGCTTGGTCTTGGATTGCTCACGCACGAAGGCGTCCAGCTCGAGGCGCTGCAGCTCCGCCATGCAGGCGCGCACGCCGCCCACACCGGGCAGCACCAGCCGCTCGCACTTGGCGAGCTTGTCGGGGTCGTAGGTGACTTCCACCCGCTGCGAGCCGGCCGAACGCTCAAGCGCCTTGGCTAGCGAATGCAGGTTCCCCATTCCGTAATCAATGACACCGATGGCCGACATCGAGGGCTCCGGCTAGAGCGTTCCCTTGGTGGATGGGATGGCGTCCGAGCGCGGATCGCGTTCCACCGCCGCGCGCAACGCCCGACCGAAGGCCTTGAAGATGGTCTCGGCGATGTGGTGGGCGTTGCGTCCGCGCAGCGCATCCACGTGCAGGGTCAGCAGGCTGTGGTTGACCATGCCCTGGAAGAATTCGCGCAGCAGGTCGACATCGAAATCACCGATGCGCGCCCGCGGAAAATCGACAAACCACTCCAATCCCGGCCGGCCGGACAGATCCAGCACCACGCGGGACAGCGCTTCATCGAGGGGAACGTAGGCGTGGCCGTAGCGCCGGATGCCCTTCTTGTCTCCCACCGCCTTCATCAAGGCCTGGCCCAGCGTGATGCCGATGTCCTCGACCGTGTGGTGGAGGTCGATGTCGGTATCGCCCACGGCGGTGATGCTCAGATCGATCAGTCCGTGACGGACGATCTGGTCGATCATGTGGTTGAGGAAGGGTGCCGGGGTTTCAAGCCGGGCTTGCCCACTACCGTCCAGGTTGATGTCGACGGTGATCTGGGTCTCTTGTGTGTCCCGCTGCACGCGGGCAGTGCGCGCGTTCATGGCGGCCAGCCGATCAGTAAGGCCGCGTAGGATACTCCGCTTGCTGCACGACGCAACTCCCGGGCGGATCAGCGGCGAGGGCGCGTGGTTGCGCGCTCTGCCCGCCACGGGGCCAGGGTAGGCTGCAACGGCGATGCAAGTCGGCGCGCCGTGCTCAGACCTCCAACCAGAAACTGACCGGTCCGTCGTTGATCAATGCCACCTGCATGTCGGCGCCGAAACGGCCGCTTGCCACCACGCCGCTGTGTACGGCATGGGCATGCGCGCAGGCGACCTCAAACAGCGGCTGCGCCTGCTCCGGCCGGGCGGCGCCTTCGAATCCCGGACGCAGGCCGCGGCGGGTATCGGCGCACAGGGTGAACTGCGGGACCAGCAACAGGCCGCCGGCGATATCGCGCAGACTGCGGTTCATGCGCCCCTGCGCATCCGGAAAGACGCGGTAGGCGAGCAGGCGCTCGACCAGTGCCTGCGCCTTGGCCTCGGTGTCCTCCGGGCGGATACCCATCAGCACCATCAGGCCGGTATCAATCCGCCCGACGCAGTCGCCGTCAATGGCCACTTCGGCCTGTGTCACCCGTTGCAGAAATCCGATCATGCGCACTCTTGTCTGCGTTTTCCTACAAGCCGCGCCGGCAACCGCCCGATACTGTCGGCGTGACGGATTGCGCACTCTACTCCCTGTGACCGCCACGGAAGATCCCACGCACGGAGGCGCAGGCAGGTAGTCACGCCATGGACGGCACGCCGCCGACAGCGATCGTATGATGCTGGCCCATGAAATCGTCGCTGTCGCGTGCCGCGCTGCATTGCGTCGGTGCCCTCCCCACTCCCCTGATTCGACTGCTCGGCGCTGCGGGCGGCTGGCTGCTCTGGTGGAGCCGCGGCCGGCCACGCCTGACTGCCGAAACCCATCTCGCGCGGTGCTTCCCCGACCTGCCCGAGGCGACCCGGAGGCGACTGGTGCGGCGCAGCCTGAGCGCGTTCTGTACCGCCGCCGTGGAATCTCCGGCCATCTGGTTCGGGTCCGAGCGGCGCCTGCGGCGCTGGTTGCACGCGCCGGCAGCGGCGGCGCGACTGCGCGCGCTGGCCGACGGGCATCCCGGCGGCGCCATTGTGCTGTGCCCGCACCTCGGTTCCTGGGAATTGGCGGGCATGTTCTGTGCGCTGCATGGCGGCATTACTTCGCTGTACAAGCCGCAGCCCGGCGTTGTTGACAGCCTCATTTTGCGCGGCCGCCAGCGGCTGGGCGCGCGCCTGGTGTCCAGCGACGGCGGCAGCGGCGTACGTGCACTGCTGATGGCGCTGCGTCGCGGTGAGCGCGTCGGCATCCTGCCGGATCAGGATCCGCCGGAAGGCGCCGGCGCCTTCGCGCCGCTGTTCGGTATCCCGGCGCATACTCCAACCCTGGTGCACGGCCTGGCCCGACGCACGCAGGCGCGGGTGCTGTTCTGCTACGCCGAACGCATCGGTTGGCGGCGCTTCCGCTTTCATATCGTGCCGGCACCTTCGGCGGGTGACAGCGTCGAGGCGCTGAATCGTGCCGTGGAGAAGGTGGTGTTGCACTTGCCCGGCCAGTATTGGTGGTCGTACCGTCGCTTCCGCCGCCGGCCCGAAGGCCAGCCACACTTCTATCCGCGCTAGCACCCGACCAGGAGACCCCACCATGCAAAGACGCGACCTCATCGTCGGCGGCCTCGCCGCAGGCGCCGGCCTTGCCGGCTGCAGCCCCGCCTCACAAGAGGCTGCACCCGCCGCCAGCAAGCAGCGTGCGTCCTTCCGCTGGACCATGTACACCACCTGGCCGCGCAATTTCCCCGGCCTGGGCAGCGGCGCGGCGCGTCTGGCGGAAACCATCAACGCCATGTCGGAGGGTCGCCTGCAGGTGGAGGTCTTCGGCGCGGGCGAGCGCGTGCCGGCCATGGAGGTCTTCGATGCCGTGTCGCGCGGGAGCGCGCAGATGGGTCATGGTGCGGCCTACTACTGGAAAGGCAAATCGCCGGCCATGCCCTTCTTCACGGCGCTCCCCTTCGGCATGACGGCCGACGAAATGACGGCCTGGCTGCACTGGGGCGGCGGCATGGCGCTCTGGCGCGAGCTCTACCGCGATTTCAATCTGGTGCCCTTTGACGCCGGCAACACCAGCGCGCAGATGGGGGGCTGGTTCAACAAGCGTATCAACGCGGTCGAGGATCTCGATGGCCTGCGCATGCGCATCCCCGGCCTGGGCGGTGATGTCATGGCGCGGCTGGGCGTCGCCACGGTGAATATTCCGGGCGGCGAGCTGTATCAGGCACTGTCCACCGGCGCCATCGACGCCGCCGAGTGGGTGGGTCCCTACAACGACCTCGCCTTCGGTTTTCAGAAGATCGCCCAGTACTACTACTACCCCGGGTGGCAGGAACCGGGCGCAACGCTGGAAGCCATCGTCAACAAGGACGCCTGGGACGCGCTGCCTGAGGATCTGCAGGCCGTCGTGGACACCGCCTGCAAGGCCGCCTCGCACACCATGCGCGCCGAGATCAACGCGCGCAACGCCGAGGCGCTGCGCGAACTGCGCGAGGAACACGATGTGGAGATCCTGCGCTTTCCCGACGCGGTGCTCGACGCCCTCCACGCCAAGGCAGGCGAGGTGGTCGAAGCCCTGGCCGAGCGCGATCCCTTTGCACGCAAGGTGTGGGATGCGTACCGTCCCTTCCTGCAATCGATTGCGGAAAGCACCCGGCTCAACGACAGCGCGCAGCTCGGCCGACGCCGGCTGGGCACTTGAGGGCTGATGCGCGCGACCCCATAAGCTGTTTTGCCTCCGGCCGCCGATCGGGCGGTCGATCGAAGCGGATCACAAGAGCGACGCATGGACCAACAGAACCTCATACAGGCGGAGGGGCTGCGCCGACGCTATGGCCCGACCCTGGCCGTGGACGGCCTCGACCTCAGCCTGCGCAAGGGAGAAATCCTTGGCCTGCTCGGCCCGAACGGCGCCGGCAAGTCCACCACCATGAAGATGCTGACCGGCTGCCTGGCGCCGAGCGCGGGGCAGGTGCGCATCTGCGGTTATGACATGCAGATGCAGCCGGAGGCCGCCAAGCGCCATCTGGGCTATATGCCGGAAGTTCCGCCGCTCTATCCCGAACTCAGCGTCGAGGAGATGCTCGGTTTCGCCGCGCGCCTGCACGGCATGGCACGCGCCCAGCGTGGCGCCGCAGTGGAGCGCGCCATCGCCAGCTGCGGCCTGCAGGACATGCGCCGTCGCCTGGTCAGCAATCTTTCCAAGGGCTATCAGCAGCGGGTCGGCCTGGCCCAGGCCATCATTCACAACCCGGACGTGATCGTGCTCGACGAACCGACCATCGGCCTGGATCCGATCCAGATCCGCGAGATCCGTACCCTCATCGCCGAACTCGGGCGGGAACACTCCGTGCTGTTGTCGAGCCACATCCTTCCCGAGATCCAGGCCGTGTGCGACCGCGTCATGATCGTGGCCGGCGGACGCGTGGTCTATGCGGACACGGTGGCTGAAGCCGCCCGCGCCCGATTCGATAGCGTGGTGATCGGGCTGCAGCGCCCACCGTCGCTGGACATGCTGACAGCACTGGCCGATGTGCTGCGGGTCGAGCCGCTCGACGCGCATCGTTTCCGGCTGCACTGTCGCACCGACACCAGCGCCCGCGAAGCCTGGGCCGCCGCCGCAGTGCGCCACGACTGGGGCCTGTTCGAACTGCATCCGGAGCGGCGCACGCTGGAGGATGTCTTCGTCGAACTCACCGCCGGCGACCGCCCCGCCACCCCTGAACACGACAGCAAGGAGCAGGCCGCATGATCCGGGGCACGATGAGCATCGCGGGCAACGAGGCCCGCCGCATCTTCACCTCGCCTTTGGCCTGGACCGTACTGGCCATCGTCGGCGGCATCAGCGGCTTCATCTTCATCACCCTGCTCGTGAGCCTGCAGCAGGATCCGCGCGCGCTATCCGACTACATGGGCGTATCGGACTA
>JALEHA010000206.1 GCA_022763315.1 Algiphilus sp.
GCGCTGCATTCGCCGGTCTCCAAGTCCCGCAGATAAAGCTGATACTGCCGGCGCCCCACCGTGTCCTCGGTCCAGGCCAGCCAGCGGTTGTCGGGCGAAATCTCGAGGCTGCCGAGCTGGTAGTAGGGCTGGCCTTCGGCGCGCGCATTGCCGTCGAGCAGGATCGCTTCCGGTGCATCCATCGTGCCGGCACGGCGGGCGTGAATCGCGTAGTCGCGGCCTTGTTCGTAGCGGCTGTAGTACCAATAGCCGTTGTCGAAGGCGGGCGGACTGGCGTCGTCCTCGCGCAGCCGGGCGCGCATCTCGGTGTAGAGCTGTGCCCGGGTGGCGGCCTGATTGGCCGTTATCGCCTCGAAGTAGCGGTTTTCCGCCTCCAGATGCGCACGCACCTCAGGGTCGTTGCGGTCGTCGTCGCGCAGCCAGTAGTAGGGATCGGTGCGCGTGCCGCCTGGGGCGCTGATGCAGTGTGGGCGTGGCTCGGGGCGCGGCGGCGTCTGCGCGTGTCGGGTTTCTGATCGGGGCGCTTTCAGCATAGCATCGCAACAGCAAAGGGGCGGGCATTGTGCCGTGCCCATTCGGTGCAGGGTTTTTCGGTGAGCGGTGTATCAACAGGGAAGGCGCACCACAGCGGTGTGCCGACCTCAGATTGGAGAAACAGATATGTCATGCATTCGCAGATTGCCACCCGCACTGCGTCGCACCCCGATGCTTGCCGCAGCGGCATTGCTCGGCTTGTCCAGTGCTGCCCTGGCGCAGCCCGGCGCGATGTTCGACAAGGTCGACCGCGATGGCGACGGGGCCATCAGCGGCGAAGAAGCCACTGCCGCGCGCGGCAAGGCCTTCGAGTACCTCGATAGCGATGGTGATGGCTTCATCACGCGCGCGGAGATCGAGGCGCGTCGCGATCGCGCCCAGCACCGGGGCGACAAGATGTTCGGCATGGCGGACGATAACGGCGACGGCCAGATTTCACGTGAGGAATTCATGGCCCACGGCCGCATGATGCAGCGCGCCGACAGTGACGGCGACGGCAGGGTCACCCGCGAGGAAGCCGAGGCCATGCGCGAGCGCATGCAGTCTCAGCGCAGGCAGCAGCAGCCCTAGGGCGGCAGCGCCGGGCCATGCGGCATGCGATCCCGCCTGCTGCATTGCCACGCCTTGACCGGCAGGCGGTGCGGTGACGGATGCCAGCGATGACGTGCTGCTGGCGGCAACGGCGCGGGGTGACAGCCGCGCCTTTGCCGTGCTTGTGGAGCGGCACGCAGCGCGCGTGCACGGCTTCGCGCAGAGCGTGCTGGCGGATCGCGCCGAGGCCGAGGACGTCACCCAGGAGGTTTTCGTCAAGCTCTGGCAGCACGCCGATGCCTGGCAGGCCGAGCGCGCCAAGCTTTCTACCTGGTTGTTTCGCGTCACCCGCAACGCCGCGCTGAACTATCGCCAGCGTGTGCGACCGCGCGAGCAGGCCTGGACCGAACACACGCCGGACCCGGCCACCGAAGCTTTGGAAACCGGGATCGAGCGTGACGAAGACGCCCAACGCCTGCAGGCGGCCATCGCCACCTTGCCGGAGCAGCAGCGCAGCGCCATGCACCTGGTGTACGGCCAGGGCTTGCGCCAGAAGGAGGCCGCGCAGGCCATGTCCTTGTCACTGAAGGCCTTCGAGGCCGTGTTGTTCCGCGCGCGTCGGCGTCTGCGGGAAGACCTCACCCTGGCATCTGGGGAGGCAAGAGAGGATATCGAGCCATGAATCATCCGCAATTGCATGACTATCTCGACCGCTACGGCAGCGACCGCGCGCAGTGGCCTTGGCGTGTGCGCTGGCAGACGCGAGCCTTGTTGAAAGGCGATGCCACCGCGCGCGATCTGCTGGCTGAGGCCCAGCAGCGCGACGCGACATTGACGCGGACCTTGGGAAGAACGGATGCCGCCTTACCGGCCGAGCTGCGCACGCGCCTGCTACGGATTCCTCAGAATCATCCGTGGCCCGCTCCGGCGTCATCGCGGCCCGGCGCGGCTGCGATCGCGCCTTGGGTCTGGCGTGGAGCGGCGCTGTCCGGCACCGCCGCGGTGATCGGGTTCGTGGCCGGCATCACCGGCGTCCTGGCGCCGGAGTGGGCCGTGGACTGGACCATGCTGGCCTACGGCAGTTTTTGAGCAAGGAGCTCCCGATGAAGAAGATGCTCACCCTGCCGAGGATGGTGGTGTTCAGTCTCGGGCTTGGCCTTGTCGCCTCGCTGGCCGTCAATCTGCTGGCTGCGGGTTGGGTACTGGGCCAGCGTGTCGCCGCGCCGCACCATATGGAACGTGGCATGCTGCGTCAGATGGGACGACACCTGCCGACGGAGGTGCGGACGCCGTTGCGCGCAGCCATGCGCGAGCGCCGTCAGCCGCTGTTCGAGGCCTTCCGTGAAGTCCGTGAGGCGCGCCAGGCGGCTCGCGCCGCGCTCGCGCGCGAGCCCTTCGATGCCGCGGTGCTGGAGGCGGCTCTGGCGCGGCAGCGCGCTGGCACGGCGGTACTGCAGCAGCTGATGCACGCTGCGATGGTGGACACCGCCACCAGCCTGCCCCCTGAGCAACGCCAGCGCTGGAGCGAAGCGCCGCTATGGGCGCCCGGGCGGCCGCCCGCCAATATGATGGAAGAGCGCCCGCCGCCCTAACGCTTGCGTAGGAAGTAGGCGGATTCGTGCAGCGCGGTCAGTCCACGATCCTGCAGGAAGGGGTTGGCCGCCAGCGCGTCATTGCGCTCCAGCGTGATGAGATGCCAGTCCGGTTCGAAGCGCCGCGCAATTTCCTCTTCGGTGACACTGAAGGGCGGACCATCCATGTCCTCTTCGGGATAGTCGATGCTGATCAGCAGGCCACGTGCATCGCTGGGCATGGCGCGGTTGAGCTGGTCGGCGAAGCTGTGGCGCATGGCAGGCGGCAGCGCGATCAACGAGGTGCGGTCATACAGACCGTTGCATTCCGCCAGTACGGCATCCGGCATGGCGAAAAAATCACCGACCCAGATGTCCACGCCCGCGCCCGAGAGCACGGTGAAGCCGTCGCAGCGGCGCTGTTCCGGCGTCACGCCGTTTTCATCGAAAAAGTCGGTCGCGGCCTTTTCGCTCAATTCCACGCCCACCACGGTGTGGCCCTGGCGCGCCAACCAGGCGAGATCCGGCGTCTTGCCGCAAAGCGGCACCAGCACACGTGCATCGGATGTCAGTCCCAGGCGCTCCCAGTGGCGCGGCAGCAGCGGATTGCCGTCCGGCTGGTGAAAGCCGATTTCGTCCTTCTCCCATCGTGCAAACCAGAACGCATGCTCCATTTCTTCCCCTTCCGGAATACCCGCGGTGCGCGATGCCGGTGATGGTACGTGCTTGCACCCCTCCCAGTCGCACAGGGCGATGTCATCGCCGCACGGCGCACGCGGTGCCCTGCCCTGGCTGGTTATGCTGGCGGCCTCTGATTCTGTGAACTCCGCGCCATGTCGCCTTTGTTGAATACTGCGCAACTCCTGCTTCCCCTGCTGCTGATCGCCTGGATTCTGTTGCTGCCGCCCAAGGCGCGATTGACGCTGTGGGTGCAAGGCCTTGGTACGGCGGCCCTCTTGCTGGCCATGGCATGGATTGCGCTCTGGGCGGCGCCGCCGTGGTGGACACCCTGGGTGCTCGGCGCTGCGCTCGTGATGGCCTGGACCCGTGCTCTGCGCATGCAATGGCGGCATCAGGCAGCGTGGTTACCCTCCGGCGGGCTGGCCTGGTTGCGCTTCACCCTGTTCCTGCTCCTGGGCACTTTTGGCGCCTTCTACGCCGGACAGGCGTGGGAAGCAGGACGCCCGCCGGCGGGCGTGCCGGTGGCCGATATCGCACCGCCGTTGGCGGCCGGGCAGTATCTGGTGGTACACGGCGGCTCGCAACCCCTGCTCAACGGCCACATGAAGACGCTGGACCCGGAGGTCGAGCGCTTCGCACCGTGGCGGGGGCAGTCCTACGCCGTGGATCTGATCGCGCTCGATCCGGTGCGCAGCATGCTGTTGTGGTCGCAGCCCGAGGCGGCATCGGCCTACGCCATTCATGGCACGCCGGTGCTGGCGCCTTGCGCTGGTACGGTTATCGCCACCGAGAACACGCGGCCGGATATGCCGGTTCCGAAAATGGACCGCGAGCGCATGCTGGGCAATTTCGTGCTGTTGCAATGCAGGGATTTCCAGGTGGTGCTGGCGCATCTACAACCGGGCTCGCTGAGCGTGACGCCCGGCGTGGCCGTCATCCCGGGCGACCGGCTCGGGCTGGTGGGCAACTCCGGCAACAGCTCGCGTCCGCATCTGCATGTGCACGCCCAACGTGGCGGCACGGCGGATGACCCGGTGCGCGCCGAGCCCATGGCGCTTCGGATCGGCGGCCACTACCCGGTGCGCAACGACCGCATGATCTTTCGGGCGCGCTAGGCGCTCAGCTTTCGCTGCCCGCCTTGCGCGCGCGGCGTTGCGACCACCAGCGCCACAGCCAGCCATCCGGGTGGTCTACCCCGTGCAGCAGGTAGGCCAACTCCTTGGCGTCGTGCAGGGCGCGTTCCACGCGGCGGCGCGTGCCGGGGCGGGCGGCGAGCAGGATGGCGTCGCCGGGCTGCAAAGCCAGATCGCGTTGCGGCTGCAGGAAGTCCTCTTCGGCACGGTGCAACATCAAGGGCATGCAATGCAGATTGGTGTCGCGGTCGGCGGGATTGCGCAGCAGCGTGCCCAGAGTGACGGCCTCACCTTGATTCAGTGCTGCCAGCAGCGCGGGTGCGTTGGTGGCGTCCAGAGAGATGGTCCAGGTCTCGGGCGTGACTTCGTCCGTCAGGGCGCGCAGGCGTCCGACCAGGGACTGGGCACGATGCTCGTCGATGGTGCGCATGTACTCCAGAAAACGCGCCAGCAGCGGCGCCTTGATCAGCGGCAGGACGCGCCATACCGTCAGCCGGCTCACCTCCATCACAAGATCGATCTTGGCGGCGCCGTAGATCGTGCTGTCGGCACGGTGATCCTGCCGCGCGATCACATAGATGTCCGGGTTGAGTGCGCGCGCCGTCAGCACCGCGGACAGCGTGTTGGGGTCCGAATCGGTGCAGCACACAATGCCCACGGCATCGCGCACGCCGGCTTCGCACAGCGGGCCGGATTCGGTGCCCAGCCCGACAATGGCGCCGGGAGGCGCCTTGTACGGATTGCGTTCGATGACGGTGACCTCGTTGCCGCAGTCCTCCAGCGCCACCGTTGCTGCCCGCCCGAAGCGGCCGTAACCGCAGACGATCCATCGTCCTTGCGGCGGCGGTGCCGGGCCCTCGATGGGGCGATTCGGTGGGCTGATCAGCGCGGCATGCAGCAAATGCAGGCTGGGGCGCTGCTGCACCATCGCCAGGTGTTCGCTGAACACCGTATAGGGGTGGACGACGTGGTCGGTGTCGAAGGAGGCCAGATTGTCGGCCGCCTCGCGTGTGCCGGCGCGCGCGATCACCGTCAGTTCCGGGCGAATCAGCTTGGCCGTCACTGAGATACGGATGTTGTCGTCGTTGTCGTCGGTCATCGCGATGACGCCGTAGCACAGGCGGCGACGCATGCCGGCTTCCAGCAACTGCAGCGTGTCCGTGGCGCTGCCGCAGAGGGCGGGCGTGCTCGCGCCGTAGGGTTCCAGGCGCAGCTGGTTGATGGCGCTTTCTTCCGGGTCCATCACCACGCACTGAATGCCACGGCGGTACAGGGCGCGCACCAGCAGGCTGCCGGCTTCGCCATAGCCGCATACGACCCAGAACGGGTCGGAAATCTGGCGCACCGCGCGGATGAAGCTCGCCTCTGCGATCGCGCTGCGAAAGCGGGGTTCCTGAATGAGCGAGATGATGCGGCCGATGGCGTACAGCCAGGCAACGACTGTGAGGAAGATGCACAGCGTCACCCACAGCCGCTGCGCCGGCGTGAAGGGATGCGGGATCTCGCCAAAGCCGATGGTCGAGCCCATGTAGGACACGAAATAAAAGGCGTGCAGGAAATCCAGGCGCGTGGGCTCGCCGTTCTCATCCATGCCAGGTATCAGCACCAGCCCAGCAATGGACACCGAATAAGTGACGATCAGCAGGATCAGCGGCGCACGGATGCGCCGCACCACGATCCAGATGATCCCTTCCACGGCTGTTGCCTAGCGGCGCAGCGTGAAGCTCTCGATGATCAGCACGATCACCGACGCGATATTGGCCAGCAAGGCCCCCGCCGCCAGCGACACCACGCTGGCGATCAGCTCTGGGGAGGAGCCGCTGTTCCACACATGCACACCCAGACCCCAGACAATGGCGGCGGCAATCAATTGCAGGTCCGCCACCAGACTGCTGGCCAGCAGAAAAGCGCCGATCTGCGTGCGGTCGCCCAGCTTCAGCACGGTGGCGATCAGGCTCACCACCAGCGCGGCAAACAGCTCAAAAGGGTGATGGTGCGCGGGGTTGTCGATATCCCCCAGCACGAAGCCAAAGTTCAGCGTCAACGCCA
>JALEHA010000207.1 GCA_022763315.1 Algiphilus sp.
CCTTGGTGGGCAGCTACAACCGCGGCATGCGGCTGACCCGCGAGGCGGGCGGCATCACGGTGTCGGTCATCGACGATGTCATGCAGCGCGCCCCGGTCTTCGTCTTTGCCAATGCCCGTGAAGCGCGCGATTTCGGTGACTGGCTGGAGGCCAACCTCGACGCCGTCCGCGCCGCCGCCGAAGCGACCACCAGCGTAGGCAAACTGCAGTTCGTGCAGCAGTTCGCCGCCGCGCGTTTCCGCTATCTGCGCTTCAACTATTCCACCGGCGACGCCGCCGGCCAGAACATGTGCGGGCGCGCCACGCGCGCGGCCTGTCTGTGGATCGCGGAGCACTATCCCGGCCCGATGGAGCGTTGGGTGCTGTCGGGCAACATGGACACCGACAAGAAGCACAGCCAGATCAACACGTTGTACAGCCGCGGCAAGCGCGTGGTGGCGGAATGCGTGATTCCGGATGCCCTGTTGCGCCAGCAGATGCACGTCACGGCTGAACAGTTCTTCGTGCAGCGGCACATCTCCAACATCGGCGCGCAGATGGCCGGCAGCAGCAATAACGGCAGCCACGCCGCCAACGGCATCGCCGCGGTCTTCATCGCCACCGGACAGGACGAGGCCAACGTGGCCGAATCACAGTCGGCCATCGTACACAGCGAACTCACCGCCTCGGGCGATCTGTACTACAGCATCACGCTCCCCAGCCTGATCGTGGCAACGCATGGCGGCGGCACCGGTCTGCCGACGCAGCGCGAATGCCTGGAAGTGTTGGGCTGCTTCGGCAAGGGCAAGGCGCGCAAGCTGGCCGAGATCATCGGGGCCACCGTGCTCTGCGGCGAACTGTCGCTGGGCGCCGCGGTGCTGGCCGATGAATGGGTGAGCTCGCACGAGCAGTACGGGCGCAATCGCTGAGCCGTGAACGTCGCCTTGTTATAGACAACCAACAAACAGGCGGTAGACGGAATTTGGCGCCGCATTGAGCAGTAGCGCTCGGTGGTCGTCCATTCAGAGGCAAGGCATTGCAATGAATATTGATGAACGTCACAACCTGCGCCACCCACTGACCGGGCTTGGCGGCGTTTTCTATCCGCGGGACTATGTGCTCGGCGCCTTTGCCGAACCGGCTGCCGCTGCAGCGGCGCGCGACGATCTGTTGGCCGGCGGCTACGAGGAGACGGAAGTCGAGGCGCTGAATCCCGAGCGTTTCGTGCGGGAGGCCGAGGACATTGTCGAGCAATCCAACAGCCTGCTGGCCGGCGCCGGAGCCGAGAACAAGGTCACGCTGGCCTACGAGAAGCACGCCGAGGACGGCCACGGGCTGCTCATCGCCTATGCGCCCAGCGCCACCGAAACCGACCGCGCCATGCGCGTCTTCCGCCGGCACGGCGTGCTGGATGCCCACAAATACCACCGCTTCGCCATTGAAGCGCTGATCTAGACGCATCGAAGGCGACGGGGCCAGGTTCGGCACGTCTTCATCCGGCCCGAAGGCGGCCGAATGGCCACCGCACGAGCCTCTGCCGGAGCGCGCGATCAATCGCGCGCAGTCAAGCCAGCAGTCAGCGGTCAGTCAGCCTGACGCTTCGACACTGCGGTTGAAGGGGTGTGCCCTGTGCCCGCCATTCGCGCGCACAGGGCGCCGCCGCTTCGACCAGCACACACGAGGAGCACGGGGCGATGACTGTACGCCGTCTTGCGCGAAAACCCGACTGCCGGTCGCGCACCGGCTGGCAACTGGTGGCAGGTGGCCTGCTGGCGTTAGCCACCGCCACCACGGCCGCCGAAACCGATATACGGAGCCTTGAGGCACTGGCGAAGCACGCCAAGGCGCTGGCTGCCGAGGCATATCGCGCACCGGAAACCAGCATGCCGCCGGCGCTGCGCGATCTCGACTATGACGCCTATCGCGATATCCGCTTTCGTCCAAAACATGCCATCTGGCGCGATACGGATCTGCCCGTCGAAATCCAGCTGCTGCATCTGGGCATGTTCTACAAGACGCCGGTGGAAATGCATCTCATCACTCAGGATGGCGTGCGCCCGATTGCCTTCGATCCAGCATTGTTCGACTACGGGCGCAATTCCGTACCTACCGAGATTCCGGACCGCTTCGGCTTCAGCGGTTTCCGCATGCATTACCCGCTGAATACACCCGACTACAAGGATGAGCTGGTGGTGTTTCAGGGCGCCTCCTATTTTCGCGCGCTGGGCGCCGGACAGCAATTCGGCCTCTCCGCGCGCGGCCTCGCCATCGACACCGCCGAGCCAGAGGGGGAGGAATTTCCGGTGTTCCGCGCCTTCTGGGTGAAATGGCCGCGTGCCGACGCCACTCGCTTTGAAGTGCTGGCGCTACTCGACAGCCGCAGCGTCACCGGCGCGTACCGTATCGAGATCACGCCCGGCGAAACCACCCGCACACGCGTCACGGCCGAGCTCTTTCCGCGCCAACCGATCGGCAAGCTGGGCATCGCGCCGTTGACCAGCATGTACCAGTACGGTGAGACGCGACCGCGGCCGGGTACCGACTTCCGGCCCGAGGTCCACGATTCGGATGGTCTGCTCGTGCACAGTGGCGAGGAATGGCTGTGGCGACCACTGAGCAATCCCGGCCAGCTCACATCCAACGCCTTTTCCAGCCGCCAGTTGCATGGTTTCGGCCTCATGCAGCGCGATCGCGCGCACGACAGTTACGCCGACCTGGAGGCGCACTACGAGCGCCGGCCCAGTGCCTGGGTGGAGACCCACGGCGACTGGGGTGAAGGCCACGTGGAGTTGGTCCAGATTCCCACCAAAAACGAGATGAACGACAACATCGTCGCCTACTGGGTGCCGGATGAAGCCATCCAGCCTGGAGCCTCGTACCGCGTCTCGTACACCGTGCATTGGCAGAACGCGCAACTGACCGGCCCCGACCTGGGTCGCGTCACCGCAACCCGTATTGCCCGCCCCGCCGAAGACGATGACGCCACCCGTTTCGTGGTCGATTTCGAAGGCGAAACGTTGGCGGATCTGCCGCCGGAGGCGGTGGTGCGCGCCGAGGTGGGTCAAAGCGGAGGCTTCCAGACGCGTGAGGTGCAGACCATGCGCAACCGCGCCACTGGCGGATGGCGCGCCGTGCTGACCGGCCGCCCCGAGGACGGCGCAGCGTCTCCCATCGATCTCCGGCTTGCGCTCGTCGGCAAGGACGATCAGCCGCTGACCGAGGTCTGGTCCTACACGGTGCATCGACCGTGAATCATCGCCCTGCATCCAGCTCCACCACTCCGCCCGATCCGCCGGGCTGGCGTGCAATGGCGGACTCGGCCGCGCGCATCGTCATGCACTGGTTCGGCAATGGCCGTGCGGCCGCGCAGTGCGGCGGCCATGGTGGGCTGCGGCTGCGCAGCATGCCGGCGCTGCGCCGGACCCCGATGGCGCCGCAGCGCCCGGACGAGCCACGGGTATGGGCGCGTCCACGCGGCGAGCGCGTGCTCGCCTGGATGCGCCGTCTGCTGATCGTCGCGCTCTCGGCCGCACAGACCGTCTTCGCCAGTCTGTATTTC
>JALEHA010000208.1 GCA_022763315.1 Algiphilus sp.
AAAGGCTGGGTGGAGAATCTGGCCGAGGCGCCGCACGCCAACGATACGGCGGTGGTGGAAGCCATCGTCGAAGGCACCTGCGACGTCGGCGTCGTCAATACCTACTACTTTGGCCGCCTGCAGAAGCAGAATCCCGAGATTCCGGTGGCTGTTCACTGGGCCAATCAGGCCGAGGGCGCTGGCGGCACGCACGTCAATGTGTCCGGCGCCGGCATCACGCGCCACGCCGCGCATCCTGAGCGCGCCCAGGCCTTGATCGAGTGGCTGGCCCAGGGCGAAGCGCAGCGACTCTATGCCGAGATGAACCTCGAATTCCCGGCGAATCCTGAGATTGCGCCGGCCGAGCAGGTCCAGCAATGGGGCGATTTTCGCGCCGATGACATGCCCATCGAGCAGGCCGGCACGCTGCAACGCGACGCCGTGAAGCTCATGGACCGTGCCGGCTACCGCTAGCGCAGCGCCACCGCGCAGCCTGGGCCGGCCGCGGGGGTGGCAGCTCGCCGCATTGCTGCTGTGCGTGCCCACCCTCGTGCCATTGGGCGCGGCGCTCTGGTCCTGGAGCGCCGTTGATGCTGCACTGCTCGAGCATCTGCGCAGCTATGTGCTGCCAGCGGCAGTGGCCAACACCGCCATCCTGCTGCTGCTGGTACTGGTCGGGGTCCTGGTGGTGGGCGTGGTCTCCGCGGGTCTCGTGGCCCTGACCGACTTCCCGGGCCGTGCACTGTTCTCCTTTCTGCTCCTACTGCCACTGGCGCTGCCGGGCTACGTGGTGGCCATTGCCTTTCTCGGCCTGCTCGATCAGGGAGGCGGTTTTCTTCCCGGCCTGCCCGAGTGGATGCCGGAGGTGCGCAACCGTTATGGCCTCAGCCTGGTGCTGACTGCCTCGCTCTACCCTTACGTGTTCCTGATCACGCGTGAGGCCTTTCAGTCGCAGGGACTGCGCGCCATCGAAGCCGCGCGCAGCGTGGGCTTGCGGCCGCATCAGGCCTTCGTGAAGGTGGCCTTGCCCCTGGCGCTGCCCTGGATCGCGGCCGGCGCCAGCCTAGCGCTGATGGAAGTGCTCGCGGATTTCGGCACCGTCGCCGCCTTTAACCACGACACCTTGTCGGTGGCGATCTACAAGGCTTGGTACGGCCTGTTTTCACCGCAGTCGGCACTGCAGATCGCCAGTCTCATGCTGGTCTTTGTGGTGGTGCTGCTGACGCTGGAGGCGCAGGCGCGCAAACGCATGCGTTTCACGGCCATGGGCGTCGGCAGCGTTCGCCGGTTGCCGCTACCGCGACGCGGGCGCTGGCTGGCGACGGCCTGGTGCAGCGCGGTCTTTCTGCTCGCCTTCGGCCTGCCGGTGAGCTGGCTGGTCTGGGCCGGACTGCAGCATCTCGACCTGATCGACGCGCGCTTCATCGAATGGGCCAAGAACAGCGCATTGCTCGCGCTTATGGGCGCGGCCCTGGTGGTGGTGGCGGCGACCTTCCTCGCCACCTCCGTGCACATCGCGCCCAGTCCCGCGCTGCGCACGGCACAACGCATCGCCACACTGGGCTATGCCTTTCCCGGGGCGCTGCTGGCGGTGGGCATCTACGTCCCGCTGAGCCAGGCCTCGCAGAGTATCGGTGGCGGATTGGCCGCCAGCCTGGCGGGCGGAGGTGTGGCACTGCTGCTCGCCGGCTACGCCGTCCGCTTCATGGCGGTGGCGCATGCCCCGGTGGCCTCGAGCACTATGCGCCTGTCGCCGTCGATCCTCGACAGCGCGCGGCTCAGCGGCATGCCGCGTGGCCGGATTCTGGCCACGGTGTACTGGCCCACGCTGCGCCGCAGCATGGCGGTCGGCGCCTTGCTGGTCTTCGTCGACATCATGAAGGAAATGCCGATCACGCTGATGATGCGGCCTTTCGGCTGGGATACCCTCGCGACCCGCGTCTTCGAGTACACCAGCGAAGGGCAATGGGAGCAGGCCGCCGTACCCGCCTTGTTGCTGATCGCGGTGGGCATCATTCCAGTCTGGCTGCTGCAGCGCCAGACCGGCCAGAACAACGACACCTCCCATGCTTGAACTTCGAGATCTCAGCGCCGCCTATGGCGACACGCCTGTGCTGGACGCGGTATCGCTGACCCTGCCGCGTGGCGATACCGCCGCACTGCTCGGCCCCAGCGGTTCCGGCAAGACCACCTTGCTGCGCATCCTCGCCGGCTTCGAGACGCCCTCCGGCGGCAGCGTTCGCTTCGACGGCGGGATGTTGAATGACGCCCACCACCACGTCCCACCCGAGGCGCGCGATTTCGCGATGGTGTTTCAGGACCTCGCGCTGCTGCCACATCTCAACGCCATCGACAATGTGCAGTTCGGATTGCACCGCCTGAAGCGCCCTGAGGCGCGCCGCCGCGCGCTGGAAGCACTCGATATGGTGGGGCTGGCACGCTTCGCTGAGCGACGCCCGCATGCGCTCTCCGGTGGCCAGCTCCAGCGCGTGGCCGTGGCGCGCGCACTGGCCGCCCGACCGCGCCTGCTGCTGCTCGACGAGCCGTTTTCCAGCCTGGATGAAGAACTGCGTCTGCAGCTGCGCGAGGAACTGCGCGCGCTGCTCGAGCAATTGGGCATCACGGCGCTGCTGGTCACACACTCCCATCTAGAGGCCTTCGCCTTTGGGCAATGGGTTGGCGTGCTGCGCGATGGCGCCCTGCACCAGTGGGATACGCCCTACAACGTCTATCACCGCCCGAGCACGCGCTTTGTCGCCGATTTCGTCGGCGAGGGCGTCTTCATCCGGGGCAGCATTCGGGAGGACGGCAGCGAGGTGGAGACGGAACTGGGCGCCCTGCCGCCTTCGCCCGGGCCGTTGCCCGACCGTCGCGAAGTGGATGTACTGCTGCGCCCCGACGACGTGCTGCACGACGATCACAGCCCCTGGAAGGCGCGCATCGTGCACAAGAGCTTTCGTGGTGCCTCCTTCCTCTATGGGCTGGAGCTGGCGTCGGGAACACAGGTGCTGTCACTGGTCCCTTCGCATCACAACCATCGCCTTGGCGAGGCCATCGGCATCCGGCTGAATCTGGAACACGTCATGTGCTTCGCGCCTGCCGAGGGGCGTGACGTGCTAACCGAATAGGGCTCCGATCAGGGCGCTGCCCGCCACCCAGGCCAACCAGACCGCAGTGAGCAACGCTGCAGCCACGAGCACGACGCCGAGCCGGCGCTTCCACGCCGGCGGGCTCGGTTTGCCTTCAAGGTCATCGAGATGGCGTTCGAGCAAGGCGCAGTTGCGCGTGTTGGCGCGCAGGAAGAAATCGACCGCGTCCCCCGCCACCGGCACCAGGCCGACGAAAAGATCCAGCACGGCATAGCCGGCCATGCGCGCCAGGGTCCCGGGCGGGGCCTTCATGCGCACCGCCTGGCCGATGATCCCCAGCGTGACCACGAAGCCGGCGACGTCACCCGCCACCGGGATCAAAGAGATGATCGGCTGCACACCAATACGGATCCCGACAACGGGAATCCGGATGCTGCTGTCCAGGAACCAGGCCGCGCGTCGCGCGAAGCGGCGGGCGGCGGCAATCTGCTCAGCGCTGGGGCGATCCGTGCGCGTGGGGGCGGAAGAGGGCATGGCGACGCGGGAGGCAGAAGGGGAAGCGGTGGCTGCACGCGCCAACGCATGGGCGCATCATACGGCTTGTCGTAATCCGCATCAGAAGGATGCGATCAGGGGGAAGGATGATTCAAGGCGCGTTGTTCTGGCTGTGCTGGCTGCTGAGCCGGCCGCTGATGTGGTGGCTGCATTTCAGGACCACGCCCGAGCAGCTTCCCGCGGAACTCGACATCGAGACCGACAAGCCGGTCTGCTACGTGCTGCCGGAGCGCAGCTGGCTCGATCTTTTCGCCCTGCAGCGCATCTGCCAGATGCGCGGCCTGCCGGTCCCCAAGCGCATCGGCATGAAGCTGCCCTCGGCCGATACCGCCACCTTCCTGTATCTACCGATCCTGCTCCGGCCAGAGCGCGATACCGATGCGCTGGAAGCGCTGTTCGGTGAAGCGCAATCCTATCGTGGCTATGACGTGCAACTGGTCCCGGTCTCGCTGTTCTGGGGCCGCCAGCCGGACAAGGAGACCTCGCTCTTCCGCATTCTTTTCTCGGACAGCGTCGGCGCAGGACGGCTGCACAAGCTCTTCATCGCACTGTTCAACGGTCGCAACCTGCTGGCCCAGTTCTCGGTGCGGGTATCGCTGCGGGAGTTCATGGCGGAGACGCCACGGCCGCGTCACACCATGCGCAAGCTGGCGCGCGTCTTCCATATCCACTTCCTGCGCGTGCGCACGGCCACGCTCGGACCGCGCCTGGTGCGCCGACCGGTGCTCATCGACGGCATCCTGCGCACGTCGGCCGTGCGCAACGCCATCGACAGCGAGATCGCCAGCTCGAAAAAGGATGCAGCCGCCGTGCGCAAGCGCGCCCGGCGTATCGCCAACGAGATCGCCGCCAACTACTCCACCACCACGCTGTCCTTCCTCGAACGTCTGATGACGCCGGTGTTCAACCGGATCTTCCGCGGTATCGACGTGCGCAATCTGGAACGGGTCCGCCAACTCGCGCAGACCCATGAGATCGTGTTCACCGCCTCACACCGCAGCCATCTGGATTACCTGCTGATCTCCTATGTGCTGTATCGCGCCGGCATCGTGCCGCCGCACATCGCCGCTGGCGTCAATCTCAATTTCTGGCCCATCGGCGGTCTGCTGCGCCGCGGCGGTGCGTTCTACATCCGGCGCAGTATCAAGGGCGACGCTCTGTACACCGCCATCTTCCGCGCCTACGTCGACATGCTGATCGCACGCGGTTATTCGATCAGCTTCTATCCGGAGGGCGGGCGCTCGCGCACCGGGCGGCTGCTGCGGCCCAAGACCGGCCTGATGGCGATGATCACCGAATCCGCCCTCCGCCAGCGGGCGCGTAAGGTCGCGGTGGTGCCGATCTACGTCGGCTACGACCGCGTCCCGGAGGGAGCGACCTACGCGCGCGAGTTGCGCGGGGCGCAGAAGCAGAAGGAGTCGGCACAGGGTCTGTTGAAGGCCACCAAGGTACTCACCAAGTCCTTCGGAAAACCCTACATCGCCTTCGGCGAGCCCCTGCGGCTGCAGGAATTCGCCGATCAGCAGCTACTCGGCTGGCGTGACGGATTCGGTAGTAGTGCGGCGCCAGTGCGTCCCGATGGCTTCAACGCCCTGGTGTCCGCCTTGGCGCAGGAGATCATGCGGCGCATCAACCGCGCAGCGGTGGCCTCTCCGGTCGCGGTCACCTCAGTGGCGCTGCTGGCGGCCCCGCAGAAGGCCGTGGCGGCAAGCGATCTGCACGCGCAGGTGGCTCTGCTTCTGCGTCTGCTGCAGGTCCAACCCTATGACCCGGAAGTTGCCCTGCCGCTGACTGATGCCGCGCAGACGCTGGATTGGGCGATCCCGATTGCGCGCCTGTCGCGTATCCCGCACGACTGGGGCGACATCCTGCTTGCCGAAGGCAAGCAGGCCACGCTGCTGACCTATTACCGCAACAACATCCAGCACCTGTTTGCGGTGCCGTCGCTCATTGCCAGCTTCTTCCGCACCCAGGCGGAAGTGCCGGAGCAACAGGTGCTCGACGCGGCCGAAGCGCTCTACCCGTTTCTGCGCACGGAATTCTTCCTGCGCTGGCCGGACGCGCAGAGCCGAAAGATCCTGTCCGACACCATCCAGCGCATGGTGGAACTGGGTCTGCTTGAGCGTGATGGCGATGCCCTGGTACGGCCTGACATCACCTCGGCGATGTTCCCGGCGCTGTCCATGCTCTCGCGCGTGATGGGTGAGACCCTGGAGCGCTACTGCATGACGGCCGTGATGCTTTCCGCAGAGGCCCGCAAGGGGCCGATTGAGCGCAAGAAGTTCGAGGAACACTGCCGCAGTCTGGCGGAGCGGATTGCCGTGCTGACCGGGCGCATGGCCCCCGAGTTCTTCGACCGCGCCTTGTTTCAGGGGTATCTCGATACCCTGATCGAACTGACGCTGATCAGTGAGACCGAGGAGGGCGCGATCCGCGTCGGCGACAACATCGACGAACTCGCGCGCTCGGCGCTGGCGCTGCTCAGTCCGGAGGCGCAGCAGACCATCCTGCAGTTGACCGCGCACCGGCAGCCCTATGCAACACCACAGGAACAATCCGTGTAGGCTGTCGCGCACTGGAAGTCACGCGCTTCCTGTCCAAAACACATTCACACCGGGAACGTCATCGATATGTGGAAATTTCGACTGACCGCCATTGCGGCGGCCCTCGTAGTAACGGCCTGCCAGGCACAGAATGAAGGCAGCACGGATGCCAAGGAAGCCTCGCTGGACAGCGAGTCCGCCAAGTTCAGCTACGCCGTCGGCGTTGACCTGGGCAACTCCCTTCAGGCCGTGAAGGATGATGTTGATCTGGCCGCCCTGGAGCGCGGCATTCAGGAAGCTTTCGCCGGCGAAGAACTGGCCCTGGACGAAGCCGAGCGCACCGAGATCAAGAACGCCGTCGCGCAGCGCCTGCAGCAGGAGCGCGCCGAAGAGCAGGCCAAGGCCGGCGAAGAAGCCGCTGCCAAGGGCGAGGCCTATCAGGAAGAGAACGCCGCCCGCGACGGCGTCGAAGTGACCGACTCCGGTCTGCAGTTCGAATCCCTCGAACAGGGCGAGGGCGCCTCGCCGACCGCGGAGGACACCGTTACGGTTCATTATCGCGGCGAGTTGATCGACGGCACCGAATTCGACAGCTCCTATCAGCGTGGCGAACCGGCCACCTTCCCGCTGGGCAATGTCATCCCCGGCTGGACCGAGGCGTTGCAGAAGATGCAGGAAGGCGGCAAAGCCCGCCTCGTCATCCCGCCAGATCTCGCCTATGGCGAACAGGGCGCAGGCAATCGCATCGGGCCGAATGAAACCCTCGTCTTCGAGGTCGAGCTCATCGAAGTCAAGGGCGACGACGCGGGTGATGCCGCCGCCTCTGACACCTCGGAAGAGGACGCCGGCTGAGGCAGTTGCCCGGCCCAGCAATCAGGGCCTATGCAGTACCCCAAGCCCCGGCCACACGCCGGGGCTTCTTTTTGACAGCGATACGGCCACGCATGCGCAGCGCCTACCATGCTGGCATGAGGATCTTTCATCGCCCGCTGATCCTTGCGCTTGGCCTGCTCGGCCTCGGTGGCTGCGGCCCGGAGCCGGGTGAAGCACTGTTCGACCGCTACCTGCAGACGCTGTCGCAGGCCGTGCAGGGTGCGCCAGCGGAGCCCGACTCCAACCCCGCCCCTTTGCCGCCACGCTATCCGCGCGCGCGACAGCGCATCGCAGCGGTACCGGAGGTCCGCGGCGGCATCCTGGAGCTGTTCTCCCTGTCACGCTGCGATGTCACCCAGTTCATCGCGCAGCGCAACAGCATCCTCGGCCGACATGCCGATAGCGCCAGCCACGTTGCGCTTGGTGCGGCGATCCTGCACCGCCTGCAGCAATGCCGGGCCGCCTTGGCTGCGGAGGACGAGCTGCAGACGCGTCTGGCCGCGCTGATCGCGGAGAAGCGCCCGGCATTGCAAGCCTTAGGCTGGAACGCCAGCTTCGGCAGTTCCGCCTTTGCTCAGTGGTGGAGCCTGGCCGCCGATCCCGTCACCCCCGATGCTCCGGCACCGGCGCTGGCTGGGCCGGTCGACCAGTTACTGCAGGCCTTTGCGGCCTCACGGAACGGCGAGGTCGAGGCAGCCCAGTCGGCCTTCTCATCGGCCTACCAGGTCTTTGAGCAGAGCAGGGCCGGCGGCGCCTGGTTGCTCGCCACACAGCGCGCCGTGTCGGCGCTGGAACGGGCCCAGGCGCTGTTGCGCGGGGCCGCCGCCTCCGATCGCTGCGCCGGGGGTCGCGCGGAGCATCTGGCCCAGGCGGCACAGCTCTACCAGGCGCACGTCGCTCCGCATCTGCAGGCGCTGGAGCGCGCCATGGACGGCGCCGCCCCGGCGCTGGAGCGGCTGTGGGCGGCACAGTCCCCAGCGCCGAGCCCAGCCGCTGCGGCCGTGACGGACTTCCGGCATGCGGTGTGGAAGGGTTCCGACAGCCTCGCCGAACGGCTCTCCACGCTGCGGCATCGCCATGACGACCTGTGGCGCGCTCAGCGGCTGGACTGTGCCGGCTGATCAGACCAATGTGGGCCCTGGGACGACGAAAGCGGTCGTCAGCGCGGCATTCAGGGTGTATGTTGCTGCGATTGCACCGCAGTGACTGCAGAGACAAAACGCCATGAGCAGCGATCGATCGGACGGATTCACCGGGAAGACCATACGACGCATCGTCGAGCGGCGCTCGGGGAAGGACCGTAGGCAGAACACCGAAGACCGCCGCGACAACATCCGCTTCGAGCTGGACAAGGAACCCCGCCGCTCCGGCGTCGACCGCCGCAAGAGCAGCTCGAACTGGACGCAGGATCCGGACGTCAAGCGCAACAAGAAGGACTAGCGCGGCGTCGCCCGCGGACGCCAACACGCAACGCTCAAAGAAAAAGCCCCGGACCCTCCACGGGTCCGGGGCCTTGATTGCACCCTCAGGCGCGCGCCTCTACTGGGTTGCCTGCCGCGAGACGTTCGACGGCTGGAAGTAGTCCCGATCGAACTCACGCTCGACGTTCTCGGGGTGCTGGTTGTTGAAAGCCTGCCCGAGATAGCGCCCGTTCTGCAGGTCGTAAATGGTCTCGCCCATCGGCATCACGAAAGGCTTGTCGTAGGCCAGAACACTGTGCGTTTCCTGAAAACGCCAGAGCTGATCCCGGCGATCGTAAATATCGACCGCGCGGATCTGCCAGCCATCCTCGTCGACATAGAACTTGCGCCGCTTGTAGATGTGCGTGGTGCCCGGCTTGGTCTCGGCGTCGACCACCCAGACGCGGCGCCGCTCGTAGCGGGTCAGGTCCTGGTTGATATGGCCTTCCTTGATGATGTCGCTGTATTCGTGCCGGTCGCTATGCAGCTCGTAGCTGTTGGCCGGCACCAGCATCTCCTTCTTGCCGACCAGCTTCCAGGTGTAGCGGTCCATGGCGCCGTTGAAGGTGTCGGTCTGGTCGTTGGTTCGCAGGCCATCGGCAGCGGTGCCGGGGTTGTCGTAGCCCACGTTGGGCGCACGACGCAGGCGGCGCTGACCCGGGTTGTACTGCCAGGCGCGACGCGGTTCGGTGACCTGGTCCATGGTTTCGTGCACCAGGGTGATGGTGCCCGCCAGGCGCGGCGGATCCGTAACCACCTGCAGGAAGTAGATGATGACGTTTTCCAGGTCCTCGATCTCGTTTTCAGGATCGTTGTACGGGAAATACACGTCCTCACGGATGGTGACCTGGTTGTAGCGTCCCCCCTGCGTCACGGCGAACTGGTTGTTCCAGCGCTGCACCCAACGGCCGATGTAGCGGACCTTATGGTTCCAGATGACCTCGTGGCCGTTCTCAGGGATGGGGAAGGGGTACCCATTGATGGCGCCCTGCAGCGCTTCGCCATTGCCGCCGAGCTCGGCGTTCACCGCGTTGCGACGCGTCGCCTCATAGATCCACTCGGGATTGGCGAAGGTCCGCCGCGTCTCGTAGACCGGCATCTTGTAGCTGTTCGGATACATCTCGAACATGGCCTTCTGGCCTTCGCTCAGCAGATCGGCGTACTGCTCCATGTTCTCCGCGGTGACGGTATACACCGGCTTGTCGTCGGGGAAGGGATTGCAATAACGCGAGCCCTCGCCCTCATAGCAGTCGGGCATCTCCGATGGCTTCAGGCCGCCGTCCCAGGCGGGGATGGTGCCGTCGGCGTTGCCGGCGCGGGTAGCGCCGATCGGCGTCAGCGACCCGCCTTCGTCGAGTTCCGCTGCCTTCTCTTCTGACACGCCGGCGTGGGCCAGCATGGGTGCGCACAACACCATCGCCGACCAAAGCAGGCCGCGGCTCAATCGATTCATGCAGTGTCTCCGTTCACAATAGGTGTCAACAGTAATCTTCGCGCGATGCATCTGTAAACGCGATCGTTATTCTTGCGGATGCGCGGTTCCATTCTCTCGACAACACTGAGCACGCGCTTGACCATACGCCACCGTATGCCTAGACTCCATACGAAAGCGTATGGGAACAGCTGTGCACGGACCATCTCCACAACCGTCTGACCGACAAAGCCTGAGCGCCGACGACTGGGCCACCGCTGCGCTGGACGCCATGGCCGCCGGCGGCCTCGGCGCGGTGGCGATCGAACCCTTGGCACGCCAGCTGGGTGTCACCAAGGGCAGCTTCTACTGGCACTTCGCCAATCGCGATGCGCTGATCGAGGCCGCGCTGGAGCGTTGGGAGCGCGAAGAGACCGACGACATCATGGCGCGGGTCGGCGATGAACAAGACCCTTACGAGCGCATCGTTCGGGTCTTCAAGGCGGCCAACGCCAGCTACCGCTCAGGGCGACTGTATCTTGCCTTGGCAGCCGCCAGTGACCGGCCCTCCATCCAGCAGGTGGTGCGTCGCGTCTCGGAGCGCCGGTTGTCGTTCCTGCTGGATTGCTATCGCGCTCTGGGGTTGAGCGAAGCGGATGCGCGTCGCTGGTCGACCTTCGCCTACGCCACCTTCATGGGCAACCTTCAGATCCGCCGAGATGTTCCCGAGGCCATCCCCGAAAACCAACAATTCAATGACTACCTGCGTCTGATGATCCAGACGCTCATCCCCCGCGTACGCGAGGAGACACCGCACACCCCGGCCGCAGAAAGCGATACGACACTGCGCGCCGTGGGGTGATCATGGATTGATATCCGGAGTGTAATCATGACGAGCTTGATCATTGCTGTAATCGCCGTCGCCGCCGTCTGGGTTCTCGCCTATACCGGCGCACCACTGATCGCGTGGACGGGTGTTCTCGCCGTGGCCTTCGCTGCCAGCGCCCTCACGGGCTTTCTTGGCCCCGTCGGTCTCAGCGTGCTGGGCGCCGTTCTGGTCGGCTTCGCCTTCTTCACGCTGAAGCCGCTGCGCAAATCGTTGGTAACCGCGCCGATCTTCGCCGGCTTCAAGAAGGTGCTGCCTGAGATGTCGGAGACCGAGCGCGAGGCGCTGGAGGCCGGCGACGTCTGGTGGGAAGCGGAAATGTTCCGCGGTCGCCCGAACTGGAATCAGCTGCACGAATTCCCCTGCACCCCGCTGACCGACGAGGAACAGAATTTCCTCGACAACCAGGTCGAGACCCTGTGCAGCATGGTGGACGACTGGGAGATCGAGTTCGAATCGCGCGACATCCCCGAACCGGTGATGGCCTACATCCGCGAGCAGGGCTTCCTCGCCATGCTGATCCCGAAGGAGCACGGCGGTCTTGGCTTCTCCGCAGTGGCGCAGTCGGCAGTGGTCACGAAGATCGCCACCAAGTCGATCGCGGTCGCCGTGACGGTCATGGTGCCGAACTCTCTCGGCCCGGGCGAGCTGCTGGTGCACTACGGCACCCCAGAACAGCAGAAGAAGTGGTTGCCGCGCCTGGTCACCGGCGAGGAAATTCCCTGCTTCGGTCTGACCGGACCGGAAGTCGGTTCCGACGCCACCGCCATGCCGGACAACGGCGTGGTCTGCTACGGCGAGTACAACGGTGAGCGCACACTCGGCATCCGGCTCAACTTCTCGAAGCGTTGGATTACGCTGGCGCCCATCGCCACCGTGGTCGGTCTGGCTTTCAAGCTGCAGGATCCGGAAGGACTGCTGGGCGACAAGTCGAAGCAGGACTATGGCATCACCTGTGCGCTGATTCCGGCCGACACCCCTGGCGTCGAAATCGGCAAGCGCCACTATCCCGGCTCGGCCTTCATGAATGGTCCGATCTTCGGTCAGGATGTCTTCATCCCGATCGACTGGATCATCGGCGGTCCGCAGAAGGCGGGTGGCGGCTGGCGCATGCTGGTTGAGTGCCTGTCGGCAGGCCGCGGTATCTCGCTGCCTGCGCTGGCTGCCGCTGCCGGCCAGGCCGCCTATCGCATGACGGGCGCCTATGGCCGCGTGCGTCGCCAGTTCAAGCTGGCCATCGGCAAGTTCGAGGGCGTCCAGGAAGCCAGCGGCCGCATTGGCGGTCTGACCTATACGCTGGAATCCATGCGCCTGCTGACAGCCTCGGGTGTGGATCACTGCGCGCCATCAGTGGTCACCGCCATGGCGAAGTACCACATGACCGAGATGATGCGCCGCATCATCATCGACGCCATGGACATCCACAGCGGTCGTGGCGTACAGCAGGGGCCGCGCAACTATCTGGCCTCGGCCTACAAGGCGGTCCCGATCGCGATCACCGTGGAAGGCGCCAACATCCTGACCCGCAATCTGATGATCTTCGGTCAGGGCGCCATCCGCTGCCACCCGCACGTCTTCCCGGAGATGGAAGCGGCGCGCAACAACGATCTCAATGCCTTCGATACCGAGCTGTGGTCGCATATCGGCTACTCGGTGAACCGCGGCGCACGCGCGCTCACGCTGGGCCTGACCGGTGCCAAGCTCGCCAAGACGCCGGTCGACCACGCGCTCAAGGACTACTACCGCCAGCTGGAGCGCATGAGCGCCTCGCTCGCCTTCGTGTCCGACGTCACCATGGGCATGCTGGGCGGTGACCTGAAGCGCAAGGAGCGCCTGTCCGCGCGCCTGGGCGACGTGCTGTCGCAGCTCTACATCGCCTCGGGTGTGTTGTGGTATTTCCGCCACCAAGGCGAGCGTGATGATCACGTCGCCCACGCGCGCTGGGCGCTGGACAACTGCCTGGCAGAGATCGACAAGGCCTTCAATGGCTTCTTCGCCAACTTCCCCAACCGGCTGGCGGCTCGTCTGATGCGCTTTGTGGTCTTCCCCTTCGGTCGCCCGTACCGCGAACCGGCGGATACGCTGACCGGCGAGCTGGCCGACAGCATGATGGAGCCAAGCCGTCTGCGCGACGAGCTGACCTCGCTGGTCTATATCAATGGCGGGCCGGAAGACGCCATCGGCCGCATGGAGCACACCTTCGAACTGTGCCTGCGTGCCGAGACGCCTTACCTGAAGTATTTCAAGGCGCTGTCCGCCGGCAAGCTCAGCGGGAACTCGCCCGCCGAGAAGCTGGATGACGCCGTCAAGCAGAACGTGCTCACGCCCGACGAGCGCGATCTGGTGGCGGAATACGACGCGGCGCGCTACGACGCCATCCAGACCGACGCCTTCCCGAAGGAGTACGTGGCGCAGTTTGCCGTCACCACGTCGCACACGGAGGTTGAAGAGGATCAGCGTCAGGTCGCCTGACGCCCCGACTGCTGCAATGCCGCAAGGCCGGTCCGGGAACGGGCCGGCCTTTTTTGGGCGCTGGCGGAATGGCGACAGCCGACTGCTACACTTCCACCACAGGCATATGGGAATACCGCGATGAAAATGCTCACCGCCATCATCAAACCGTTCAAGCTCGATGCCGTGCGCGAAGCGCTCGCCGACATGGGCGTACAGGGCATGACGGTTACCGAGGTTCGCGGCTTTGGCCGCCAGAAGGGCCACACCGAGCTCTACCGCGGCGCCGAGTACACCGTCGACCTGCTGCCCAAGATCAAGCTCGAAGTCGCCCTGCCCGAGGACATGGTCGATCAGGCCATTGAAGCGATCCAGGGCGCGGCCAAGACTGGACAGATCGGTGACGGCAAGATCTTCATCGCCTCGCTGGAGCAAGCCGTCCGCATCCGTACCGGGGAAACCGGCGACGGCGCCGTCTGAGATGTGGCGCGCGGGCAGGGGCGCCGGCGCGTACAGACAGCATCACTAGGGGGACCGGTCTTTGGACCCAGTCATCATCGGGGTGGCGTTTATCGGGGGCTTTGTCGCCCACGTGTTGCGCATGCCGCCGCTGCTGGGCTTCCTTGCCGCGGGCTTTGCCCTCAATTTCTTTGGCTTTGAACAATCCGAGGCCATCGCCAAACTGGCCGATATTGGCGTCACCCTGCTGCTGTTCACCATCGGGCTGAAGCTCAATATCCGCACCCTGCTGGACCGCGCGGTATGGGGTTCCGCCACTCTGCATATGGCGCTGAGCACCAGTGCCATCGCCGTCTTCATCGTGGTGGTCAGCAAGCTGGTGGCGCTGCCCCTGCTCAGTCAGATCGCGGGCCTGCAAGTGCTGTTGCTGGCCTTTGCACTGTCCTTCTCCAGCACGGTATTCGTGGTCAAGGCGCTGGAGGATCGCAGCGAAAGCAATTCCTTCTATGGACGGGTGGCCATCGGCGTCCTGATCATGCAGGACATTTTCGCGGTGGGCTTCATGGCGGCCTCGAGCGGCACCGCGCCCAGCCCATGGGCGGTTCTGCTGCTGTTGCTGATCCCCGCCGCACCGCTGCTGCAGAAGCTGATGGAACGCGCCGGTCACGGCGAGGTGCAGGTGCTCTTCGGCGTGACTTTCGCCCTTGTCGTGGGCTATGGCCTGTTCGAGTTGCTTGGCATCAAGGGTGACTTCGGCGCGCTCGTCGCGGGCATGCTGCTGGCGCCGCACACCGCCTCCGGCGCACTCGCGCGCGCCTTGTTCAATCTCAAGGACCTGTTCCTGATCTGCTTTTTCGTCAGTCTGGGATTACAGGCCATGCCCACCTGGGAGTCAGTGGGGATCGCCGCCCTGCTGCTGGCCGCGCTGCTCATCAAGAGCGCCGTTTATTTGTTCACCTTCGTCCTGTTCCGCATGCGCGCTCGCAGCAGCGTGCTGGCCACCCTCGGGCTCACCAATTTTTCCGAATTCGGACTGATCGTGGCCGCGGTGGCCACATCACAAGGCCTGCTCGACACGGAATGGCTGACCGTGCTGTCGTTGGTGGTGGCGGCGAGCTTTGTGCTCAGTTCTCCACTCACCAAGGGCGGCGAGGCGCTGTATCGGCGCTTCGGGCGCCTGCTGGCCCGTTTCGAATCGAAGCATCTGCACGTCAAGGACCGCCCGATCGACCTGGGAGACGCCGAAGTCGTGATTCTCGGCATGGGCCGCATCGGTCGCGGCGCCTACGACCGCTTCGCCCACGCCTTCGGCCGCCGCGTTCTTGGCGTCGACAACATGTCGAAGCGGGTCCGCGAACTACAGCAGAGCGGCTTCCATGTCATCGAAGGCGACGCCGCCGATTCGGATTTCTGGGACAAGCTGCTGGTATCACCCACGGTGGATTTGGTGGTCCTGGCCATGCCACATCACGCCGGCAACCTGTTTGCCATCGAGCAGCTGCGCGACCGCGACTTTGCGGGCCATATTGCCGCGGTGGTCAACTACGAGGACGAGATTCAGCCTCTGCGCGATCGCGGCGCGGATTCCGTCTTCCACGTCTATTCCGAAGCCGGCGCCGGTCTTGCCGATCACGCTGCCGAAGAGATCGGCTTCAGTCACCAACGGATCGCCTAGTCGGGCAGCCGGTTGTGGCGTCCGTCACAATGCGGGAAGCGGCGACTGTGGCCGCAACGGCATAACCAGACGCGCGCGCCGTCGCGCCGGACGCGGAAGAAAGGCGAAGCCTCGCTGCGCTCACAGGAGGCCGGACACAGCGGCCAGACCGGGCTCTGGCCGCAGCCGCAGGCGCGGTATTCACCGGCCGTCGGCTTGACGAGCAGCGGTTGGCGCGTGGCTTGATCGGGATCGGACATGGGAGGCTAGACTACGACCATGCTGCATCTACGGATACCAATGCGATATGTGGGGTTGTGCGTGCTGCTCGCCGCGGCGGGCCTGCCACTGCACACCATGGCTGGGGTCTATCGCTGGACGGATAGCGGCGGACAACTCCATTTTGGCGACCGCCCCCCGCCCGGCGTGCAGGCCCAGCGCCTGCAACCCGGCAGCCGCCTGGGCGAGATCCCGCCCTCCTCCTCGAGGCGCCCGACCGAACCCCAGCGGCAGGCGGCGGCAGAGGATGCGCCCCCGTTGCGCGAGCGCGACATTCCCAGCTGCGCGAAGGCGCGAGAGACCCTGACCAGCTATCAGTCCGCCAGCCGCATCATTGAAACCGACCTGCTTGGTGAGGAGCGCGAACTCAGCGAAACGCAGCGCACGCGGCTGATTGCGCGCCAGGAACGCATCGTCGACCGCGCCTGCGCCGAGTAGGGGCGCAACTCGCCACGCCCGCCGGCTCAGATCGCATCCAGGACCTCGCGGACATAGCCGGGCAACGCAAAGGCGGCGCGATGCGTGGAGGCGTTGTAGTAGCGGGTCTCGAGCGCCGCAATGGCGCGCGCATCCAGGCGTTCCTCCAGGGTGGCCGCTCGCGTGCAGGCCATCGTTGCGCTCCACCAGCCGGACGGATAGATCGGCTGCGGAAAATGCAGCAGGTGGGTCTGCGCGAAGCCGGCCTCGCGCATGGCGGCATGCATGTCGCGGATCAGATCAAGATGCAGCAGTGGCGATTCCGACTGCTGCACCATCAGACCACCCTCGCCCAGCGCACGCAGCACGTCGATGTAGAACTGCTTGCCAAACAGCCCCTCGGCCGGTCCCACGGGATCGGTGGAGTCAATGATGACCACATCCAGGCTGCCCGGCGCGGCGTCCTTCATCCACTGGATACCGTCGCCAAAGAAAAACTCGGCACGCGGATCGTCGTTGCGGGCGCACAGTTCGGGGAAATAGCGTTCGGCAAGTCGGGTGACGCGCTCGTCGATTTCGATCTGGATCGCGGACTCGACTTCGCCGTGCTTGAGGACTTCATTCAGCGTGCCGCAATCGCCACCGCCGATGATGGCGACGCGCTTGGGGCACGGATGCGCGTTCAGTACCGGATGCGACATCATCTCGTGATAGAGGAAATTGTCGCGTGTGCTGAGCATGGTGCAGCCGTCGATCGTCATCAGATGGCCGAAGGTGTCGGTCTCGTAGATGTCGATACGCTGATAGGGCGTCTGCTCGCCATGCACGTGCGCGCCCAGTCTGAGCGACAATGCGGTCCCGGTTCGCTCGTCCTGTTCCGTGAACCAGTGGTTCGCCAGCGTCATAACGGAATTCCCCCTAAACGGTCGTCGAGTATAAGCAAAGGCTGCGGAAGCTCTCATGATGCATGATCGCCCTTGGCGCGCGGCGGATGCCGCGGCGCTCTACAACATTCCGCAATGGAGCGAAGGCTACGTCGATGTTGCCGGCAACGGCCATTTGCACATGCGGCCGCGCGGCGCGGACGGCCCTTCCATCGACCTGGCGGAACTGACGCGGCGGCTCCCCGAGGCCGGGCTGGAGCTGCCCGTGCTGTTGCGTTTTCCGGACATCATCGCCGATCGCATCGACGCCCTCGTGGGCGCCTTCGACAGCGCGCGCGAGGTGCTCGATTATCAGGGGCGCTATCGCGCCGTCTATCCCATCAAGGTCAACCAGCAGCACAGCGTGGTCGAGCGCATCGTGCGCGCGGGCGGCAGCCGTGTTGGTCTGGAGGCAGGCAGTAAGCCGGAACTGGCGGCCGTGCTCGGTATTGCCGCGCCGGGCTCGGTCATCGTCTGCAATGGCTACAAGGATCGGACTTACATCCGCCGCGCCCTGATCGGCGAGAAGCTGGGGCATCAGGTCTACATCGTCATTGAGAAGCTGTCGGAACTCGCCATCGTCATGCGCGAAGCCGATGCGCTGGACGTGGCGCCGCGCATCGGCCTGCGCGTGCGTCTGGCGGCGATCAGCGCCGGCAAATGGCAGAACACCGGCGGCGAGCGCTCCAAATTTGGTCTTTCCGCTGCGCAGGTACTGAGCGCCCTGGACACCCTGCGCGAAGCCCAGCGCCTGGATTGCGTGCAGATGCTGCATTTTCATCTGGGCTCGCAGGTTGCCAACGTCGGCGACATCCACCGCGGCATGCGCGAGGCCGCGCGCTTCTACACCGAGCTGCGTCAGCTCGGAGCGCCGGTCGCGGTCATGGATGTGGGCGGCGGCCTCGGGGTCGATTACGAAGGCACGCGTTCGCGCAGCGACTGCTCGATGAACTACTCGCAGCGCGAGTACGCCACCGCCATCCTGCGCACCCTGAAGGATGCCTGCGCCCAGACCGGTGCGCCGGAACCCGACGTCATCTCCGAATCCGGGCGCGCGCTCACCGCGCACCACGCGGTACTGATTACGGATGTGGTCGATGTCGAGGCCACGCCCGACATCCAACCCCCCAAGGCAGACGAGAAAGAGCCGCACACGCTGCAGGAACTGCATGGCCTGGTCGACGAGCTGGACCACCGGCCGCCGCTAGAGGTCTGGCACGACGCCGCCGCCTGGCTGGCCGACGTGCAGAGCCAGTACACCCACGGCGTGCTGGACCTGGCCGCACGCGCCCGCGCCGAACAGCTCTACGCCGCCATCTGCTTCGGCGTGCGCGCCCGCCTGGACCCCACCATCCGCGCCCACCGCGACGCCTTGGACGAGTTGGAAGAGCGACTGGCGCGCAAGTATTTCTGCAATTTTTCGGTGTTCCAGTCCTTGCCGGACATCTGGGCCATCGATCAGGTCTTTCCGATCCTGCCCGTCGCGCGTCTCGACGAACCGCCGGATCAGCGCATCTCGGTCTGCGATCTGACCTGCGACTCCGATGGCCGCATCGACCGCTATGTCGACCGCCGCGGCGTCGAAGCCACCATGGCCGCACACAGCCTGCGACCGGATGAACCCTACTGGCTGGCCTTCTTCATGGTGGGCGCTTACCAGGAAATCCTGGGTGACATGCACAACCTCTTCGGCGACACCAATGCCGTCAATGTCGTGCTGGACGAGGCCAGCGCGGAAGGCTGGCGGCTGGAGGCCCCGGAACAAGGCGATGCCGCCAGTGACCTGCTGCGCTATGTGCATTTCGCGCCCGAGGCGCTGACACGCAGCTATCGCAGCAAGATCAACGCGCTGGGCCTGCCGCGCCGGGATGCCGCCGCCCTGCTGGCCGAGCTGGAAGCGGGCCTCTCCGGGTATACCTACCTCAGCGAGACCTGAGACCTCGGCTCAGGCCGCGCGCGAAAGGCCCACCGTTGGGCGCGGGCGCGCAAGACCCGCGTCGGCCGTCTCCCGCAGGAAGCGCCCCAGCCCCCGCTGAAAGCGAATGGGGGCGTCGAAAGGAATGGCGTGTCCGCATTGCTCGAAACGCTCGATGCGCGCATGCGGCACCAGGTCCTGGATGTGGAGCTGGCCCTCGGCCGGATACATCGCCGACTGCATGCCGACCATCGCCGTCAGCGGCGTATCAAGCGACTTCAGTGATTCCCGCCAGTCGTAGTTGTCGTGCAGATAGGAGCGCATGCAGTCGAGGTAAATGGTCCAGTGTCGCGTCGGCGCGACGGCCTGCACGAAGCGCTCGTAGCGCGCCAGCCGTGTCGTTTGCTTCCAGCCGCGGCGATGAAAGGCGCTGCCGTAGAAGTCCGACAGGACGTGCCAGAAACGCTGACGCAGCCGCACCGGAATGGCGCGGAAGGAGCGTCCGCGCCAGGGTTCGAGCTGCTCCATCACCGCCGCCCACTCGGACAGGCGCTGATCCTGCTCGTCGCCCATCAGACCGCATTGCCAGTCGGCGGCGTTGAGCACACG
>JALEHA010000209.1 GCA_022763315.1 Algiphilus sp.
AGGTCGGCACAGACCACGGCACTGCCGCGGCGGGCGAGTTCCAGGGCAAAGCTGCGGCCAATGCCGCTGCCCGCGCCGGTAACGACGGCATAGCCGTCATAGCTCGGTTTCCTGGCGCGGAAATGGAACGGGTTCTTCACGGACGAGGTCTCCTTCAGGTCGATGGGGGGGCGGCAAACGTCAGGAAGCGCGCAGGGCCGGCACGAATTCGCGCGTCAGATACGGCGTCAGCAGCCCGGTCTCCGGATGCAGCAGCTTGTCCTTGAAGTACGCCAACTGCGCTGCGTTCTCGAAATCATTGGGATGGAAGTCGCGGCGCAGGTAGGCCAGCAAATGCGTCATGGAGCTGCCGAAGACGCCGTCTTCGCGGCCGGCCAGCAGCGTGATGCTCCGGCGGGCGTCCTTCCAATAGCGCAGGCTGAACAGGTTGGAGGGTTTGCGCCAGATGGGGATGAGGCTGCCGGCCAGCGGCACCAGCACCAGGATGGTGAAGGCCGCCAGCGCAAAACCGGCTATGCGCAGCGGATAGTTGCCGGACAGTTCCTGATAGACGTCGTAGGCGATGTCCTTGTGCTCGGACTCTTCCAGCATGTGCCACATCCACAGGGCGCGCTGCTTCTCGTCCTCGGTCTCATAGAAGATGGATTCGTGCTCCATCATGTATTCGGCCAGCACCGCGGTGAAGTGCTCGATGCCGGCCATCAGTGACAGCTGCAGGCGGTGTGGCAGCTTCTTGAAGCCGTAGTCGAAGACCTTGTCGGCCAGATAGCGATACAGCGGCACCGGATAGCGGTTCTGCGCCAGCGCATCATTGAAGGCGTTGTGCATCTTGGAGTGGATCGCCTCCTGGCCGATGAGCGCGGTCACGCGCTGCTTCAGCTCGGGGTCTTTCACAAACTGGCGGTGATGCCGCGCCGTATCGATGACCAGGTCCTCGCCGAAGGTGAGGAAGATGGAGAGCGATTCGAAGATGGCCGAGGCCAGTTCCGCGTTTTGATAGAAGCGGGTGTCGACGGAATCGGGATCGAACTGGAAATCCATGTGCCGGACCGGCACCGAAGGACGGACCGCCGCGTCGCGCGTCGGATGGTTGAGAACGGTTGCGGACACCATATTGCGCCTTTGCTGGAGGGTGTTGAGGGCTGAATCAATGGCAGCTTAACTGCTGCACTGTGACATTAAACACTGTCACATTTTCAGCCCAAGGTCCAGCGCCGAAGGGCGGCATTTCCACGATGGATGGACGCGCGCAGCCGGGGACGCGCCTCCGGTGCGGGCCTGCCCATCCGTTGCGGCCGCGTTGCGCCCCTTGCAGCCGCTACAGCTGGATCACATGCCCCTCGCGCGGCGCGACCTCGCCGGCCAACAACTGCGCAAAGACCGTACGCGCTTCCTCCAGGCCTTCACCGGTCATCACCTGCAGCAGATTGCGCGGAGGGTGGCAGACGTGTGCGTGGAAGCGTGCCCAGGCAACCCCCAGGCGCTGGCCGAAGCCTTCGGCGCCCCACTCCGCCATGCGCTTGGCGATCTGGTCGGGGGCGAAGAAGAAGGTGGGCGGCGGACCCGGCAGCGCCTGCTGGCTTGGCGGTTCGACACTGTGCGCCGAGCCCACCACACAGCTATGGCGCAGCGCCTGGAAGTGGCCGTGCACGGCGGCGCGCAGGTCGCGGTTGCCTGACAGGTCGACGTAGAGCGTGGGGACATCCGGGGCCAGATCGCGCAGGGCGGCATAGTCCACGGTGCGGTGGTAGCAACCGGATCCGGCGACAAAATCGAGGTTGCGGGCGGAGGTCAGACCGACGGTCTCGACGGCCTCGTCCATGCAGAAGGCCGTGCCGTAGGCCGTCTTGCTCGACGCACTGGAGAACAGCACACGCCGGGCGCCAAACGCCTCTCGATCGCCGATGAAGTCCGCCAGCGAGAAGCCCGTCATGAACAATGGCCGGTACAGAGCCTGAAAGGCTTCAGTCTCCGGCGTGTAGAGCGGATCCTGCGCGCAGCGGAAGTACTGGTTGTAGACCGGCGGCAAGGCTCGGCGGTGTCTTGTAGCGTCCCGGAAGCCGTGCGCGCTGATCTTGTCGGGCTGCACGCGCAGCACCGTGGCCGGTGGCCAGTAGCCGTAGAAGCGCTCCCCCACATCCACCCCGTCCACCTGGGAGGCGACCACGGTCGCGAAACCCCACACCGGCACCAGGCCCCAATCGTCATCGCCGCTGGGAAAGAAATCCCAATAGCGCATGGCCTCGCCGTAGGCGGCATAGGTGACGTTGTTGGTGGTCAGTGAAAACAGCGCCGGGGCGAGCAGGGCTTCACCCTCGTCCGGCGCTCGCGGCGCGGATTGCGTGTCGACCCGCTGCTGCTGCAGCGCCTTCTTGTGCACCAACAATCGCTGCGTGCGCTGTAGGGCCATACCTACCCCCTGTGTGGCGTGGGTGAGGACGCCGGCGCTGCCTCCGCGCTATCGCCGCCCCCTGCGACCACATCGCAACGACAGCCCCGAGAAACGCGAGGGCGCCACGCGGGCGCCCGGAAGCGGATCATTCGCCTTCGCTGTCCTGTGGCAGATCATCCTCGGCATACGGCTTGAGTGGCGGCTCGCTCGCGGCGAGATGCGGATTGGGCAAGCCAATCTGCAGCGTCGAGGCGACGATGGTGAGCAGGTCCCGGGCACGCTGCGGCATGACGAGCGTCTGCAGGTCGATGGGCAGCAGACCGCAGAGCTCCGCGGCGCCACCGGCCCGCTCCGGATCGGCAGGACCGGGATTGCTGATCGCATCCAGCACCAGCGCGAAGGCCAGCGTATCGGTGGTGCCGATGGTGAGATGCTCCGCAAGATGGCCCGGGCAAATGTCTTGCAACAGGATGTTGGCGACCTTGGGGTTGTCCTTGCCGAAATCCAGGGCGGCGGTGGGCACCGGTACCGCTGGCTGCACCAATTCATCAAACAGGGTGTAGAGATTGGTGTATTCCACCGCTCCGGGCGTCTCGTCATCCGCATTGAGTACGGCAACGAAATCGGACGCTGGAGCAAACTGGTAGAAGGCTTCCGGCAAGATGCCCACCGGCAGCGCACTGAGCCCCAGGAGCTCCAGCAAGCTTTCACCGATGGTCGCCGGAATGGCGATGGCGGTGCCGTGATTCGGACCAGCGATCAGGACGAAGTCTGCTACCGCCTCCCGCGCCGAAGCCCAGTGCTTGAGCGCCCAACGCGGCATAGTCGCGCCCTGGCTGTGGCCAATCATAGCCACCTTGCGTCCGGTTTCGGCATAGATGGTGCGCAGCGCGTGCACGATGTACTCGGCCGAGATCTGCTGATCCCCGAGCCCACGATCCGGATAGGTCACGATGCAGACGTCGAAACCGCGTTCCACCAGTTGCGGGGTGTAGAACACCGTGAACTGCTCGGTGCCGTTGGTGGTTGTGCCGTGCACCAGCAGTACTGGCGGCTTGTCGGGGTTTTGGAATTCGGTGCAGTTGAGCGCCGCGTCGCGGGCCTCGACACTGGTTTCCAGCTCGGGCTCGGCGGCCACCATGCTGGTCGTATCCCCGTCACCGCTGCCACAGCCCGCGAGCAGCGCCATGCTCGCGCCGAGAAACAATGCGAAGGCGGATCGTTGATGCTTGGTTGTCATCTGTGTCTTCTCCATGCACGGAGAATCGCGCCTCGCCCGCTCCATTGCAAGCGCCGCAAAGCGCCCCGCTCTGTCGGGCAACCGAGGCGCAGCGGCGCGCCTTACATCAACCGGCGCGTTTTGCGATGATCCAGGTATTACATAACGACATGGCACCGGGGAGGAGCAAGACATGGGGCATATCACGCAGGAGCAACGCGGCCGCTTGCTGGTCGCGACGCTGGAGAATCCGCCGCACGGCTTGATGGACCAGGGGACGGTGGATGACCTGGATGCACTGGTCAAACGCGCCGACGCGGATCCAGAGATTCGCGCCGTCGTGCTGACCGGCGCGCATCCCACGCGCTTCGCCGCGCACTACGACGTGCGAGAAATTCTGAAGGCTGTCAACGCCGCGCCCTCGCTGAGTCGCAATACCGCCGCGGCGCTGTTGCACGCCGTGCGCAGCGCGACCAGCCTGCCGGGCGTGACGCGCGCCCTGCAGGGCACCCCGCTGGTCGGTCTGACCAAGATCCTGCATCTGCATGATCTCTTCCTGCGCATGAACCGCAGCGACGTGCTCTACGTGGCCGCCATCAACGGCTCCACTATGGGCGGTGGCTGCGAACTGGCGCTGGCCTGCGACCGGCGCATCATGGCCAGCGGCGACTTCGTCATCGGCCAGCCCGAGGTCCTGCTCGGCTTTCCGCCGGGGGCCGGGGGTACGCAACGCCTGGCACGATTGCTGGGCACCGGAAAGGCGCTGCGTATTGCCCTCGACGGCATGCCGCTGAGCGCGCAGGAAGCCCACGACATCGGCCTTGTCGATGCCCTCGCCGACCCGGCCGAGGTGTTGTCCACCGCCATCGCCCACGCCGAGCGCCTGGCGAGTCGGCCGGCTGCGGCCATCGCGGGCATCAAGCGCGCCGTCTATGAAGGCGGCTCGCTGCCATTGGCGGAAGGGCTGATCACGGAAGCGGCCGAGTTTCTGGCCACCGCGGGGACCAGGGAAAGCAAGGCGCTCATGCAGCGCTACGTCGAGGAACTGGACCGGCTCGATGATGTGCCGGCCTATCACACCGAACGGCTGCGCAACTTTTCGGAAACCGGACGCTTCGCAGTCGAAGCCTGACGTCTCGCGCACCCGTGGCGGGTGCGCGAGGCAGAATCCCGTGTCGTCGGTTCAGGCCTTGGCGCTGAGCTTGACCATCATGCGCGAGTAGCCGCGCACGAAGTTGGACTGCACGTACTCGGGTTCGCCCTGTAGCTCGATCCGCTCGAAGCGCGGCAACAGTTCCTCCCAGAGGATGCGCAGCTGCATTTCCGCGAGCCGGTTGCCCATGCAGCGGTGGATGCCGAAGCCGAAGGAGAGGTGGTTGCGCGCGCCCTTGCGGTCGATGATGAAGGCGTCCGGGTTCTCGATGGCGCGCTCGTCGCGGTTGCCAGAGGCATACCACATGACCACCTTGTCCCCTTTGCGAATGGTCTGGTCGCGCAGCTCCACATCCTGTTTGGCGACGCGCCGCATATAGGCCAGCGGCGTCTGCCAGCGGATGATCTCGGAAACCATGTTCGGAATCAGCTTGGGGTTGGCCTTGAGCTTCTCGAACTCCTCGGGGAAGCGATTGAGTGCGAGCACACCACCGGTCATGGAGTTGCGCGTGGTGTCGTTGCCGCCCACGATCAGCAGCGCCAGATTGCCGAGGAATTCCATCGGACGATGGATCAAGTCCTTGGTGTCGTCGTTGTTGAGCATCAGGCTGATGACATCGAAACCAGGCGCCTCTCCAGCCCGCTGCCGGGCCTGCTTCTCGTGCCACAGACCTGAAAAGGCCTTGGCGACTTCGGCCACCGCGGGGAAAAGCTTGTCGCGGTCCGCGAGCCCGCCGGTGGTCTCCGGGCTGGCGGCGGCGATATCGGACCACTCCACCAGCTTGTGCCGCTGCTCGTAGGGAAAGTCGAGCAGGGTGGCAAGCATGCGCGCGGTGAGTTCAATGGAAACCCGGCGCACCCAGTCGAAGGGCTGATCCGTGGGCAAGGCATCGAGGACTTCGCGGGTGCGGCGGCGGATCAGGTCCTCCATCTCCTTCAGGTTCTGCGGCGCCACCACACCCTGGACTGCGGCGCGCTGCTTGGTGTGGCGCGGCGGGTCCATGGCGATGAAGGTCTCCACCGCCAGGCCAGGCGGGCGATCGCCCAGCGTGATGATCGGCTCCGCGGAGAACAGCTCGTGGCTCTTGTCGACGAAGAGAATGTCCTCGTA
>JALEHA010000210.1 GCA_022763315.1 Algiphilus sp.
AACTGAGACTCGGGTCCCTTCCTCGACGTCCGGGGTCCGAAACCCCCTGTTTCGCCCGTGCCGATGGCCCGCGGGAGTGCGCTGCGCTTACGGGCGCCGCGCGAGACTCAACCGCTTCGTGGAGGGCGATACACGGAGTCGGGGATGCGATGCGCTGAGGCGCTTGGCATCAGGGGAAGCGCCGCGCTGCTCGGCAAGTGCATGGACACGACCGATGCTTCCGCAGGCGCGGACACCGCCGCACCGCAGCAATCGAGCGCCGAGGCGCAATCATGCGGATGCTCTTGCTGCGCGTGGGAGCGATCCTCGTCCATGGGAGTCGCTTCACGGTTTCCGTGGCAGGGCGGCTGCATCGGCCCCGATTCCGGTTCCGCCTCTGCGCCGAGGGTGGGTTGCGGCTCAGCCAGGATGGCGCAACAGTCCGCCAGCACCTGACCGGCCGGGCCAAGCAGCAGCACTACCACCAACCATGCGGCGAACGAGGAACGCATCGCGCCAGCATAAGCCTTGAGTAGGCTTCAGGGTCAAGCCCAAGGCCCGCGATCCAGCGCGCCGTACTGACGCTGGACCGTGCACACCTCGACCCGGTAGCGCGCGTACCAGCGGCGCCGGCCCTCGCTCTGGGCCACGCGATGCTCGGCGACCTGCTTCCATTGCCGGGCAGCCGCCTCATCGCGCCAGTAGCTCACCGTAATCCCGACGCCGGTGGCCGGGTCGCGCACCGAGGTGGCGCCCAGATAGCCGTCCTGCGCTTCTACGAGGGTCATCATGCGCTCGGCCATAGCCGCATAGCCCTCGTCATCTCCACTGCGTTGCGAAGTGAAGATCACGGCCACCGCACCCTCGGGAAGCGGGTCAGGCGCGCTCATGGACGCAACTCCAGCAACAGGGAAAGCGGGTTGTGCTGATCGTCGTACACCGTGGTGACATCGCACTCGGTGGCACCCGCAGCCCGTGCCAGCGCTTGCCAATCCGGCACGCTGCGAAGGCGGTATGGCATCGGCGTCCATTGACCGGGCAGGCCGGCAAAGGTCTCGCACTGCGCGCGCAGCTCGGCGGCGGCCGGCAAGGTTTGAATCAGCACGCGGCCTATAGGAGAGAGATGCTCCAGGGCGAAGCGCAAAGCCATTTCATCTTCCGCGGCGCCAAAGAGTGCGAAATTCAGCACCACCCAGTCATAACGCTGCTCAGCAAGGGGATCGCTCTGAACCAGGGCCGCGTAGCCGGAGCAGAAATAGGAAGCCTCTGGATGGGCGGCGCGCGCTGCATCGATCAGCGCCGCACAGCCATCCACCCCGCACAGGCGGGTGCCGGGAGCGGCGGAAAGTCGCCGTAACAGCCAACCTTCACCACAGCCGAGATCGAGTAGGGCCCGCCACGGTCGGGTGCCGATGCGGCTGACAAGGGCCTCGTCCGTGATCCGACGGCTCGGCAAGGCGCGCGCACGCACCGCGGCAATCCAGGATGCCGCATTATGCTCCCAGCTCGACTGGTGCGACTGATTGTCCAGGGGCGACACGTCTGGCTTCATCGGGTGACTCGGAGATAGTGATAGGCGTCGCGCTGGACACGGTAATTGCAGGGACATTGCTCGACCGCGTAGCCGGCCTCACGCAAGCGCGCCCGCAGTACGGGGACATGCTCTGAAGGGGCGCCATCGAGGCGTACCAGGGGATAAATGCGCAACTCGGACACCCTGCCCAGCATGGCCTGCAGCCACGCCCAATGCGTTGCCGTATCGATATGGGCGCTGTACAGAAACAGCAGGTGCGAACAGAGCCCGAGATCGGCCTGAATGGCGCCTTCGAGGTCGGGCAGGGCGCGCGGCAGATAGACAGCATTGTCGTGGGCGCGCGCCCGAAAATCCTCCAGGAAACGCGCCATGGTTGCGAGACGATTGTCGACCATGGCTTGCGGGCTGTCGAATTCCTCCCAATGAAAGGCGGCCTCGCTTTGCTGGAGTCCGGCGACGATGTCGGGACGCACCGCCTCGATGCGCGCGGCGATGGCGTCGGCGTCGTAGGCATAGAGCGGGTCCACCGATTGCACCTGCGCGCATTGCGATCGGGCCCACAGGTTGAAATCGGAAGGTCCATCGCCGAAGGAGAGGACGCGGCGGCCGGAAAGATCCTCCGCAGTGAGCGCGAACATGCGCGCGTACTCGGCACCGGAACGCCCCCAAGGCACGATATCTTTCAACTCCATGGCGTGATTTTCTACCCTTTGCGGTGGCCTTGCCAGCCCGGTCAGGAACGCGCTGCCGCGCACGCTGATCGCATTGCGGAAGAACGCGTGCCGCGGGAGGCCTTAGCGCCGCGTCAACGCGATGCCATCATCAATGCGCTCGCTGGGATGCAGCACCACCCGCGCCCCGGCTGCGATGCCCGCCCGCACTTCGGCCATTTCGCCATTGTTCTTGCCGATGGTGAGCGGCGTGCGTCGGGCACGACCGTCTTCCACGGCGAACACCGCCCAATCTCCCTCATGCCGGAACAGCGCACTGGTGGGAACACGTACGACATCCTCGGCCTGCCACACCGTGATCGCGGCATCGACGCGAAAACCGTGGCCCATCGACCGCCACAGGGAACGCGGACTCGTCACGTCAATGACCACATTCACGCGCTGCTCCTCAATGCCGAGCGCCGATACCTTGGTGAAGCCGGAAGGCTCGACCCGCCGCACGCGACCCATCAGCGGCGCCGCACCGCCCCAGCCCTCCATCCGTACCAGTGCGCCTGCAGCAATGCGCACTGCATCGCGTGACAGCACATCCACCACGATCTCCTGTTCCTCGGGATTGCCCAATTCGAGCAGTGGCACCCCGGCCTGGACGAAGCTTTCGCTCTGCTGCAGCAGGCGCAGAATGCATCCATCGACCGGCGCCACAATCTCGATCAGACGTCGATCCGCGTCCTTGCCATCAGCCGGGGCCGTGGCCAGCACCGCCTCAGCGTTCTGCAACTCCGCCGCGCGCACCTCGATGGCCGCCACCGCCGTCTGCTCGGCGGCACGGGCGGTGGCCAGCTCAAGCTCGGCCCGTTCGAGGGCGGCGCCGGAATAGCTGCCTTTTTCCTGTAGCTGGCGCGCGCGCTCGACCTCGGCGCGTGCGAAACGCAGCTGGGCATTCGCCTTGGCGGCTTCTGCCTTGGCGAGCGCCAGCGCGGCGCGGGCACTGCGCACGGCCGCCTCTGCCTGGCGCTGGCTGCGCGCGTCGAGAAAGGCCGGATCGCTGGGGCGCAGCCGGAACAGTACGGTGGCACCAGCGGTAACGACGTCACCGGGATCCCCTTCGATGCGTACCAGGCGGCCGCTGACCGGCGCTGACACCACATATACATCGCGTACTCGCGAATGGCCATCCTCACGTACTTCCAATGCCATCGGTCCGCGTGTGACAGCGCCAATATCGACAGGTACCGGCTTGGGCCAGAAGGCATAGGCGAAGAATCCCAGCAGGCCCAGGGTCAGGAGGGCGGGGAGGATGCGTCGGAATCGTTGGCGGGTCTTCGCCATGATGGAGTCCTGGTTCATCGTCATTCACGGGTCTTGAGCACACTGATCAGATCCAACCGGTCGATGCGACGCCGTACCAT
>JALEHA010000030.1 GCA_022763315.1 Algiphilus sp.
AGCGGCAGGAACAGCGATGCCTGGTCGGACTGCGCCTTCAGGTGCAGCACCGCGTGATCCGCCAGCAGGCGATCCCAGTAGTCGCGCACCTGCCCCCAGAAGGCGGCGGTGGCTTTCAGATAGGCGTCGCCTTCTGAGAAGTCGTAACCCTGGATGCGGTCGTATCGCGCAATGCCGTATTCCATGGCAAGGCGACGCATAATGCGATCCGGCGACGGCACGACCACCTTCTCGTTGCGCTGTTCGTGCGCCCAGCCTGTGGGAAGAATGGTCTGACGATTGACGCCGACCAGGGCATCGTAGTCATCGCGTACCGAGTATTCCCGGCGCGGCAGCGGACGCCAGGTCTCTTCCCCTTGCCAGCTCGAGTATTCGTCCTCGTGCTGCCATTCTCCCCAGGCGGCATAACGCGGAGAGTCATCCACTTGCCATACCGTCTGCAGCCATTGCCCTGCGCGCGCCTTCTTGCTGCGCTGGGTGCGCTCCCAGGTATTCGCGCCGCGGTAGGTGTGGGCCTCCGCCGCCTCGAAGTGCCAGTCCTGGCGCCAGTGTTTGTTGATAAACGGCCCGCGCACCTCGCCCTCATCATCAATGATCGACATGACCAGCAGATGCTGCAGCGAGATGAAGTCACCTTCGTCGGCGATGACGTAGACGTATTCCGTGCCCCAGCTCTGATAGGGCGCCTTGGGGATGTAATCCGCGGGGTAACCGACCACTTCCAGAAAATCGAAGCTGGCGCGATAGCCACCGGCCATGGCGAGGATGGCGCGACGGTCGCGCTCGAAGGTAGACAGGCCCTCGGCCTGCAGCCGCTGGAAGGCCTCCGTCATTTCGGTCACCCGCGTGACAGGCGGCCCCTTGGTGGTGCCGCCCCGCGGCTTGAGCGCGTCCTCCGCCTCGTAGGGCCACGAGAAGGTGTAACGGCCGCCACTGGCTTCTTCGGGGGCCATCTGGGCCAATGCGGTACCGCACACCGCGACCAGTCCGATCAAGGCGGCAAGAAAGCTATGTTGCGCCACGCGCACTGCACGGCCGGATGTCATGGGTCACCCGCTTGGTTACTCGAATTTAGGCCTTGAGATTGGCGCGAAGACACGGTGCGCTGCAAGGGCGTTCGCCAGCGTCGAGCCCGACTAGGCGCGCGGAATCACGTACAGCAGCACCGCGAAGTAGTGCAGCACGCTCCCGGCCAGCACAAAGAGATGCCAGATCGCGTGGTGATAGCGCAAGCGCTTCATGGCGTAGAACACCACGCCACCGGTATAGGCCAGACCGCCTGCCAGCAGCAGCCAGAGTCCCGGCAAGGGCAAGGCATCGAGCAAGGGTTGCGCGGCCACGACGCCACACCACCCCATGGCGACATAGATGATGAGCGACAGCGCCTCGAAGCGCCCCGTGTAGAACAGCTTGAAGGCCACACCCAGCGCCGCGAGTCCCCATACGATGCCGAACAGGGACCAGCCCCATGGGCCGGCGAGGGTGATCAGGGTGAAGGGCGTATAGGTCCCGGCGATGAGCAGATAGATCGACGCATGGTCGATCACGCGCAGCACGGACTTGGTCTGCGGCAAGGGAATGCTGTGGTACAGCGTGGAGGCGGTGTACAGCAGAATCAGCGTGCTGCCGAAGACGGCGGCGGCCACAATCTCGGTTGCACCGCCATGCAAGGCGGCAAAAGCCACCAGCACGCAGAGACCAACGATGGACGCCACCACCCCCAGGCCGTGCGTCACGCTGTGCGCGATCTCCTCGCCCAGGCTGTAGAGGCCGTGGTGGGAGTGCTCGGACCGGGAAGACGAAGGCTCGTTCATGGACCCATCATGCAGCAGTTGGCGAGCGCGATCGGCGCGGCGTCCACGATCAGATGCCGTAGCGCGCCTGATAATCGCGCATCTGCGCGAGCGCCTCCGGGGCAACGCCGGCGTCACGCAGGTGCGTCATCACCTCGTTGACAGTGACCAGCGGCACCACCCGCAGGCCGAGTTCCTGTTCGGCCTCCTGCACCGCCGAGGCAGCGCCTGCTCCGCGCTCCTGCCGGTCCAGGGCGATCATTGCGGCCACCGGCTCGGCGCCTTCCCCCCGTAGCATCTCGACCGAATGTCGCAACGCCGTGCCGGCAGTCAGCACATCGTCCACGATGACCACTCGCTGGCCGCGCGGCGCTGCCCCGACCAGCTGCCCGCCCTCGCCGTGGTCCTTGACCTCTTTGCGGTTGTAGGCGAACTGCAGATCCACCCCCTGCCCCGCCAGCGCAGTCGCCACGGCAGCCGCCAGCGGGATGCCCTTGTAGGCCGGGCCGAACAGCAGATCGGCCTCCAGGCCGGCGTCGCGATAGGCCGCTGCATAGGCGTCGGCCAGCCGCGCCAGCGCGCCACCGGAAGCAATGGCACCGAGATTGAAGAAATAGGGGCTGATGCGCCCTGACTTCAGTGCAAATTCTCCGAAACGCAGGACCTCGGCGTCGAGCGCGAGGCGGATGAAATCGGTCTGGTAGGGCTTCATGCGGCCTTCCTGGCTGAGAGTGGATACACTGCCGGGCCGCATTTTCGCTAAAAAGTGCCGTGCGCATCGTCACCCTCAATTGCAACGGATTGCGCGCGAGCGCGCGCAAGGGTCTTTTCGACTGGCTGCCGGAATCCGGCACCGATGTCCTCTGCCTGCAGGAAACCCGCATCACACAGCAGCAGTTCGACGCGCAGCCCGAGTTCCGGCCCGATGGCTGGCATATCGCACTGAATCCGGCCAGCCGCGCCGGCTACAGCGGGGTCGGCCTGTACATGCGCAGCGCACCGGATCAGGTCCTCCACCAACTGGGCGACGCCACCTTCGATGACGAGGGCCGCTATCTGGAAGCGCGCTACGGCAATCTGTCCGTGGTCAGCCTGTATCTGCCCTCCGGCTCCTCCAAGCAGGAGCGCCAGGACGAAAAATACCGCGTACTCGACTGGCTCACCCCCATTCTGCGCGACTGGCATGCCTCGGGGCGCGACTACATTCTCTGCGGCGACGTCAATATCGCGCATCGGGAAATCGACCTGAAGAACTGGCGCAGCAACCGCAAGAATTCCGGCTTTCTGCCGGAGGAGCGCGCATGGCTGGATACCGTCTTCGATGAATTGGGCTGGGTCGACGCCTTTCGCAGCCTCTACCCGGACGAGGCCGACGAAGGCTACACCTGGTGGTCGCAGCGCGGTCGGGCGCGCGAGAACAACGTCGGATGGCGCATCGACTACCAGATCTGCACGCCGGGCATCGCCAGACAGCTGGAGGCGATGCGGGTGTACAAGGAGCAGAAGCTGTCCGACCACGCACCATTGATCGGCGACTACGCGGCGTCGGCGCTGCGGAGTGCTGCTTGAAGCAGCCGGAAACGGCTGGCAGTCGCGGCTGGCGTGCGGCGCTCTCAGTCTATGCGCATCCGCGCGTCATCGGCATGGCGCTGCTCGGCTTCTCGGCCGGGCTGCCGCTGCTGCTGGTAGGCGGCACCTTCTCCGCCTGGCTGAGCGATCTGGGCGTCTCGCGCACCGATATCGGCTTTCTGTCCTGGGTTGGACTCGCGCACAGCCTGAAGATCTTCTGGGCGCCGCTGATCGACCGCCTTCCGATTCCCGTGTTCACCCGCCTGTTGGGCAAGCGGCGCGGCTGGATGCTGCTCACCCAACTCGGTATTGCGGGCGCGTTGCTGGGCATGAGTCTCGTGGACCCGAGCAACGCCCTGGCGCTGGTGGCCGCACTGGCGGTGTTGACCGCATTTGCCTCAGCCACCCAGGACATTGCCATCGACGCCTACCGCATCGAGGCGGTGCCTGAGAGCATGCAAGGCGCCATGGCCTCGACCTATGTCTTTGGCTACCGCGTCGCACTGCTGGCCGCAGGCGCCGGCGCCCTGCACCTGGCCGAGATCGGCGACTGGTCGCTCGCCTACGGCGGCATGGCAGCGCTCATGCTGATCGGCATTGGCTGCACGCTGATCGTGCGCGAGCCGGAAGTGGCGCGCGACGCCAACAGCGAAGCACTGGAGCAGCGCGTGGTCGACTTTCTCGACCGCACCCATCACACCGGCTGGCAACGCGATCTCCGCGCCTGGTTCATCGGCGCCGTGGTCTGCCCCTTTGCCGAATTCTTTACCCGCTATCGCTGGCACGCGGCCGCCATCCTGGTACTGATCGGCACCTTTCGCATCAGCGATATCTTCATGGGCGTCATGGCCAACCCCTTCTATCTGGATCTGGGCTTCAGCAAGGGGGAGATCGCCAATATCGCCGCCGCCTTCGGGCTGGCGATGACACTCAGCGGTGCCGCCATGGGGGGCCTGCTGGTGGCCCGCTTTGGCATTCCGCGCGTCCTGCTGGGGGCTGCGGTGATGGCGCCGGTGACCAATCTGGTCTTTGTCTGGCTGGCCGGTCTCGGCCCCGAACGCTACGGGCTGATCGCCACCATCGTTGCCGATAACCTGACCGGCGGGGTCGCCATCGCCGTATTCATCGCCTTCCTCTCGTCGCTGACGCGGGTTGGCTATACCGCCACGCAATACGCACTGTTCAGTTCGCTGATGACCCTGCCGGGGCAGGTGGCCGGGGGCTTCAGCGGGGCGCTGGTCGACAGCATCGGCTACGCCGGAATGTTTCTGTGCTCTGCAGGCCTCGGACTGCCTGCGGTCGCGCTGGCCGCCTGGTATTGGCGGCGCGAGCGGCAGTCGACCGCCTAGTTCAAGCGCTGATCGAGGATGTCGAGCGCGCTATCCCAGCGCCCGGCGCGCGGCACATCCGAGACGCCGTCATCGATTTCCTCGCGGGTGCAGCCCATGGCGCCTGTCCAGTCTTCGGGGGGAGCGATCGGCTGCGCACGCAGCTCCATCCATGCATCGAAGTCGAATTCCTCGAGTTCTCCGTCGAAGTGCTGCACCAGCACGACCTCGTTGTCGACGTCGATTCCGATGACCTCGACCGGGCCCTGGCCCATCTCGTACCACTGACCCACCGCGAGATCGCGCATCCAGTCCGCCATACGTACCTCCACTCGACGCGGCGAAGAGAGCCTGTCGATTTTTGTCGGTCGTTCCGTTATAGACCCGCGTTCGGGCAGGTGCAAGCCGCCCGTGGCGTGATGCAGACAAGCGGCTGAATCCGGCGGAAATAGAGCGGAAAGGCTCCCGGTCACCGCTTCAACAAGAGAACAACGACGCCGGTCGCGCGCCCTCAGGACTCAGGGGCAGGGGTTGGGATAACGTTGATGGATGGCCTCGATGGCCTTCAGCACCTTGCTGTTGAGCGCCATCGCATGGCTGTCGATGTTCTGCTTGAGCTGCTCCATCGTGGTCGCGCCGATGATGTTGGAGGCGACGAAGCCACGCGAGTTGACGAAGGCCAGCGCCATCTGCGCCGGGTCCAGCCGATGCGCCTGCGCCAGTTCGACGTAGGCACGGGTGGCGGACTCGGCGATCTCGCCGTTGTAGCGCGAAAACCGCTCGAACAGCGTGATGCGCGCCCCTTCCGGTCGCTGGCCGTCCAGGTACTTGCCAGACAGCACGCCAAAGGCCAGCGGGGAATAGGCGAGCAGGCCGACACCCTCGCGATAGGAGAACTCGGACAGGCCGATCTCGTAGCTGCGATTGAGCAGGTTGTACGGATTCTGGATCGACACCACACGCGGCCAGCCGTGAATGTCCGCAAGCCGCAGGTATTCGGCCAGCCCCCAAGGGGTCTCATTGGAAATACCGATGTAGCGCACCTTGCCAGCCTCGACCAGCTCGGCCAGGGTGCCCAGCGTTTCGCTGATCTCGGCGACGTCTTCTTCCTCGCGGTGCTGATAGCCGAGCTTGCCGAAGAAGTTGGTGGCGCGATCGGGCCAGTGCACCTGATACAGGTCGAGATAGTCGGTCTGCAGGCGCTGCAGGCTGTCTTCGCAGGCTTCCACGATCTGCTGCCGGGTCAGGCGTGGGCCGCCGCGAATCCAGTGCATCTGGCTGCGCCCGGTGACCTTGCTCGCCAGCACGATATCCTCGCGCCCGCCGCGGCGCGCCAGCCAATTGCCGATGATGCTTTCCGTCGCGCCCTGGGTCTCGGCGCGCGGCGCCACCGGATACATCTCGGCGGTATCGATGAAGTTGATGCCCTGTTCGAGCGCATAGTCAAGCTGCTCGAAGGCCTCGGCCTCGGTGTTCTGCTCCCCCCAGGTCATCGTACCCAGGCAGATGCGGCTGACTTCCAGATCGCTATGCGCTAGCTGACGGTATTCCACGCGAGGCTCCTAAGGCTTGTGCGCGGCGTGCGGCGAGCTGCTCCACCGCCGGCCGCAGGATGAGTTCGATGGCCAATGGCTGTTGCGGTCCGGGCACCACGATGGTGTCCGAGCGGGTGGCGAAGGCACCGGGTATGCGCGCCAGCCAGTCGGCGAAATCGGGGCGGGTGCGGCTGCCCTCGGCAAAGCGCACGACCACCACGCTTTCCTCGGCGCTCGGAATGTCGGCGCGCATGAAGGGATTGGCCACATCCACCAGCGGCACGCGCTGGAAGTTGATGTCGGTGCGCGAGAACTGCGGGGAGATGTAGTTCACGTAGTCCGGCATGCGGCGCAGGATGGTGCGCGTGACTTCCTCCGGGTCGTGCCCCCGTTCGCCGGTATCGCGCCGGATCTTCTGGATCCACTCGAGATTGACAATGGGCGCCACGCCGATGAGCAAGTCGACATGCTGGGCGATGTTTAGTTCGTTGGTCACCACACCGCCGTGCAGGCCTTCATAGACGAGCATGTCGCTGTCCGGCGGGAGCGGCTCCCAGGGCGTGAAGGTACCCACTGGCTGCCCCGCTTCGATCGCTTCCGCCTCGGTATGCAGATAGCGGCGCGTCTTGCCGGTGCCGTTGCGGCCGTAGTTGGCGAAGAGTACTTCCAGCTTGTCGAGCA
>JALEHA010000211.1 GCA_022763315.1 Algiphilus sp.
AATAGCGCTCCATGCGCATTTCCTCCACCCGCTTGGTGTGCTTGGTGAAGGCATCGACATCGATGCCCTGACGCTTCAGGCGCTCGTTGTACTTCGTGTGCACCATGCCGTGCTGGCCTTCCTGGCGGATGAAGTCCGCGACTTCCGCCTGCAGTGCCGGGTCTGTGATCCGGTCACGAAAAGCGCGCACCGCCTTGATGAAGTAGCGCTCGCCATCGGGGAAGGTCGCCTGCACCGCGTCGAACATCCGCGTCTTGTACGGGTTGTTGGCCAACCAGTGGCGCGGGATGTCGTCGCCGTCCAGACCGAAGTCCAGGTTTTCGCGCACCACAATGGCTTCCTTGTGCTGCTTGCGTGATGGCGTTCTGGCCATGGATTTTCCTTCCGAGCATATCGACACGTGCAAGCATGCTACGGACGCACCGCCACCACGGCTAGGTTTGCGGACGACAATAGGGAATCGAACGCGACACACCGCGCCGGCATGCGCCGCTGCGCCGTAGCAGCGTCAGGCCATTACCTAAGACAGCGCATCACGCGGACCGGCCAAGAATCCTCGAAGACAGTCGGCACGAAGCAGCGGCTTTGCATCCAGCAGCCGCCAACCGCTTCAGCCGTTCGCTACCTTTTGGACTGCAGACTCCGCCACCGGGCCGGTTTCCGCCAGCATCGCTTGGTTCTTGCCTCCTCCCGCTTTGTTCGGTACATCGCAGCGTCCGCAAGCTTCACCTGCTCGTCCGGGACCTTGGGCTGATGCAACGCCAATGCACGCGTCCGCCTGGCAACTGCCATAGACCGTTACCACCGGCTGACGGATCACATTGATCAACGTCTGGGCAACCTTCAGACCCTCCTGCTGGTCAAAACTTTGCTGGAGCCGCTGGGCGACCTGTGTCAGCACGAGGTCGCCGGTTTCATGGCCGCGCGTGTCATTGACGGCTTTGAAGCCATCAAAATCAGAAAGAGGCCGTGCGCACGATCCGCTTGCCGGAGCCGTATCCGGACGAGCCCGGTATCGCCATCTCGGTAGGCATGGCCGCCTATCCAGCGGACGGCATGTCGCAGAGCGAACGGCTCGCTGCAGCCGATGCGCCGCTGTATGCAGCGAAGCGCCGTGGGCGCAACCAGGTGGTGATTGCCGTAAGCGAGTCCGCGCAGACGGTGGAAGACAGTGCCTCGGTGTCACCACGGCTCGTGAAGGGGCAGCTGGCGAGCTGACGAACGTCGCGCTATCTGCTCTAGTGGCGCTGTCCTGTCTGCGCTACAACGCCATGCCATCAGCTAGGTGCACACGTCCGATTCTCGCCGGGCAGAAGGCGTAGCGGCGTTTCACCGGCCGGCAGTTCCAGCTGCAGGGAGGCCGTGCCGCTCGCGAGACGCGTGTTTCCGCTGCAGGCGGTGAGCGGTCCCGTCAACGCCTTCATCGTCAGCGCCATGGGCGCATCGCTGCGGATGCGCGCGGCAATGGGCTGCGTGGCGTCGAGTTGCATGCGCGCGATGTCCAGACTGGCCGCTGCAAGGTTCTCGGCATCGACCGAGAAGGCGTTCGCGATGGCCGTGGTGCCGATTTCCAGCCAGTCGAGGCCTGTACGCACGAAGGGGGTGGAATGCCCCAGCGGCGCGACGACCGGCGTCGAGCCCTGGTCGATACCGGTACGCGGCAGCGCGACGACCGCGGGTGCGGCGATGGCTTCGGAAATCGCGTCGATGCGCCCGTGGTTGGCGGTGTCGTCCGGATTGTCGTCGTGCAGCTGCATGTCAGAGACCCACCAGGCGCCATCCGGATCGAAATCGAAGGGCGCGCCGTCGTTGCCGATGGTGTTGACCGCGCGCACGAGCGCCGGGCTGATTCGGTAGGTCACACGGCGCGGGTTCTCCGGTGCGGTGAACTGCGCCATGTAGTCCGCACCGTCGCGCCATTCGTCCAGGATGGCCTGCGTGAAATGCTCGTAGCCCAGGAAGGTGAGCACGTCGTGTCGGTAGCCCAGCCGTGTCAGGCGTTCACCCACGCGGGTGATACCCGTGATGGGCACCAGATAATCCGTGGTGCCGTGATGGATGGCCAGGGGCAGATGGCGGGCGTTCTCCAGCAGGCGCCAGCTGAGCTGGGCGTCGGCGTCACCGCCGTTGGCCTGGATGAAGCAGGCATTGCCGTCGCCGAGGCCGGGGACCGGCACCTCCTGGCCGCCGCACAGCAGGCTATCCGGCCCGACACCGGTCCAGGCGCCCTGTGTCAGCGCCCCGGAGGTGCTGTAGCCGGCCGCGAACAGATCCGGGTAGAGCAGGCCGAAGAGATAGGTCCCGTAGCCACCCATCGAGTATCCGGAGAGATAACGCCGCCGTGGGTCGATGTTCGGCAGCAGGGCGTGCACATCGCCGAAGACCTCGAAGAAATCTTGGTGCGCGCGCGAGACGTACCAGGTCGAGGTGCCGCGTCCGCGCGGCGTGACGACGATCTGCCCGTGACGGTCGCCATAGCTGCGGATGAGCCGTGGTGTCCAGGCCGCGCCGTTGTGCGCCTTGCCGCCGCGGTAGTGCAGCCAGATCGACAGCGGGGTCGCGGCCTCGGGGGCGAAGTCCGGCGGGATGTATAGGCCGTAGTGCTGTACCGGCCCGTCCTCCCGGCTCGTCCGGTCCGAAATGTTGGCACCGGAATCGAACTGGCGCTCGTGGTAGCCCGGGCCGGGGCGGACGTCCTGGCTGAGGCCCGCGTCCATGGCGGCGAGGTCGATACGGGTGGCATAGCGGTCGATGGTGCCGGCGAGCAGCGACAGCGCCTGGCCGCGCTCGTTATAGAGCCCGGCGACCGGTTCGTCGAAGCGGTAGGCGACGTTGGCGATGGTGTCCGTGCCGTCCTCGGCCGTGCCCAGTGTGACCGCCGCGACCCGCAGCTGGCCATCCGGGCCGGTGAGCAGGGCGCGCGGCAGGCGGGTCTCCAGCGTCATTGCGTCGAGGTCGATATCGACGCTCGAGGCGACGGTGTCGCGGCTTCCGTCCAGCAGATCCACGACGGTGATCCCGGCCGCGTCGATGAGCACGGCGCGGTCGAAGCGTTGCGTATGCAGGCCGAGGTCAAGACCCTGCATGCCAGCGCCCTCCCGACTGTCGACAAGCAGCAGCAGGCGCGCGCGCTCGGCTTCCAACAAACGGACGTAGCGCGCCTGCAGCAGGAGCGCGCTCGGTTGGGTCCCCCAGCGCAGCTCCAGCAGGTCGGTGCCGTCCGCCAGGGCCAAGGCGTCGCCATAGTGTTCCGCGGCCCCCAGGGGACGCGGCAGACCGAACTGCGAGCCGACAGCCTGGAAGAGCTGGTCGAGGCGCTCGGTGCGCGCGACATTCTTGCCCAGCAGCAGGGTCGCGGCCAGCCGACGGGCATCGTCACCGTCATCGGCGCCCCAGGCGTCGAAGACGTAGTCGTTGTAGATATGCTCGCCTCGGCTGTAATGCGCCGTGCCGCCCAGCCGCGAGGCCGTGCCGGCCCAACGGCCCGCCGGCGCCGGATCGGTGGTGTCGGCCACGACGACGAGCTCACCGCGCGGCACGGTATCGGTAGCGAGCGGCAGCGCATCGGGGATCGGCTCCATGGTGGCCAGGAGCGCGCAGATCGGTGCGGCCGGGCTGTCTGGGCAGGCCGCCAGCGCGGCACCGGCGGCATCGGTCAGCCGACCGACCCCGACCGCGTCGTAGACGGTGTTGAAGGCGCAGTTCAGGCCCTCCTCGGAAGGCGGACAATCACCGAGACCGCCGAGCTGCATCAAACCGTCGGCGCACTGCGCCGGCTTGGCATCGAGCAGGCAGCCAGCGAGACTGGCGCTGCTCGGCGCCGTCGCGTCGGGCGTGGTGTCCGTGCCGTCGTCATCGGGCGCGGCCCCGGTGCTGGGTGGTTCGCTACCGCCGCAGGCACCGAGCAGTAGCAGTGTCGATAGCAGCAGCGTGCGATACGCATTCGTGATCATGTTTCTTCCTTGCGGGCGCGGGGCCCGGTCTAGCGCTCCAGGCAAAGGGCCTTGGGCGCGTTGCGGTTGCCGTCGTCGTCGCGCAAGGCGCTGCGTCGGCCTCACCCAGGCCGACGCGGTTGCTGGCGGGCACGGCGATATGTGCGCCTTCGGCGACATGACGATCGCCCCCTGCGATGGTGCTGCTCGCAGCGTCGGGCTGGCTGCCACAGCAGGCCGCGAGGCCTGAGGGCGGCCCGATCGGCAGCGTCGCAACGCTTGTGTGGCACGGTGTCATGTCGTCTCCTAACGGGCGCGGCAGGCGCACTTTTTCGCTTGTTTTGCCCGATAGTAGCGAGTTGACATCGCCCTGAAACATCGTAGGAATTGCGCAAAGCGGAGCGCTATACCGCGGTGAACGGTCCGGCCAAGGCCGTATCGGCCTGCGAAGCTGCTTCAGAAACTTTATGGAAGACTGGCCTCGTCTGATGCGTGGCGAAGGCCCGCTTCTGCCTCATAGCGAACAGCCGCAAACTTCTTTCCTTTAACACCCCGACCGGCGCCAACTTCGTTCAAGGTTTGGCCTACCCGTCGACAGAATCCGGATAAGCCATGTCGACACCATTGGTCAAACGCCTGCTCGAAGCCGCCCCGAACCTGCTAAACAAGACGCACCGCCTCAGCTGCAAGCCCTTCGACCCGAATACGCCCATTCCCCCACCTTCTGGCCGCAGGCGCAGCTGGGTGCATTACGGCGTGATGATTCCGGACCTGCCGGCGCCGCATCGGATGTTCAATGTGCTGTCGATTGTCGGCACGCCGGGGGCAACGGTCTTCGATAACGACTACGCGGTGACAACCACGCCGCAGGACACGGCCTATCTGTTATCGACCACGGCGAGCATGGCGTCGGGCTCGTTCCGCGCCTACAGCATTGCCGAGGAATGCGACTTTGCGACGGACGGGTCGCGGTTGCGTTTTGGCGAGGAGCTCCTGATCGAGGGGCAGTATCCGAACTGGTCCCTGCAGCGTCACAGCGACGAGTTGCGGGTAGAACTTTCCATTGTGGCTACACGCTGTGTCTCGCACTTTGCGAAGGTGTTGGGGCCTTATACGCATTGGAGCTTGCTCAGCCGCTATGCCGGGGTCATCGAACAGGCCGGTGAATCGCAATCGGTGTCCGGGCTGTGCACCTTCGAGTATGCCGCCGGAGTGGGCCGGTACAGCGTGCCGGGGGCTAGCTTTCCGGCCAAGGCCAAGATTCCGATCAACTACTTCACCTATCAGGTCATCAACCTCGATGCGCGCACGCAGCTGCTGCTTGTATGTGTGCTCGGCCCTAGTGACGTGCCCATCCAGCGTGCGGCCTATCTGCGCAGCCTGGATGACGATGGTGCGGTGTACACACGCAACGTCCGTTTCACGGTGGACGCCTTCCTGCCCGAAGCTGCCGAGACACCCGACGGCCACCGGATGCGCCTGCCCCACCGCTTTCGCTGGTACGGCGAAACCGACAGCGGCGAGCCGTTGCTGTCGCTGGAATGCACGGTGCAAGGTGATTTTCACTACGGGCTCGGCGCGGGCTACGCGAGCTGGTTCCTGTTCGATGGCCGTTGCCAGGGGCGCGCTGTGTCCGGGCAGGGGTATCTGGAGTTCATCGACCGACGGTGAGGCTTCATGGATCCGCTCGCTTTTGCAGCCGACCTGCTCGCGCCATACGCCCCCTTCTGAGATGCTGTTCTGGTCGCCGAAGCCAGCTGGCGCATTTGCTTGAGGATGAGTGACGCCGCCCATGCCTTACA
>JALEHA010000212.1 GCA_022763315.1 Algiphilus sp.
TCAGGACAAGCTGCTCGGGCTGATGGATCGGAACATCCACCCAGTACGTCCCGGATTCCATCTGCAGCAGGTCTTCCACACTGACGCCTTCCCAAACGGTGCCGGCCGCTTCGGGGATGTATTTCTTGATCGGGTCCTGAATCGAGTTGACCAGACCCTCCTCCACAGCGATGCCGACCAGCGCAGTCGTGACCGATTTGGTCACCGACCACATGTGCGCGCGTGTTCGGGGGTTGAATCCGTTCTGGTAATCCTCGTAGACGAACTGGCCGTTGTGCATGAAGGCGATGGCATTGGTCGTGCCGCTCTGCATGTACTCCTCCACGGTGCGCGTACGGCCATTGATCTCGTAGCTCACCTGGCTGAGGTCAATCTTTGCCTCTGGCAGGGCCGTTCCGGAACGCGATGCCTCCACCACCTGGGTGGGCAGGATCACGATGACGGTGGTCGCATCCACCGGCAGCAGCAGGATGGAGAGCTCTCCATCGCTCAGATCCTCCAGCAACCGGATGCCCTGGCCCCCGCTGAGCAACAGCTCCACGCGTGCAGCGAGCAAGTCGGTGAGCGGTCCTACGCCAGGCGTCAGTTCGTCGGGTGTGGGGTAGAGCCGTCCCAGGTGCATGGCGATGACGTCACCGAGGCCGTCGGGCAGGGTGGTGATCGCCTGCAATGCCTGTTCGGGGTCGGACGGCAGCGAGCGCAGGCCACTGCGTTCCACCATGCGAAGCAGTTCCTGGACAAGGATTACGCCTTCGTTGGGGGGATCGGAAACAGCCTCTTCAGCGCTCTCGACCGTGGTCTCCGGCTGGCCGCTACCGCCGCAAGCGACCAGCCCCATCGCGATTACGGTCATAGCGACGAACCGGCGCCAAGTTTCTGCGTTCATGTGACTCCCCCTGGATTTGTGTGTTGCTGTAATAGGGAGAGTATGTCTCAAGCCCATTGGGGATCGCGAATGCGCGTGCCGCGTCATGACCCAGCTGCAGCATGCGCCATCGGGTTTGTCGCCAGACGCCAAAGAACACCACAGCGATGCAGCGCGCCTGCAACGGGAAGCGCCCCGAGATTGGTGCCTTCGGCCATCAGACCGCGCGGCTGGTTTGGCTCGGTAGACAGCCTCATGCACGCATTCGCACTGCGCGCTTTTGGTGGCTTACGCCACAGGCTTCTACCGAGCGCCGGCCTCTGATCCACAAAGGCTCGCGCGGCGAGGGTATTGCCGCAGGTCGCAGGTGCGATGCCCTACCGCGGCAGTGCATCCACCGCGCCGGCCTTCGCCGCGAGGGCGACGCCGCTGCATCCATGCCGCAAGGCTGAATGCGTCAGCCGTGCGATCTCGTTGGCCGCTTCCTCAAAGCCCAACCCCCGTGGCCGGATATTGGAAACACAGTTGCGCTGCGCGTCGCTGCATCCCGGCCGGGGGGAAAAGGTGAGATAGGCGCCCAGGCTGTCCGGGGCGGACAGGCCCGGTCGCTCGCCGATCAGGTTGATCACCATGCGCGCCTGCAGACGCTCGCCAATCGCATCACTCAGGCCGACCCGCGCCTGTTCGGCGATGATCAACGGACCGACATCGAGCGCCGACAGCTTGGGCAGCAGCGCCTCAAGCAGTGGGGGTGCGTGCTGCTGTACGGCCGTCGCCGACAGGCCGTCGGCGACCAGCAGTACGACGCTGCCGGCCTCGGATGCTTCGGGCAGTGCGCTGTCCGGGTGCAAGCGCCGCCCCCAATCCGGCCGGGCGAGGTAGGCCGCGCGGCTGGGTGCGGCACTCTGCACCGTACTGATGGCGAGGCCCAGGCCTTCCAGTGCCGTGCGCAGGCGCGGGACATCCAATGCCGCGTATACCGCGTCGCGCGCCAAGGCGTGGGCCTGGGAAAAGGCCAGTACTTCGCGGGTCGGCAGGCTGACGCCGGCGTGGCCAGGTGCAATGCGGGCAGGGGTGTGCCGGCGCAGGGATTGCCAAGCATCGGCGATCGCTCCGGCGTCTTTTTGCTTGATGTCGCTCACAACGCGGCCTCGCTGAAATCCATCAGCGCCTTGGCGGCGGGCGGGTTCAGCGGCAAACCGGTTTCGGCATCGTAGATGCCCATCGTGCGCAGCCAGTCCGCGAACTCGGGCGCCATCGCCTTGCCCAGCACGCGGCGCAGGTACAGCGCGTCGTGGAAGCTCGTGCTCTGGTAGCCCAGCATCACATCGTCCGAGCCGGGCACGCCCATGATGAAATTCACGCCGGCAACGCCAAGGACCGTCATCAGGGTGTCCATATCGTCCTGGTCGGCCTCGGCGTGGTTCGTGTAGCAGACATCCACGCCCATGGGCAGGCCCAGCAGCTTGCCGCAGAAGTGGTCCTCCAGCCCGGCGCGTGTGATCTGCTTGCCGTCGTAGAGATACTCGGGGCCGATGAAGCCCACCACGCTGTTGACCAGCAACGGCCGGAAGGCCCGCGCCACCGCGTAGGCCCGCGCTTCGCAGGTTTGCTGGTCGATGCCGTGATGCGCGTCGGCCGACAGTGCGCTGCCCTGTCCGGTTTCGAAGTACATGACGTTGTCGCCGAGCGTGCCCCGATTCAGCGACAGCGCCGCCTCGTGCGCCTCGCGCAGCAGGGCGAGGTCGATGCCGAAGCCCCGGTTGGCCGCCTCCGTGCCGGCAATGGACTGAAACACCAGATCCAGCGGCGCGCCGGCCTCGATGGCTTCGATCTGCCTTGTCACATGCGTCAGCACGCAGGACTGCGTGGGAATCTCGAACCGCGCGATCAGCGTGTCCAGCAGATGCCACAGCTGATGCAACACTGCCGGGTCGTCACTAGCGGGATTGACACCGATGCAGGCATCGCCGGCGCCGTACATCAAGCCGTCCAGCGTGCTGGCCAGGATGCCGCGCGCGCTGTCGGTGGGGTGATTCGGCTGCAGGCGCACCGCCAGCGAGTCCGCCAAGCCCAGCGTACTGCGAAAGCGGGTCACCACCTGGCACTTGCTGGCCACCAGAATCAGATCCTGATGGCGCATCACCTTGCTGACCGCGGCCACCATCTCCGGCGTCAAGCCCGGCGCCAGCGCCTGCAGCGTTGCCGTATCCACGGCATCGGACAGCAGCCAGTCGCGGAACGCGCCCACGCTCAGGCCGCTGACCGGCGCAAAGGCGGCGCGGTCGTGCCCGTCGATGATCAGCCGCGTCACCTCGTCGCTTTCATAGGGAATCAGCGGCGCTTCCAGAAAGGCGCTCAGCGGGATGTCCGCAAGCAGCGTCTGCGCGGCCACACGTTCTTCCATCGAGGCCGCGGCAATGCCCGCCAGCGCGTCGCCGGACCGCGCCGGCGAGGCCTTGGCCATGAGCTCACCAAGATCAGCGAACTGGTGCGTCCGTGCGGCAATGCGTTGGGTGTAAGGCATGGGCGGCGTCACTCATCCTCAAGCAAATGCGCCAGCTGGCTTCGGCGACCAGAACAGCATCTCAGAAGGGGGCGTATGGCGCGAGCA
>JALEHA010000002.1 GCA_022763315.1 Algiphilus sp.
CAGGGGGCATCGACAGTGCCCGCCCACTGCTTGGCGATACGCCGCTGCCGCGCTTTTCCCCGGACGGCGGCGCGCATCAGCTGGAATTGCGACCCACCGATTTCATCCAGATCAACGGCACGCTGTCGGAGGCGATGATCGCCCGTGCCATGGACTGGCTGGGTCCGGTGCGGGATCAGCGCGTGCTGGAACTCTTCGCCGGCTTGGGCGCCTTCACAGTGCCGCTGGCCGCGGCGGGGGCGCGGGTGACCGCGGTCGAGGGTGAGGCTGGTCTGGTCGCGCGAGGCCGTGCCAACACCGAGGCACAGGGCTTCGACGTCGACTGGCACTGTGCAGATCTCTTCGAACCACAGGGGGACCTCCTGCAGGGGGAATGGGACAGCGCCTTGCTGGATCCGCCCCGCGCCGGCGCGCGCGAGGTGCTTCCGCTGCTGGTCGAGCGGGGTATCCGACGCATGGTCTACGTGTCTTGTCATCCGGCCACGCTGGCGCGGGACGCCGGCATACTGGTGCACGAATACGGTTTTCGGCTGGAGCGCGCCTGCGTGATGGACATGTTTCCGCACACGGCGCACGTCGAATCCATGGCCCTGTTGACGAGGACGGACGATGGCGCTGGAGATTGAGCGGAAGTTTCTGGTGGTAGGCGAGGCCTGGCGCGGGCAGGCGCACGCTCAACGCCGCATCCGGCAAGGCTATCTGAGCACCGATGGCGGCGCCGCATCGGTGCGCGTGCGGGTGGATGATCACGAGGCGCGGCTCAACATCAAGGCGGCGGTGGTGGGCAGCGCCCGCGCCGAGTATGACTATCCGGTGCCGCGCGCTGATGCGGAGGAAATGCTGGACACCCTGTGCGTGGGGTGTCTGGACAAGACCCGTTATCTGGTCGACTTTGCGGGCCACTGCTGGGAGGTCGACGAATTCCACGGCGCCAATGCCGGTCTGGTCGTGGCCGAAATCGAGCTCGACGCTGTCGACGAGGTGTTTGCGCGCCCGGACTGGGCGGGCGAGGAGGTCACCGAGCAAAAGCGCTACTACAACCACGCGCTGGCGCTGCACCCCTGGTCGGAGTGGGCGCCGGCCTGATGACGCTGCCGCGTCTGACCGTGTCGCTGGCAGCGCAGCGCCTGACCTGGGCCGACGGCGTGCGCCAGCAGTCGTGGCCGGTGTCGACGGCAACGGTGGGTGCAGACGAGCGCAACGGCAGCGGCGGCACGCCGCGTGGCCGGCATCGCGTCCGCGCCCGCATTGGTGACGGGGCGGATTCGCATGCTGTCTTCATCGGTCGCCGGCCTACCGGCGAGATCTGGACACCCGAGCTCGCCGCTACCGCGCCCCACCGGGACTGGATTCTTGGCCGCATCCTGTGGCTGTGTGGCTGCGAGCCAGGCCGCAACCGCTTCGGCGCAGTCGATACCATGCGCCGCTACATCTACATTCATGGCACGCCGCCCGACCAGCCGCTTGGCGTGCCCGGTTCACACGGCTGCATCCGGATGGCGTGCGACGACGTCGTGACCCTGTTCGATTGCACGCCCGCTGGCAGCGAGGTTTGGATTGATGACTGATGCGCAGGCCATGCCGCTGGGGCCATTGATGATCGACATCGAAGGCCCGGCGCTGAGCGAGGAGGACCGTGCGCTGTTGCTGCATCCGCAGGTGGGCGGCGTCATCCTGTTCACCCGCAACTACCAGGACCCGGATCAGCTGCGCGCATTGACAGAGACCATTCGCAGCCTGCGTACGCCGAGGTTGCTGATTGCCGTCGACCATGAGGGCGGCCGGGTGCAGCGTTTTCGGGACGGCTTCACCGCGCTGCCGCCGATGGCGCAATACGGCGCGCAGGCCGAGCAGAGTCCGGGAGCGGCGCTGGCGGCGGTGCGCGAGCACGCCTTCATCATCGCGCAGGAGCTCATTGCCCACGGCATCGATCTGCCCTTTGCGCCCGTGCTCGACTGTCACCGTGGCCTCAGCACTGTCATTGGTGATCGTGCGCTGGCCGGCGATCCCGACACCGTCATCGCGCTGGCCAGCGCCTTCTGCGACGGCCTGGCCGAGGGCGGCATGGCGTCGACGGGCAAGCATTATCCGGGCCACGGCGGTGTCGTGCTCGACAGCCACCATGATCTGCCCCGCGACGAGCGCGATCTCGCCCAACTGCGCGCGGAATGCCTGGCGCCCTTCGCCGGCATGGTCAAACGCGGTCTGGACTCGATCATGACGGCGCATATCCTTTATCCCGCGGTGGATGCGCAGCCGGCAACCTTCTCCAAGCGCTGGCTAGGCGACATCCTGCGCGACGAACTGGGCTTCGAGGGCGTCATCATTTCCGACGATCTCGGCATGGGCGGCGCCGTAGCGGTCGGCGGACCGGCGGAGCGGGTGGCGGCGGCGCAGGCCGCCGGCTGCGAACTCATTCTGCTGTGCAATGATCGCGCAGCGGTTCGTGCGGCACTGCATGCGCCGCTTGCAGCTCCGACGGAGGCCGCGAGCGCGCGCCTCGAAGGGCTCTACGCCAAGGCGCCGGGCGCAGCCGCAGTGGTCCCTGATGCCTTTCTCGCGGAGGACGACCGTGGGTAAGCCGGTGGTGTCGCTGGACGAGGGACGGACCGAGGCTGATGCCCTGCTGGCGGCCTCCGACTGCATTGCTGATCGCGACACGGTCGCCGCGGTCTATGACCGCATGGCGCGCGACATCGCGGCCTGCTACGGATCGACGCCCATTGATGTGCTGTGCGTGATGAGCGGCGGGTTGTTCGCTACCGCGGAGCTGCTCAAGCGTCTTTCCATGCCCATTCGGCTCGATTACCTGCACGCCACCCGTTATCGCGGCGGCACCTCAGGTCACGATCTGGTGTGGAAAGTACTCCCTGGCGCGGCATTGGCGCGGCGCCACGTGCTGCTCATCGACGACATCCTCGATGAGGGTTATACGCTGCAGGCGATCTGCGCCACGCTGCAAGAGCAGGCGGTGTCCAGCTTGCGCGTGGCGGTGCTGGCAGACAAGCGCCACGACCGCCGGGTGGCCGCCGCCACCGCCGATTTTGTCGGCCTGGAAGTGCCGGACCGGTATGTCTTCGGTTGCGGCATGGATGTCCACGGCTACTGGCGGCAACTTCCCGAAATCCGCGCTCTGAAGGAGGACGCATGACTGCGGCATCCGTGGCCGTGATCGGCGGCACCGGCATGAACACCTGGCCGGGCTTCGAGGGCAGCGGTGCGCTGGACGGAGACAATGCCTGGGGCAGTCCATCGGCTCCTTTGCAGCAGGGGCGCTTTGCCGACACCCCGGTGTTGTTTCTTGCGCGTCACGGCCAGGGACACCACATTCCGCCGCACCGCATCAATTTCCGCGCCAACCTGCAGGCATTGGCGGACGCCGGTGTGCGCCGCGTGATTGCCGCGGCCGCCGTCGGCTCGATGAATGAGGCCGTGCCGCCCGGTGCCCTGGCCTTGCCCGAGGACTGCATCGATTACACCTGGGGGCGCGCGCACAGCTATTCCGATGGCCCGGATCTTCCGCTGCACCACATTGGCTTCACCGAACCGTTCTCGCCCTTGCGTGAACGCATGTTAGAGATTGCGACGGCCGCATCCGTGCCGATCCACCCGGGTGGGGTGCTGGGTGTCACCCAAGGACCGCGACTGGAAACCGCGGCGGAAGTGCGCCGGCTTCGCCGCGACGGCTGCGACCTGGTGGGCATGACCACCATGCCCGAAGCCGCGCTGGCGCGGGAACTCGGGCTGGACTACGCCGTGGTCGCGGTATGCGTGAACTGGGCCGCCGGCGTCGGCAGCGGCGACATCCACGGAGAGATCGAGCGCTATGCAGCAGAAGGCATGGATCGATTGCGTCAGCTATTGACCGCGGTACTCCCGGTATTGGCGGAGGACGACGCGCGCTGAGCCGCTGCTGCCCTAGTTGCCTTCGTCAAGCGGTAGCACGTGGACGAGGAGACCGAAGCCGGGGCCGTCGAGGTAGTGCAATGTGCGCGAGCGCATGCGGCGTTCCTCGCGCAGCGCCTTGGCGGCGATGCCGCGGCCATCGAAGGCATCTCCCGCATCGCCCGTATGGCGCCATTCGAGATCGGCGTGCAGGTGCAGAAAGCGCCGGAGCGTGAGCCGCAGGGTGCCTTCCAACTGGCGCAAGGGGCCGTCGCTACCTGCCGTGCGGAGCGACTCGCCATGCCGCAGCAGCAGGCTGGGGCCGCCGCGCTGCGGTGGATTGGTCTGGATCCAGGCCAGGCGCAGCGTCGGCTCGAAGCGCTGGCTGTTCGCCAAACGCGACCACTGCTGGCGCAGAACGGAATCCGATTCCGGCAGCATTTCGATACCGTTGGCGGCCAGCCGTCGGGCATCTTCCAGCGGAATGGCTTTGCCCTCATCGAAGAAGCGGGGCTGTAGCGTGTGTTCCGTTTCCGAGATGCCGTAATTGCGATCATTGAATACCAGCACATCGACGCGCCAGCGTTCGGCATGGGCGGCGCAGCTGAACAGGGCTGCCGCCACAAAAACGCACCAAGTCTTGCTCATGTCGAGAGCGTAGCACTGTCCGTGCGCGCGGCCGTGTCACCGTCGCTGCAGGCCTGTTCAAGCTGTTGCAGTACGGCATCGGCATGGGTGCGCTGAGCGGCGAGATCCTCGGCTGCGGCGCGATAGATGACGCGCTGCTCAGATTCGACCCGCCACGCCTTGGGGTCGGCCTGGACCAACTGGATAAGCCGTAACGGGTCCACGGGTGTGACGGGGCCGAAGTCGACAGTGACGGAGGCGTCGGTGGCGCGCAGCTGGGTGATGCCCAGGCGCCGTGCACGGATGCGCAGGCGCGCGTTGCCGAAGAGCATATCCGTGGCCTCGGGCAGGGGGCCGAAGCGGTCGATGGTTTCGCTCTTGAGCTGGTCCACCGTGTCCGCATCATCTGCCGCGGTCAGGCGTTGATAGAGCGACAGGCGGGTGTGCACGTCGGGCACGTAGTCCTCGGGAATCAACGCGCTGGCGCCAAGATCGATGACGCAGTCCTCGGCTTCCAGCGGGGCGTCCTGCATGGCGCCGGAGCGCACCGCCTTGACGGCGCGTTCGAGCATCTCGGCATAGAGGGTGAAGCCCACTTCCTCGATCTGTCCGGATTGTTCGTCGCCGAGGAGCTCCCCCGCGCCACGGATCTCCAGGTCGTGGGTCGCGAGCTGGAAGCCGGAGCCGAGGTCACCCAGCGATTCGATGGCGTCCAGGCGCTTCTCGGCGTCGGCCGACAGGCTGGCCCGCGCCGGCACCAGCATGTAGGCATAGGCGCGATGATGACTGCGCCCAACGCGACCGCGCAGCTGGTGCAGCTGGGCCAGACCGAAGGTGTCGGCGCGATTGATGACGATGGTGTTGGCGTTGGGGACGTCGATGCCGGATTCGACGATGGTGGTGCAGCACAGCACATCGAAGCGGTGGTGGTAGAAGTCCAGCATGACCTGCTCCAGCTCGCGCGTGCGCATCTGGCCGTGCGCGACCTTGATGCGCGCCTCCGGCACCAGTTCGCGCAGGTCGGCGGCGACGCGCTCGATGTCCTTGACCTGATTGTGCAGGTAGTAGATCTGGCCGCCGCGCTTGAGCTCGCGCAGAAAGGCTTCCTGCACCAAGGCCTGGTCCCAGTCCGAGACAAAGGTCTTGATCGCCATGCGCCCCTCCGGCGGGGTGGCGATGATGGACAGATTGCGCAGTCCAGCCAGGGACATGTTCAGCGTGCGCGGGATGGGAGTGGCGGTCAGGGTCAGCAGATCCACCTGCGCGCGCAGATTCTTGAGCTTTTCCTTGTGGCGAACCCCGAAGCGGTGCTCCTCGTCGACAATGACCAGACCGAGCCGATCGAAGCGGACATCGGGCTGCAGCAGGCGATGCGTGCCGATCAGGACGTCGATCTTGCCGGCTTCGGTGTCCGCGAGCATCTGCTTGAGTTCCTTCTCGCCGCGCAGGCGCGAGGCCGCGGCGACGCGCACCGGCAGCTCGGCAAAGCGGTCGCAGAAGTTCTTGTAGTGCTGCTGGGCGAGCAGGGTCGTCGGCACCAGGACGCAGACCTGCTGCTGACTGGCGATGGCGGCGAAGGCGGCGCGCAGCGCGACTTCGGTCTTGCCGAAACCGACGTCGCCGCAGACCACGCGGTCCATCGGCGTTGCCGCGGCCATGTCCGACAGCACTTCGTCGATAGCGCGTTGCTGATCGGGCGTGGTGTCGAAGGGAAAGGCATTGCAGAAGGCCTCGTACTCCTCGCGCGGGGCCGCCATCGCGGTGCCGGCCGAGGCGGCGCGACGTGCCTGGATCTGTAGCAGCTCGGCGGCGACGTCGAAGGCGCGTTTGCGTGCGCGGTTGGTCGCCTTCTTCCAGCGCTCGCTGCCGAGGCCGTGCAGCGGGGCCTGTTCGTCCTCGGCACCAGTGTAGCGATGGACCAGATTGAGCTGCGCCACCGGGACGTAGATGCGGTCGCCCTTGGCGTACTCGATGACCAGATATTCGGCCTCGATGCCGCCAGCGTCGAGGCGGGTCAGGCCGCGATACCGGCCGACGCCGTGCTCGACGTGCACCACCGGGCTGCCGTCGTTGAGGGCGGACAGGTCGCGCAGCAGGGTGTCCGGATCGCGCACCCGGTTGCG
>JALEHA010000213.1 GCA_022763315.1 Algiphilus sp.
GCGCGACTGCGCAAGCTGCCGCCCCCTACCGCCCGCATGGCGGAACCGGAGGCGTGCAGTGTGGCCAATGCTTCAGGAAGACGACGCATGCTGATCGTTGGGTGCGGGAGCGCGCCCGATGCGCGCCACGGCTGCATTTTCTGTAGCCTCCGTGGCGGTGTCGATGGGGCTCCCGCCCCTGGCCGACCAACGCCTGTGCACAGCCGCCAGATGGCGTCCACGATCCCGGCGAGCCGCCAGCGTCATCAGGAGCGCGCTGCACGAAGCACGCACCAAAGGCTGGACACAGCCCGGATGTCATCCAGGTGTCATCGTTTCTGGGTGCACGATTCCTATACTCTCGCCCTTGATCCCAACGCGCCCAAGGCAGATAGTCGACGCATGACGAGCTCGAACCAACACCCCCTTCTCGACACCATCGAGCAGCGTGGCCTGCCGCGCCGCCAGTTCCTCCGCCACCTTCTTTTCGCAGCCGGCAGTGTGCCGACGGCGAGCTGGCTGGCCGCCTGCGGTTCTGGTTCCTCGACCCCGGGCGCGGGCACGGGAATGCCGCGTGATCCGACTTTCAACAGCCGCTTCGCGACCATGGGCCCGCTGCAGGCGCCCGATGCCAACGGGGTGCAGCTGCCGAAAGGATTCAGTTCACGCGTTGTTGCGGTGGTCAATCGACCGCCGATTCCTTCGCAACCGGATTTTGTCTGGCATTCCGATCCCGATGGCGCGGGCATGTTCCGCACCGAGGATGGCGGCTGGATCTACTGCTCCAATTCGGAAGCGCGCGACGCAACCACACTGTTTGCAGTGACACCGGACGCGCCATTGCTGAGCGAGCTGACCTCACGCGACGCCCTGGAAGCGGTCAATACCGGCCTCGGCGCCATCACCGGTCTGCTGCCTCTCGATGCTGTGCCCTTGCTGCTGCCGTTCTCCGGTGGCGTGAGCGCACTGCGTTTCGACAAGGACGGCAATCTGGTCGACGCCTATCCGGTGCAGCGCAACACCACCACGAACTGCTCCGGTGGCGCGACGCCATGGGGCACCTGGATCAATGGCGAGGAGATCCTCGACGGCTTCATGTTCGAGTGCAGCCCGTTGCGCGATGGCGGAACCCCGCGCCGCTTGGAGCGTTTCGGACGCAAGGCGCACGAAATGGCCGCGGTCGACGCCGATGCGCGGGCGATCTACCACACCGAGGACATCACCGGCGAGGATCGCTTCTATCGCACGGTGTTCTCCGCCGAGGACTGGCCGGCGGGCAAACGCCCGGACTTCAGCAAGGGCAAGTTGCAGGTGCTCGCCGTAGACGCCGGCATCGATGCCGCGCGCCAGGGGCCGGTGTCCATCCGCTGGGTGGACGCCATTGACGACGGCACACCGCAGCATCGCGTGTATCAGGAAGAGACCACCATCTTCGCCGGCAACGAAGGTGCCTGGTTCTTGAAGGGTTTCGTCTTCTTCTCCACCAAGAGCGATGACAACATCTGGGCCATCGACACCATCGGCGGCACCATCGAGAGCATCTACAACCCCGACGATGGCCCTGTCGGCTCCTTCGAGGATCCGAGCGAACCGCCGCTGGCCGGCGTGGACAACCTGGCGATGACCCTCGACGGCGAAATGATCGTCGTCGAGGACGGCGGCGACCTGCGCGCCATGGTGCTGCTGCCGGACGGGCGCACCATTCCGCTGCTGCGCCTGCCCGGCAACCCGGATGCGCCCTCGCCCTCGGAAGTGACCGGGCCGGCCTTCTCCCCCGACGGACGACGGCTCTACGTCTGCAGTCAGCGCGCGCTGCCGGACGGCACGCCCACACCCTTTGGCCTGGGTGGCGTGGTCTACGAGATCACCATGCCTTTCTCGGTGCGCGTCGATCCACCGCTGGCGCAGCCCCTGCCCGCCGAGGCGTAGCCACGACAGGGGGCCGACCACTTAGATGGCGGCCCCCTCGCCCCACAGAGTGGCCATCACCCGTCGTTCCCCGCCGTGATTACGGTGCTCGCCGAGATAGATGCCCTGCCAGGTCCCCAGCGCCAGGGCTCCGTTGCGGATCGGGATCGTCAGGGCGCAACCGAAGAGGCTGCTTTTGATATGCGCCGGCATGTCCTCGCTGCCTTCATCGACATGCTGAAAATACGGCGCAGACTCGGACACGGCCTGATTGCACCAGCCTTCGAAATCGCCGCGCACGCGAGGATCGGCGTTCTCGTTGATGGTCAAGGACGCCGAGGTGTGTAGCAGGAAGAGTTGCAGCAGCCCAACCTCCACTGCGGCCAGCTCGGGCAGCGCGGACCGGATTTCATCCGTGATCAGGTAGAAGCCGCGAGGGCGAGCGCGCAACCGCAGTTCCTTCTGTTTCCACATCGTGTTGTCGCCTCTCTTCCGCACGGCGGCGGCGTTGCATCAGAGTGTGCAGTGCAAGAACGCTGAGCGAACACTCACTGCTCGTGGGCGAGCAGCGGCGAGAGCGCGCTAGCATAGCGCCTCACCATCCCACCATCTCGCCGTTATGTCAGCCGTCCCGCCAGCCCCGCCAGAAGCCCTGCGCGCCACCGACTACCTGGATGCAGAACACCCGGAGGTAGCCGCCTTCGCTGCCCGCCACGCGGGAA
>JALEHA010000214.1 GCA_022763315.1 Algiphilus sp.
AGGGCGCCTAGAAGCCCTCCGCGACGATCTGCTCCGGCGACAGCAGCGGCAGCTGTACGCGGCCGCTGAGGGTCAGCGCCGGGACCAGCACATCGCGCGAGAAGGTGCCCAGGTACTGCGGATGGAAACCGTAGACCAGCAAACCCACCGTGTCGCCGGGCTGCAGGCGTTCGGCAACCGCGACCAGGCGCTCTGGCGCCTGCGCGGAGCCATGCGTGCCGAAACCGCGTAATGGCTTGAGCTGGTCGTCGATCAACTGCCAACGCCCGTCGCGCTGGTAGCCGAGACCGACATAGACGATCGGGTCGCAAGCCAGCGGCAGAAAGGCGCTCAGGCATTCGGGTTGCGCCAGCGCTTCAATGACCGGAGACAGCGTCAGTTGCATGGTCGGTTGACCGGCGAGTACGGCGCCTTCGTCGCCGAAGGTCTGCAGCGGGATGGCCTGAATGCCGCCGGGGAGGTTGGGGCCGAGCACGGAGGTCACCACGCCCAGCAGGCCACTGAATGCCGGCGTGCTGGCCTCGACCGGGAAATCGCTGCCGCCCACGGGAATGTCCCTGACCGCCACGGCGTCGTCATCCGCCAGCGACAGGCAGATGGCGTCACCAATGGGAATGACCTGCTGGAGCGCCGCATCCCGGCCTTTCAGTTTGGCCTCGAACCAGGCCAGAGTGGCGGCTTCGCGGCCAATGCCACCACAGGCATTCGCGCCTGCCGGCCCCTGAAACTCCGGGACCACCACCGCACCGGAAAGCGCCGCCAGCACGTTGTCCAAATCGGCGCTCAGGCTCTCCACACTCAGCGGGAGTACGTGACCGGACTGGTGGGTCAGCAGACGGACATCGCCGCCACGGGCGCGCAGACAGCGCAGGTTGTCGAAGGCCTCGGTGACATTGAAGAGCGTGTCCGGGAAGCCCTGCCAAAGCAGGATGTCGGCGGCCGGCGGCGCAATCGGCGGCGTCATGGGAATCTCCGTGCCCTGTGCGAAGGCGATCTCCGGGATCGCCTGCCCGTCACAGAAATAGCGCGGGCTGTGGTAGCGGAAGAAGTCGAGGCCCGGGGTCGGGAAGTTGTTGCTGCTCAGGCCGCGTACCAGGGTTTCGCGAATGACGTTGTCGAGGTCCCCCTGTGAGCCAGCTTCACCGCCCGCCACCAGTACTAGCGCCCAGCCAGACTTGATGGCGCCGCCGGGATTGAGCGACTCGGTGAGGTCGTGCCAGGTGATATCGGGCACCAGGGCGCGCAGTCGCGCCTTCGGGTCGACCGCCTGCAGCAGCAGCTGGTAGCCGCCGCCGTAGCTGGAGCCATAGGAGCCCACCATCATCCTCCCGCTGGCGTCGCGTTGCAGTTGCGGCAGCGCGGTTTCCGCCCAATCCAGGATAGCGACCAGATCGCGCCCTTCTGCATCCGGATCCATGACCCGCACCGGCCCTGTGGATTCGCCGAAACCGCGCTGGTCGATGCTGATCACGTAGTAGCCATTGTCGACCAGCGTACCGATCAGTCCGGTGGGAGCGGTCTGGCGGCTGCCGCCGAAACCGTGGCTGTGCAGCACGAGGGGATAGCGTTGCCCTGCCTCCATGACGGCGGGCGTGAACAGCTGGAATACGATGCTGCCATCTACCGGTGAGGGAATTTCGATGCGACGATTCTCCGCCGCCGCCACACCGCCGCCCGGCTCGCCGCCGCTCTCGGAGGGATTGCTGCTGCTGTCGCTGCAGGCCGGCAGGAAGAGGACGGCCAGCGTCAGCGTGAGGAGGGGAAGAAGGCGCATCAGGGCAATTCCGGGAAAGCGTGAAGAACCGCTTATTACGCGCGCATGACGCATCCGCCTCAATCGTTGTTTTTGCGTAGGCCTCGGGCGGTGCTGGCAGGCGGCGCCTGCGGCGCGGGCGCGCTGCACCGGTGTAGTCTGTCGCGTGATCGGCCACCACACAGGCCGATGCCAAGGATGAAGGGGAGAAGGCCACGTGTTCCATCGCCGCTTTGAGCGCGATACCCGAACCCGGCGCCGCGCGGCGTACGATTTCGGTCAGGCGCTGACCAACGGCTTCGACCGCCTGTTTCGCACCGATGCATTGGTCAAGGCGGATCGCACGCCCTATGAGGTGATCCATCAGAAGGGGCTGCTCAAGCTGCGCTATTACCCGCCGCTGCAAGACCGCCACATTCAGGTGGGTGACGACACCTTGCGCGTTGCCGAGACGCGCCATCGCACTCCCATCGTGCTGGTGCCCCCGCTGGCCGCGAGCACCCTCATCTTCGATCTGCTGCCGGAGCGCAGTCTGGTGCGCTTCCTGCTGGCGCAGGGCTATCCGGTCTATCTGGTGGATTTCGGGGAGCCGCATCGCGCCCATGCGCACTACGGCGTGCGCGAATACACCACGCAGCTGCTGCCCTCCGCGCTGGAGGCGGCGCGCGCCCATTCCGGCGAGCAGGACATCACCCTGTTCGGCTACTGCATGGGCGGCCTGTTCGCGCTGATCTACGCCGGCGTGACCGGCGATCCGCACATCCGCAATCTGGTCACCGTTGCCAGCCCGATCGACATGCACGATTCGACGCTGGCGGCCAAGGTGCTCGAACTGCTCAATTATCCCACCTACCTGGTCCGGCGCTACACCCCCTTCCGCGTGCATGATCTCAATCCGCGCTACCTGCAGATGCCGGGCTGGGCCAATTCGCTGATGTTCAAGATGACCAACCCGGTGGGCAGTCTGATGACCTACTGGGATCTGCTGATCCACCTGGCCGACCGCGAATACGTCGAGGTGCACACCACCACCAGCCGCTGGTTTGATCGCATGCTCGACTATCCTGGCGGCATCGTGCAGGACTTCTTCATCAAAGTCGGCCTGGACAATGCGCTGGCCACCGGTCGCATCCAGTTTGGCGACAGCGAGGCCGACTTCCAGCGCGTGTCCTGCGCCCTGCTGGCCATTGCCGGCCGCAGCGACACCCTTGTGGGTGAAGGCAGTGCACGGCGTGTCATGGATGTGGTGAACTCCAACGACAAGCGCTTTCAGATGGCCGACGGTGGTCACGCTGGCGTCTTCGCCGGAGGCAAGGCGCCGCGCAGTACCTGGCGCATCGTGGCCGAATGGCTGGAAAGCCGGTCCGACTAGCCACGCCCACCGACGGAGATCCCATGCCTTCCTTGTGGCTTCCCATCGCGCTCATCGCATTGGCAGGAGCGGCGGTGGCCGCCCAGCCTGCCTTCAACGGCCAACTTGCGGCGCACCTGGGATCACCGTTGCGTGCGGCGCTGGTCAATTTTCTGGCCGGCGCCAGCGTGCTCGGTGTGCTGGTCCTCGTTTTGCTGCCGCGCCACGGTCTGCCCGAGGCGCGGAATCTGGCGCAGGTGCCGACGCATCTCTGGCTGGTCGGCGGAAGCCTCGGCGCCCTGTTTGTCGCCACGGCCGCCTGGGCGGCACCCAAGGTCGGGGCGGCAGCCTTTTTCGCCACCCTGGTGGCGGCCCAACTTATCGCCGCACTGGTGATGGATCACTTCGGCTTGCTCGGCATGGAAGAGCGGCCCGCCACGATGGTGCGCGTGCTGGGCGCGGCGTTGCTGGTGCTGGGCGCATTGCTCGTCGTGCGCCGCTGAGAGGGCATCAGCGTGCACGCAGCTTGCGCGCCCAGGCGATATGGCGCTGCAGCTGCGGATCGTCGCGCAACGCCGCCAGCGTATTCAGCCGTCGGCCCAGCGTCTGCTCGTCGTGGAAGCGGTGCACGGCGCGATGACATTCCCGGCACAGCCAGATGCCGCGGCTGCGCATCTCCTCCTTACTGAAGTGCCGCTGGAACCACGGTTTGCGGTGGTTCTTGCGCGGCACCAAGTGATGAAAGCTCAATGGCACCGCGCGTTCGCACAGGGCGCAGCGGTCGGAAGGCGCGGGTCGCAGCATGCTCGGCATCCGGTGGACAATGCGCCGTCGACGCGTGCGCGCCAGCGGCTGAGGGATAATGCAGGGCCGGGTGCCTCCTGGCACCCCTCCTTCGACAATGCCCGAATTGCCGGCGCAGACAGGCATGCTCTTGCAATGTTTCTGGATGACGAACTCTCCATCGCCGAACGCTGGATTCCGCTCGAAGGCAGCCGCAATTTCCGTGACATCGGCGGTTACCGGACGGAGGACGGTGCGCGGCTGCGCTGGCGGCAACTCTTCCGCAGCGACGCCCTCGGTGGCTTGAGCGCCACGGATGCCGCCTTGCTGCGCGACGGGCTTGGCATCTGCAGCGTGGTGGACCTGCGCCATGCGCGCGAATGCGAACGCAAGGGCGTGGCTCCCATTGCCGACGGCGTCGATGTCCGCCTGTTTCATCTGCCGCTGAATCGCGAGGACGTCCCCGACGACGATCCCTTGCCCGACCTGGATGATCTGGGCACGGTGTATCTCTGGATCGCGCGTGGTGTCGGTCCGGTGCTGGCGCGCGTGCTGCAGTGCATCGCCGCCGATGACACCACACCGATGGTGTTTCATTGCGCCGCCGGCAAGGATCGCACCGGCATTGTCGCTGCCACCCTCATGACGCTCTTGGGTGTGCCCGACGACACCATCGCCGCCGACTACGCCCTGACCGAACTGGTCGGCCAGGCCATTCCCGATGCCGATCGCGCGGCGGCCTTCGCTCAGTACCGCCAGCACGGGGCGCCGCCGGATGCGCTCAATGCCCGCCCCGAACACATGCTTGCCTTCCTGGCGGGCCTGCGTCGCGCGCACGGCAGCGTGCGCGACTATCTGGCGCCCTTCGGCGTCGGCCCGGCGCTGGTCGAACGCCTGCGCGACCGCTTCCTGGAATAGGCGCACGGTGGGCGCCTGCTATGGTGACGCCACAACAACAAGGAGGAGGAGCGCACCATGGCCGGAAAGCGGTTGAACGCGTTGGACTGGACCTTTCTCGCCAACGAGACCCGCGAGTCCATGATGCACGTCGGTTCCATGATGACGTGCTCTGCCGCGCCCGGTGGGACTCCAGAGGACCTCAGCGCGTTGATGGAGGAGATCCGCAACGAGGTCCGCGTCTACCCACCGTGGAATCTGAAGCTGCGGTTCCCCAATGTGCCGGCCCATCCCCTGCAGCGCTGGGTTGAGGACGAGAATTTCGACATCGATTACCACGTCCGCCACTCGGCTTTGCCGGCGCCGGGGGATGAGCGCAAGCTGGGTGTGCTGGTTTCGCGCCTGCACAGCCATAGCATGGATTTTCACCGTCCACCCTGGGAAGTGCATCTGATCGAAGGCCTGGAAGGTGGGCGTTTTGCCATGTACTTCAAGGTGCACCACAGTCTGATTGACGGCTATACCGGTATCCAGCTGCTGTCACGCAGTCTGAGCCGTTCCCCCGATGATCGTTCTTCGCCGATGTTCTTCGCGCGCGCACCGGGCACGCGTGTGCGCGCCGAAGGTGGTGCGCCGCCGCCGGTCCTGGAAAGCCTGATGCGTATCGCGCGCGAGCAGCTTGGCACCACGCGCAGCATCAGCAAGTCGCTGTTCCGCTCCTATCAGCGTGATCACACCGAGCTCGCTGCGCCGATGCGCGCACCGAAGTCGATCATCAATCAGCGCGTCAGTCGCAACCGCCGCTTCGCCACCCAGGAGTTCACGCTGGATCGCTTCAAGCGGGTCGGGGAACATTTCGGCGGCACCATCAACGATGTGGTGCTCGCGGTCAGCAGTGCATCGCTGCGCCGCCTGCTGCAGGAGCAGCATGCCCTGCCGCGCGAAGCGATGACCGCCATGCTGCCGGTCAATATCCGCCCGAAGGACGATCCCGGTGGCGGTAACGCCGTTGGTACCATCCTGGCCTCGCTGGCGACCGATATCGATGACCCGGTGGCGCGCTTCGAGGCCATCATCGCCTCCACCACCAGCGCCAAGGCCCAGCTCAAGGGCATGACGCGCGCCGGCATCATGCAGTACAGCGCCCTGCTGATGGCGCCGTTGCTGCTGGCGCAGGTGCCCGGCGCGGTGGGGCGGGTGCGCCCGGCCTTCAATCTGGTGGTGTCCAATGTGCCGGGCCCGCGTGAGCCGCTGTACTTCCGCGGCTGGAAGCTGGATGCCTACTATCCGATGTCGATCCCCTTCCACGGCTATGGACTCAATGTCACCGTGGTGAGCTACGTCGACAAGCTGGATTTCGGCTTCACCGGCTGCCGCGATAGCGTGCCGCATCTGCAGCGCATGGCGGTGTACAGCGCCGAGGCGCTGGAAGAACTGGAAGCCGCGATCTAGCGCCGCGCCCGGGCAGCCGGGCGTAGCGCTTCAGTGCGCGCGGAAATATTCGGCGACGTAGTCCAGCAGTGGTCTTCGATGCTGGCTGGGAAAAGGCCGCAGCGCCCTGCGGTCGAGCCAGATGCCGCCGCAGCGCGCGCACTCGTGGACTTCAAGGGCGCGGATCTGCGCGGCTACGAGACGGATGCCGCAGCGTGGGCAGGCGCCTTCCTCGGGGGCTTGTGCCATGGCGTGGCCGGTCCGCGCGACCGCGCGCGTGCCGCCCTCGCGGCGCAGGCGTTCGAGCTCGGCGAAATAACGGTCTTCCTCGACCTTTTCCCGTAGCCGCAGGCTCTCGCCCAGGTGATCCTTGTCGTGCATGGCCACACTCCTCGTGAAAACCCGACCTCGAGATTACGCCGACGGTTGCCAAGTGCAAGAGGGCGCAACAAAAAGGCCGCGCCGGGGCGGCCCGGCGCGGCCTTGCAACAGACAAACGGCCGAAATCGGCCGGGTCGACTTAGTCGTCCGGGTGGCTGCCGTCGTCGTTGTGAGGGTGACCGTGTTCGATCTCTTCCGGCGTGGCTTTGCGTACGGAGACCACTTCAACGTCGAAATTCAGATTCTCGCCGGCGAGCGGATGGTTGCCGTCCACGGTGACTTCTTCGTCGCCCACTTCCGTGACCATGACGGTCACCGGGCCCTGCTGGGTCTCGGCGCGGAAGCGCATACCGGGTGCGACTTCGTCAACGCCTTCGAAGGCCGAGCGCGGCACAGTCTGTACCAGCTGCTCGACGCGTTCGCCGTAGCCGTTCTCGGGGGTCACAGCCACCTGGAAGGTGTCGCCCGGCTGCTTGCCCTCCATCTCTTCCTCGAGGCCGGCGACGATGGTGCTGGCGCCGTGGAGGTAGCGCATCGGCTCGCGCTCGCGCGAAGAGTCGATCACTTCCTTGTTGTCATTGGTGAGCGTGTAATGGAACTCGGCGACGGTTTTGTCGGTGATTTGCACGTTGGATACCACATAAACAGATGTCCAGCGCATCCTACGCGAGATGGCTCACAAGTGCTGATGTGCAAGGCGCTGCGCGGTCCACTGGATCAGGCCACCTTGTCGAGACGGGGCAGGCATTGCCCCAGCGTGCGCAGGTCCGGGCAGAACAGGACCCCTTCCTGGCGGGCCGCGATATCCGGGTACTCCGCCACCGCAAGACCACCCAGCAGCAATAGTGGCGCCTGCCCGCCATGCAACCGCCGCAGGCGAGCGAACAGTAGACGTGTGCTCAGCAAGTGATGCGCCATGGCGGCGGATAGCGCCAACACGCGCGGCATGTCCTGCGCGACGGCGTCGATAATGGCTGGCAGAGTGCTGCCTGCGGGCAGCGTACGTGTCTGCCAGCCGGCGCGGGCAAACGCATCGGCGACGACGCGCAGTCCCACGCCGTGGCGGTTCCCCGGCGCCAACGCGAGCAGCGCGGTGGGCGCATCGGCAGCGGCTGGCGAGAGCGGGAGCGTGGCCAGCAGGGCCTCGACGATGGCCGTGGCGCGATGCTCCTGGGCCACGCTGATCTGATTGTTCTGCCATTGGCAGCCGATGCTGTACAGAGCCGGCTGCAGCAGATCGACAGCCACCGCGACCGGGTGGGCAAGGTGGTCCAGGCTGCGTTGGAAGAGCTGCCGAGCTTGTCGGCAGTCGCCCGCAAGCAGGGCTGCCTCGAACGCGAGATAGTCACCGCCGTTGGGAGGCGAGTGCACGCGCCAGTCGCGGGCGCTGCGGTGCCAGCGCAGGGCGTACTGCACTTCGCGCAAGGTGGCGAACAACGCGGCGCGCGCGCTGGCGGAGGCGGCGTCCGCAAAGACCTGCTCCAGTTGATCCAGGCAATACGGCACCGCATCCGGTGCTGCCTGCCGCGCACTCAATACCTGGCGCAGCCAGAGCAGGTAGCGCACCAGCGGTTCATTGCCGTAGCTGACCAATGCGGCCTCGAAGAAGTCCATCAGTCGATGGGCTTCGTTGCGCATCTCCACCTCGGCGGCGTCTCCGCAGGCCTGCCAAGCGGGTGCGGCACACGCGCGAAAGGCCGCAGCCAGTGCATCGACCGCCGTTTCCCGGCGATGCTGGAGCATGGCCCTCGCGGCCGCCGCTTCGATGATTCGGGCGTGTTCAATCATGTCGATCCTGCACCAAGGAGAGCCGTTGCATCGGCTGAAAGCGTTTGTCGTCGTAGAAAGCTTGGCAAGCCGAGTATGGGAAGGCCGTGCGGCCCTTCAGGCGGCCGACTGATTGCCGGTAGCAGCGGTCCGCCGGAATGGTGGGCGCCGTCGCGGGTCGCGTCATGGCAGGATGCGGCAATGACCCATAGCGAATGGATTGCCTTCTTGTCTCCCTGGCTGAGCGGGGCGCTGGCGGCCCTGGCCGCGCTTCTGCTGGCGCTACTGTTGAATCGGGGGCGTCGCCTGCAGGCATTGCAGCGCGAAGGTGAAGCCTTGCGCGCCGAGCTGGCAAGCCAGCAGGCGCAAGTGGCGTCGACCCAGCAGCGGCTCGAAGAGCGTGACCAGCACCTGGACCGGCGCACGCAGGAGTGTGAGCAGCTGCGCGAGCAGTTGCAGACCGAGCGTACCGCTGGTGCCGCGCTGCGCGCACGACTTGAGGGTGAGCAGAAAGCGGCGCAGGAGAAGCAGAAGCTGCTCGAGAGCACCCGCGAACAGCTGGAGGAGCGCTTCAAGATTCTGTCCGCAGAAGCGCTGGAGGCCAACAAGAAGTCCCTGCTGCAATTGGCCGAACAGCGCTTCCAGCAGCAGGAGCAACTGGCGCGCAACGATCTCGACAAGCGCCGGCAGGCGGTGGACGAACTCGTCAAGCCGTTGCGCGAGTCCCTGGCCAAGCTGGAAGGGCAGAACCAGAAGCTGGAGGCGGCGCGCAGCGAAGCCTACGGTGCGCTCCATCAGCAGATGAAGGCCTTGATCGACACGCACCTTCCCGCACTCAAGGGTGAGACCGACCGTCTTGTCAACGCCTTGCGCCAACCCCACACACGCGGCCGCTGGGGCGAAGTCCAGCTCAAGCGGGTCGCGGAGATGGCCGGCATGACCGAGCACATCGACTTTTCTGAACAGGAGAGCGTGAGCACGGACCAAGGCGGGCGCTTGCGCCCCGACATGACAGTCCACCTGCCGGGTGGACGGCGTATCGTGGTCGATTCCAAGGCGCCGGTGGCGGCCTATCTGGAAGCCATCGAGGCCCCCGACGAGAGCAGCCGCAACGCGCGCCTGAAGCAGCACGCTCAACAGCTGCGCAGCCATATTCACCAGCTAGGCGCCAAGCAGTACTTCGAGCAATTCGAGCGCACGCCGGAGTTTGTCGTGCTCTTCGTGCCCGGGGAGGTCTTCTTCTCGGAGGCGCTGAAGGCCGATCCCGGCCTGATCGAGTATGGCGCCGAACGCAAGGTCATCGTCGCTTCGCCCACCAGCTTCATCGCGCTGCTCAAGGCGGTGTCCTACGGCTGGCGGCAGGAAGATCTCGCAGAGAATGCCGAGAAGATGGCCAAGCTTGGCCGCGAGATTTATGACCGCATTGGCACCCTGGCTGGCCACTGGCAGAAGGTCGGCAAGAATCTCGACAGCGCAGTGGACGCCTACAACAAGGCGGTGGGGTCGCTGGAAACCCGTGTGCTCAGCTCGGCGCGCAAGTTCCGCGACCTGCAGGTGGGGGGCGGCGTGTTGTCCGAGGTGGAACCCATCGACCATGCCGCGCGCCCGCTGCTTGCCCCCGAGATGCAGCCAGTCCCCACCGAGGAGGAGCGCGCACTTCCGGTGTCGGAGCCGGCAGATGTGCCGTCGGCCGACGCCTCGGCGCCATCTGGTACCGGCGACGCAGCGGCCCGGCAAGGCGACCGGTGAGGCTGCTCATCATCGGCAACAGCGGCTCTGGCAAGACCACGCTGGCGCGGCGCATCGCCGCCGATCTGGGTGTCGCGCCTGTGTCCATGGACAGCGTCGCCTTCGCCGAAGGCACGCAGCGCCGGTCGGTGCGCGAGAGTGTCGCCGCGCTACAAGCGCTGTGGCATGATCGGGCCCACGGCGTGATCGAAGGCTGCTACGCCGATATCGCCGAAGCCCTTTTGCCAGCATGCGATCGTCTACTGTTCCTCAATCCCGGCGTGGCGCGCTGCGTGGCCCATTGCCGACAGCGCCCCTGGGAGCCGGACAAGTTCGCCAGCGCGGCCGAGCAGGACGCCCATCTCGACGCATTGATCGAGTGGGTGCGCGCCTATCCCGAGCGCAAGGATGAATACGGCCTGGCACGCCATCGCGCGCTGTTCGACGCCTTTGCCGGCGACAAGCGCGAGCTGCGCAGGCCGGAGGACTATGCCGTCATCGCGGACGGGATCGCCCAGGAGAATGGACGCCGTCTGCGTGGACGCAGCGCCTGCCATCGCCTAGGCTGAGGCTATGGCCAAGCGCGGCCCGAGCGCCGCGAAGGAGCGTTCGTGAACCAGCGTTTTGAAGAGTACCGTGTGGTGCATATTGCGGAGGGCGGTTGCGGCACCTTGCTGCTCGGTGCGTCCGGGCTGCCCCTGCGCAAGATCGAGGCTGAGCTCAACGCGCTGGCCGCCGATGGTTGGCAGGTGGTCTTTCAAGTGCTGGAACAGAAGCGCTTCTGGCTCTTCTGGACGCGCGAGGCCATGATCGTCACGCTGGGGCGTTAGCGTGTTGCGCGGCGGGGTGCTGCGCGCCATCGCGGCCTATCGCGCCAGCGGGGGCGGGAGGCGCTGGTTTGGGATCGCGTGCAATTTCGAGCCCACTTGCTCTGCCTTCGCCGAGGAGGCCATCCGTCGTCACGGCCTTCTTCATGGCCTCGCGATGACCTGGCGGCGCCTGCGCCGCTGTCGGGTACGCGACGCAGTGTGCGTCTGCATTGAGCCGGTGCCAGCGGACCCGCGCGATGCCTGATCGGCGCGCGCTGGAAGCGGAGGAGGAAGCCCTGCGGCAGCGCGTTCGGGCGCTGCCGGAATCCGCGCGCAGGGCGGTGTACGAGGCGGCACGCGTGCAGCTCAAGGACCCCGATACCTATGCCGCACTCAACTGGTTCCTGGTTGTGGGGCTACACCACTTTTATCTTCGGCGCTGGTGGCGGGGCGCGGTCGATGTCGCGGTTGTGGGCGCGGGTGTTGCGCTGCTGTTCTCCGGGCGCCTGCTGATGGGCGTGTTGCTCATTGTTGCCGTAGGCATCGCCGAGTTGTGGACATTGTTTCACGCGCAGCGCATTGTCCAGGCTTGGAATAACGCGTGCTATCGGCGTTTGCTGGCGCAACACGAGGCGCCCGGGCATGCGGCGCAACGCGCGGGCGCCGGTCGCAGCCGAGCACAGCCAGAGTGACGGACATCCATGCGGGGAACGCCTCGTTGAAAATCAAACAACTCACCCGCCAGAACCGGAGCCACTGGGTGTGTTCGGCGATCGCCGAGCAGAATGCGGCGCTGTCGGTCGCCGACCGCGAGCGCAAATACGCGGCCATGGCGGAAAGCCCTTACCGTTTCTTTCGGGGCACCAGCCACCTGTTCTGGGCCGACCTGTACAAGGATTGGCGCTTCACCTTCTTTGGCGGCACG
>JALEHA010000215.1 GCA_022763315.1 Algiphilus sp.
CGCCCACCTCCACCCACTTGGTGATGCGGCCGGTGAGGTCGCGAACCACCACCGCTGGCTCATCCGTTGCGGCCACGCCTTCGGTCAGGGCGATGCCCTCCTCGTATTCGAGGCAGTAGGCCAGGATCCGCGTCAGCATGAATACCTCGGTTTCCGAGGGTTGCCGCGCCACGCGCAGCGAGAAATCCGCGTAGCGCTGCCGGTCCATATCGGCGAGCTGTACGGTGAAGTGATGCATCGTTGCGGTCAGGGCCATCGCGGGATTATGCGGCAAGGGGCTCCCACCGGCGGCGCGATCATTCGGAGTGCAGTGTCTGGCCTCGCTGCTGATCGATCTCTTGGTCGAGCCGACGGCTGACGCTGTGCGGAGAACTGGTGCCGCGCGCCAGCAGACGGTAGGCCATCGGCACCACGAAAAGGGTGAACAGCATCGCAAAAGAGGCGCCGAAGAGGATGACAACGCCAAGCGTCTCGCGGGTTTCCGCGCCGGCGCCAAATGAGAGGATGAGCGGCACCGCACCGGCGGCGGTAGTGAAACCCGTCATCAGAATCGGGCGCAGTCGCGTGGTGGCGGCTTCTAACAGGGCTTCTTCGAAGCCTTGGCCGGCGTCGCGCAGCTGGTTGGCGAATTCCACGATGAGAATGCCGTTCTTGGCGGCCAGGCCCACTAGCATGACCAGTCCGATCTGACTGTAGATGTTCAGCGTATTGCCGGTAAGCCAGAGGCCAAGCAGTGCCCCCGCCATCGCCAGCGGCACGGTCAGCATGATGATGAAGGGATGCACAAAGCTCTCGAACTGAGCGGCCAGCACCAGAAAGACCACGGCCAGACCAAGCAGGAAGACGAAGATCAGCGATGCTGCACCCTCGCGCAGGTCCTGGGATTGGCCCTTGTAGTCGATCACCGCTTCGGAAGGGAGGCGTTCGCGTACCTGGGCGTCGAGCCAATCCAGCGCCTGGCCCAGGCTCAAGTGGTCTTCGAGATTGGCTTCCAGGGTGATCGCGCGCACGCGGTTGTAACGGTTGAGCGTGTCGGCCCCGGAAGTCTCGCGGATGGTGATGAGGTTCGAGAGCGGGATCAGCTCGCCGCTGCTCTCAGACCGCACATAGAGATGCGTGACATCGTCCTTGGTGCGCTGCATGTCGCGGATGCCTTCGAGGATAACGTCATACTCCTCGCCACCGTCGATATAGGTGGTGACACGGCGCGAGCCCAGCATGGTCTGCAGCGTACGACCGATGGCAGACACCGGGACGCCGAGGTCGGCGGCGCGGTTCTGATCAATGACCATGCGCAGCTGCGGCTGGGTTTCCTTGTAGTCCCAATCCACGCCACGCAGGCCGGGGTTGTTCTCGTTGATCGCGGTGACCAACGTGTCGCGCCACTGCGCCAGTTCCTCATAGGTGCCGCCGCCGATGACGTACTGCACCGGCTTGGCGGAGGAGCCTCCAAAGGCCTGGGGCATGATCGGGAAAGCACGCACGCCGACGATATCCGCGAGATCGCTGCGCACGCCATTCATGATCTCCCAGGCCGAACGCCGCTGACTCCAATCCGCGAGCACCACGATGACGAAACCGGTGTTGAAGGTCTGCACGCCACCGAAACCGCGCGGGGCGCGCACCAGCAGGCGGATGACTTCGCCCGACTCGACCAGCGGCATCATGCGCCGCTCGATCTCGTCCATGTACTCTTCCATGTAGTCGAAGGAAGCGCCCTCCGGGCCGTTGACCAGCATGAAGAAGGCGCCGCGATCTTCTGCAGGCGCGTACTCTGTGGGGATGGTGCGCACCAGTCCGTAGGCCGAGGCGGCGCCGGCAATGAAGATGACGCCAAACAGCCAGGGATGACGGAGGACGCCCTCCAGGGCGCGGCGGTAGCCGCGCGACAGCCCGTCAAAGGCCGCATCCAGGCGTGCTGCCACGCCGTTGCGGCCTTCTCCATTGTGCGGGCGCAGCAGCTTGGAGGTCAGCACCGGTGTCAGCGACAGCGCAACCAGGCTGGAAAAAGCAACGGCGGCTGCAAGCGTCAGCGCGAATTCCGAGAACAGCCGGCCGATATCGCCGGTGACAAAGCCAATTGGAACGAAGACCGAGACCAGCACGGCGGTGGTGGCGACGACCGCAAAACCCACCTGGCGCGCACCCAGGTACGAGGCCACCAGCGGCGATTCCCCCAGTTCGATACGGCGATGCACGTTCTCCAGCACGACGATGGAGTCATCCACCACCAGGCCCACCGCCAGCACCATGGCGAGCAGGGTGAGCAGATTGACCGAGAAGCCCAGCACGAAAATCGCGATGAAGGTGGCCACCAGCGAGACCGGTACGGTCACCGCCGGAATGATCATCGCGCGCGCGCTGCCCAGAAAGATCCAGATCACCAACACGACCAGACCGATGGCGATCGCCAGCGTCTTCCATACCTCGGCAATGGCCGCGTCGATGAAGACGCTGGTGTCGTAGCTCTGGGCGATGGTCATGCCCGGCGGCAGGTTCGGGTTGATGCGCTGCGCCAGCTCGCGCGCACCGCGTGCGACGGTCACGGTATTGGCGGTGGACTGCTTGATGATGCCCAGGCCGACCATCGGTTGTGAGTTGCCGCGAAAGAAGGTGCGCGTCTCGATGGCGCCCTTCTCAACCTCGGCGACCTCCGCCAGGCGCACCAGGTGGCCATTGTTGCCACGGCCGATGACGAGGTTGCGGAAGTTCTCGGGCGTGCGATAGGTGCGCTCCACCCGGGCGGTGAATAGGCGCTCCTCCGATTCCACCTGCCCTGCCGGCAATTCCACGTTCTCGGAACGCAGGGCGTCTTCGACGTCATTGGCTGTCAATCCGCGCGCCGCCAGCGCGTCGCGGTCCAGCCAGATACGCATGGCGTACTCCAGCCCGCCGCTGATGCGGACGCGGGCGACGCCGGGCACAGTGGAGAAGCGGTCCTGCAGATAGCGCGTGGCGTAATCGGTCAACTCCAGCACACTCATATCGGTGCTGGTGAGATTGAGCCACATGATGACGTCGGCATTGGAGTCGACCTTTTCGATCTCCGGCGGGTCGGCCTGCTCCGGCAATCGGTCGAGCACGCCTGAGACGCGGTCGCGGATATCGTTCGCGGCGTTGTCGACATCGCGCTCGGTCGAGAACTCGATGTTGATCTGAGAGCTGCCGTCGCGGCTGCTTGATTCGATGAAGCGGATACCTTCGATGCCGGCAATGCGCTCTTCCAGCAGCTCGGTGATGCGCGTCTCGACAATGGCCGCCGAAGCGCCCGGATAGCGCGTTTCGATGGAGACGATGGGCGGGTCGATGTCGGGGTACTCACGCAGCGCCAAGCGCTCGTACGAGATCAGGCCGAAGGCGATCAGCAGCAGGCTGAGTACCGTGGCCGTTACCGGTCGACGCACCGCGACATCGGACAGCACCATCAGCGCGACTCGTCCGGCTGGCGCTCAGACAGCGGCGACTGGATTTCGACGGCGGCGCCGTCGGACAGGCCCTGGCCGCCGCGTATGACCACCTGCTCGCCGATTGCCACACCGTCACGGATTTCCACCCAGCCCGGCGTACGCATGCCGATCTGTACCGCGCGTTGTTCGGCCTTGCCATCCACCACCACGGTGAGGAATTGCGTATCCCCACGCGGCATCAAGGCCGCTTCGGGCACGGCGGGGCTGGTGCGCCGGTCGGCCAGCAGCTCGATCTCGAGCAGCATGCCGGGTCGCAGGGCGCGATCTGGGTTGTCGATCAGCGCCCGGGCGGTGATGGTGCGCGTCACCGGGTCGACCTCGTTGTCCAGACTGTCGATGGTGCCTTCGTATATGCGATCCGGCATCCCGGCGGTGGTGGCGCGGATGGGCAGGCCGGGCTGCAGCAGGCTGTAGCGGCGCGCGGGGATGGTGAAGTCGGCCTTGATGGTGTCGATATCGGCCAGCGTCGCAATGGGATCGCCGGGGGCGATGAGCGCGCCAAGCGAGACGGTGCGTAAGCCGATCACGCCATCGAAGGGCGCGCGGATGGTGCGATCCTCCACATGCGCTGCCACGGCCTCGACTTCGGCTTCCGCCGTCGCCAGTTCGGAACGCGTTAGATCGACTTCCGCTTCGGACACCACGCGTTGCGCGGCCAGATCCTGGGCGCGGGTGAGGGCATCCTGACGCTCGCTGAGGCGCGCCCTCGCGGCGGCGAGTTCGGCGCGTTCGCTGCGGTCATCCAGTCGTAGCAGGACGTCGCCTTTGCGGACCTGGGCGCCGTCACGGAAACGGATCTCGGTGATTTTTTCCGCCACGTTGGGGGTGAGCACCGTGGCCTCATTGGCGCGGGCGGTGCCCAGTGCCTCGATGCGGTCCACGAACTCGCGCTCTGCCACCGTATGCACCACCACGCGCTGTGCGGGAGGCCCACCGCTATTCGACGGCGGTGGTGCATCCCCGCAGGCGGTGATCCAGGGCGCTACCACGCAGGCAGCCAGCAAGGAACAGCGCAGCGATCTAGCGGCGTTGCACGGTGTGGTATTCAGCGTTCGACTCCGGTGGGAAGGGGAAGGCGGCCTGCCAACCGCCGCCGAGGGCGCGATACAGCCCGACCAGCGCCTGGCCGCTGGCCACGCGCGCGTTCGCCAGCGCGTCCTGCGCGTCGAGCTGGCGCAGTTCGGCATCCAGTACAGTCAGGAAGCCGACCGCGCCGCTGCGGAAGCGCAGCCGGGCGAGCCGGGCGGCCTCGGTGCTGGCCGACTCCGCCAACGCTAGGCGCTCCTGACGCTGACGTGCGCGAATGTAGCTGACGATGCTGTTTTCGGCTTCTTCCAGGGCGATGAGCACGGTCTGCTCGTATTGGGCGAGCGCCGCCTCTGCGCGGGCTTCGGCCGCTTGCACGCGGGCGCGAACGCGGCCCAGGTCAAAGGCCGCCCAACGGAAGCTGGGGCCGATATTCCAGCGCTCTGAGTTGGCGCTGCCGAAATCTTCGAAATCGGTCGTGATGTAGCCGGCGCCACCGTTGAGCGAGACGGCAGGGAAATAGTCCGCCTTAGCGATGCCAATGCGCGCGGTGACCGCGGCGAGGTTGGCTTCCGCTGCGGCGACATCTGGCCGCCTGCGCAGCAAGGCGCCGGCGTCCCCGATATGCACGCGCTCCGGTAAGGCGGGCAGGTCGGCCGCGCTGTGCAATTCGGCGTGCAAGGCGCCTGGGGCTTCGCCGACGAGGACGGCAAGACGGTTCATGTGCCGCTGGATCTCGGCGCGCAACGTGGGAATGCTGGCCCGGGTGGTCTCCAGCTGCGCCTTGGCCTGGGTGACATCCAGCAGGGTGCCACGACCGCCGTCGAGCAGCGCCTTGGTGAGCCGGTAGGTCTCTTCCTGGACTGCGGCGTTGCGCTCTGCCACGGCCAGCCGCCGCTGGGCGCCGCGCAGATCGGTGTAACTGCGGGCGACTTCGGCAGCCACGCTGACGAAGGCGAGGTTGCGCTCGGCATCCCGGCTATCGAGTTCGGCCGTCAGTGCTTCGACGGAGCGCCGCACGCGGCCGAAGAAATCGAGCTCCCAGGCGGCGTTGATGTTGGCGCTATACACCGTGTTGACCGCCTGAAGGGTGGAACCGGAGCCCGCGGCCAGCCGCTGGCGGGTGACCTGCCCCTGCGCATCAGTGATGGGGTAGCGTCGGAATCGCTCCTCCCCGAGCAGCGCGTTGGCCTCGCGCAGGCGCGCCGCCGCCAGGCGTATGTCGTGGTTGTATTCGGCCGCACGCCGCACCAGCCGAGACAGGGTGGCGTCGCCCAGTCCCTGCCACCACTCCATTTGGGGGGCGGCGGCATCGATCATCGAGCGCTCTGCCTGCGCCGCTTCGCGCAACAGCGCTTCCCCGAGCGGGCCGCTATCGGGAGCGGCCGGACGCTCGTAGCTCGGACCCAGCACGCAGCCCGTCAGCAGACCCGCCGCGGCCATAGCGGTGCCGAAAGCAGACAGACGGGTGCGTGCGATAGCGAGGTGTGCGAACAAGAGGGGGGAGCCGCTCATGGAATGATCGGACAAGCATCCCATGAATCGGTTCTGGGCCTGCCTCTTGTCCATCATGGACCGCGCACCATGCGCTGCCATGACGCGATGGGCGCGGTGCTCCATCGCATGTGAAGCGGTCCGCGGCGGGCAGCGAAGGCTCTGTTGCGCTTTTGGGTCAGGAAGTTGGTTGTGGCGGCGGACTTCGACAATAATTCACCCGCGAACAGCGCGGCGATGTCTGCGCGCGTCGGGGGAGCGCGAAGGGACAAAGCGCGCCGAGCCGAGCAGGGGGAAGGGGAGACACTTGTATTGCAGTGGACGTGCGCCCTGCGCACGACATGACAAGCGTCATTGAGGGAAACACCAATGGTTTTTTCGTCTGCGCCTTGCCGCATCGGGTGGCTGGTTCCTGCCCTTTTGCTTGCGCTCTCGGGCTGTTCGGGCGACGACCGTCGCTCTGAAGCGGCGGGCGGCGGATCTGGGGGGACGCCTTCCCTACGCGAGGCCGATGCGGAGTCCGGTAACCCCCAAGCAGCGCCCGATCAGCCGGAGGGCAATGGGCAGGACGAGGCGCCGACGCCGCCCGCAGTCGGTGATGGAGACGATGGCGAAGGCGCTCCCTCGGGTGATGGGGCCGACACTACGACACCGGAGGCCGAGGAGGGGCCGGAGGGCACGGTCGGGGAGGCTCCGGGTGGTGATGCCGATGTCACGACGGAGGACGCCAGCGATGCATCCCATGCCGACCCCCGGCCTGCGTCCATGATCACCGAGCGGCGGCAATGGAATGGACGGCCGTATCTTGTGTATCGGCCCAGCCCGGTCCGACGCAACGCGCCCGTGGTTCTATTACTACATGCCGCGACCGAGGACATGCACAGCGTGCTGGATGCGCGCCGACCCAGCGCGGTCTGGAAAGCGATCGCCCAGGACGAAGCGATCATCCTTGTGGCACCCAACGGCACCAATGCCGATGGCGAGCGTGACGACGAGGCCGCTTACTGGAACGACTGTGCCGACAACAGCCGTCAGACCCGCTTGAACAGCTCAGCCGATGATCTCGGCTTTCTGGTGGCGTTGATGGACCGCGTTGTTGCGGAGTATCAGGCAGATCCGATGCAGGTCTATGTCTATGGACTCAGCAACGGGGGCTCCATGGCCTTGCGTCTGGCCCAGGAAGCGCCGTCGCGGGTTGCTGGTGTGGTCAGCGTGCTTGGGTTGGCGGCGGAGGAGGGCGAGTGCGTCACACCGGCCACGCCGACGCCAGTCATGCTCATGCATGGAACCGATGACCCGGTCGCCAGCTATTCCGACGGCAGCGGCATCATTCGCGACTATCTGTTGGGTGCCGAAGAAAGCTACCGCCACTGGTTGGCTATAAACGATGTGGCTTCCGAGCCGGAGCGGAGAGTGGACTTCGCCGACCGGGATCGTGCCGATGGCAGTACAGTGCATTGCCGACAGCGCGGCAGCGGCCAGCGCCGCGTACAGCTCTGCGCGATGGAAGGTGCCGGTCACCTCGACCCGAGTCTTCGCTACGCCTACGGTTCGGCCTCGCGTTCCTTTGGCAGCCAGAACCGCGACATCGAGTCCGCCGAGGTGGCGTGGGCCTTCCTGCGTGATGCCAGTGCGGCCGTCACGCGCAGGCCGGACGCCGCTGACTAGACAGAACAGCAGCGGGCACGCGGCAGCACGCACCAAAATGCTGCAGCGTGCACTGGACCTACTCGAAGGGGTGGGCCGCCCCACGTAGGCTGCCCCCCACACTGTGCGTCGCGCATGCTCCGGCGTGCCGCTATCCAGAACGATCGAGGAGACGCAATGAAGCTGTTGAATTCCGTGGGCCCCAACCCGCGCAAAGTCCGCATGTTCCTGCTGGAGAAGGGCATGGAACTGCCCCAGGAAGACCTGGACCTGCTCGGCGGTGAGAATCGCCGCCCGCCGTACAACGAACGCAATCCGGCTGGCCAGCTTCCCGCGCTGGAGCTTGATGACGGCAGCATCGTGTGCGAAACGGTTGCCATCTGCGAATACCTGGAAGAAATGCATCCGGAGCCCGCACTTATCGGCACCCACGCGCGTGAACGTGCCGAAACCCGCATGTGGCTGCGCCGCGTCGAGCTGAACATCACCGAATACGGCTACGCCGGCTACCGTTTTGCCGAGGGGCTGGAACTGTTCAAGGACCGCATGCTCTGTTTGCCAGAGGCTGCCGACGGCCTGAAGCGCAAATCGCGGGCGGGTCTGGAATGGCTCGCGCCGCAGCTGGCGGAGCGCGAGTGGATCTGTGGCGACCGCTTCACGCTGGCGGACATCGTGCTGTACTGCGCCCTTGATTTTCTCCACGGCGTCGGCCAACCGATGCCGGAGACGCTGTCGGGGTTGCGCGCCTGGTTCGACCGTGTGCAGGCCCGGCCCTCCGCCGAAGTTTCGCTTTCGCCGGGATGGGAGCAGATCGGCATGCGGTTATGACCCTGCCCGTCGCAAGGGTGTCGAAAGGGCACCCTTGCGGCTGCGGCGCCCGGTGCGGGCGCAGGGCGTTCTTGCGCGTGCATCCGTTCCGCAAGCGTTGGCGTACGTTCGAAAGAGAGTGGTGGCGTAATTGCGACCGCCACACGCGCCACGCCAGCCCATGATCCATGGCGCGTGGAACACGCAAGCAACGTTATCGGAAGAAGGAAGTATGGTCATGTCACACGGCCAAGTGGGAAAGGCGGCGCACCGGGCTTCGGACATCCGGGCGCTGGAGCAACGCATTGCCGAACTGAGCGAAGAAGTACAGCGCCGCTCCTCGCACTGCACGCTGCTGCAGGCCGAATCCAAGCTGCTGCGCAACGTACATGGCCGGCTCGATACGAGTCAGCACAACAGCATGGAGCGAGCGGCGGAACTGGCCTCGCAGCTGCGCCGGCTTCGTGCGGATGACAGCGTCCGCGCTGCAACCCGGCCCTCCCGCATCTCCGCACTTCTGGCAGGGGAAGCGCACGAGGCGTGGTGCGAAATCGGCCAGTCCCAGCAACTGGCCGGACTTGCCAGGGAAGCCCAAACTGCTGAACAGCGCATGGCGCGTACGCAGCTTTGGGCCAGAGATCAGCTGCGCCGGATGGCAACCGCGCAGGCCGCCAGTCTCGAGGCCGTTTCCCAGAGTTGCAAGTCGAGCTACGAGCATGCCGAGCGGACCATCGCCTCCATGCGCAAGAGCCTGGATGACGCACGCCGCCGTCTGGCCGAGACACGCCGTCAGCTCAGCGCACTGCGAGCGCAAGCATCGTCTTGAGACTCAAGCCGCGGCTAGAAGCGGCGTAGTCAGCGTACTGGCAGGCGTTTGCAACGAAGGCGGTTTGGTGGGCCCACCAGGATTCGATGGATCGGCAGGACAGCCGATCCACGCGACCGGAGGGAGTCCGAAGGACTTGGGCCATGGAAGGCCCAAGCAACCTGGAACCAACCGCAAGCTGGCTTGTGCAGTAAACGATAATGTTGCTTCGCGGTAAACGTTTTTCCTTGCCAACAGGGGCGCTACTTGGCGCTACCCGCATGCACCCTTCCCTGACTTCCCAGCGTGTTAGTAAACTGAAAATGCAGCAAAGAGTCGGAAGAAAACCAATAGCGTACTCATCTATTTGTTGGGTTGCTATAGGCTGGATCCGGTGCCCGTAAAATATTGGGTAAGCGGATTAAATGGTTGATCTCACCTTTGCATGAGAGTGAGACAGACCGGCATCTCATCGGATTATCTGGTTGATGCTTCACCTACTGCTGGTGCATGTTTCCTTCGCTAATTCCAGCA
>JALEHA010000216.1 GCA_022763315.1 Algiphilus sp.
CCATTCAAGGCGGGCAGGCGCTGCATCAGCCGCGCTTCCTCAATGGGTCCGCCGTCGGCGAAGAAGTCATCGATTTCGCGCTGCACGCGGGCGTGCACCTCGGGGTGCTTGAGAATGGTATAAACGCAGGCAGCGGTGGTGTTGGCCACGGTGTCCAGGCCGGCCACATAGGGCGCGGTCAGATGCAGACGCAGATTCTTGGCGGGCATCAGCGCCGGGTTGTCGCGATGCGTCTCCATGATGTCGTCGACCAGGGTGCGGTGTTCGGTGTGCCGGTCGCCGCTCAGATAGTCCGCCTTCATCTGATCACCCAGCTCGAAGACGCGCTGTTTGGCCTTGCGATAGCGCGGATTCAGTCGCATCAGGAATTCCGGGCGCTGCCGCGTCACCAGGCAATTCAGGATGTAGAGAATCGTGATGCGGATATCGGCCACGTACTCCAGTGGGGCATCGCCGGTGATCATGATGCCGAGCTGATCGGTGACCATGAACTGGAACGATTCGAGCACCGGCACGGTGCTGTCCGGCTGCCAGTCGCGCGCGATGGCGCGGTCGGTGATCTCCACCAGTTCGTTGTAACGGCCTTTGATCGACTCCTTGGAATAGCCGCGGCGCAGTACTTTGCGCAGTTCGGCGTGCTCCTCGCCATCCACGCCCGGCAAGGCGCTCTTGGCGTCGTATTCCTTGACCAGACCCTCCCAGAACTCGCGCGAGCGCAGGCATTCCTTGCCCTCGCGCGAGTTCATGAAGTTGGCGGCATCGGCCCCGGCAAGGACGGTGTACTCATTGCCGAGCACGTGGATCTTGAACACGGAGCCGTATTGCCGATGACACTTCAGCAGGTAGCGCAGCGGATCGCTGGCCATGCCGGGGATGCTCCCCAGTAGTGGCCACTCGCGGACCTGCGGTATGGGGCGTGTGCCTTCTGCTTCACTGATCGTATTCACCTTGCACCTCGCTGCTTGCTGGCCGCACGGTGTTGCGGCCACAGGGTCACACCCTCGCGTACGGTAGGGAGCAGCTATCAGGGCGTCGTCAGCTGTTTGGACGAGGCAATGCGCGTTGGTTCGTTTGGTGCGGGAGATCGCAGCGGGAGGGTCGCTATGGCGGCAGCAGGCGGCGGGCGCTGTGCAGCCGCTGCTGCCACCATGGCCGATCGACCTCGGCGATGGTCACGGTCTTGCCGGGGCGCGGGGCATGGACGCCACGACCCTCGCCGATGTAGACCACCACGTGGTCGCCGCCGTCGATGCGATAGAAGAGCAGATCGCCGGGCAGCAGTGCGGTTTGAGGAATCGCGCGACCCTGGGCGCGCTGTTGTGCGGCCGTGCGCGGGAGCAGGATGCCGGCATCGGCATAGACGTGGTGCACCAGCCCGCTGCAGTCGAATCCTTGGCTGTCGGCGCCGCCGTAACTGTAGGGGCGGCCGAGCTGGGCCAGTGTCTCCTGCAGGATGCGCTGATGCAGTTCGAGTTGCCGCGCGCTGGGCTCGGGTGGCGGCGGGGAGGTGGTCGCGCAGCCAAACAGCACGGTGCAGCTCATCAAGAGGCTGAACAGCGACGTCGTGTGGCGGTGCGCGTGGCGCATGGTCAGGGGGTCTTGCGAAAACGCAGCGTCATGCGATCGGATTCTCCAATCGCCCGATAACGGGCCTTGCAGTCCCTGCGCATATTATCCAAGACCTGCCCGCAATGGCGCAGGGTCGGCGGCAGCGTCCAAACCCCCGCGGGGTGGTCGTGGTCGTCGCGCGGATTGGCGTTGATCTCGCTGCGCGCCTCCAGCGACAGCCCGGCGGTCTGCGCCAGGGCGACGACGTGCCGCTCGGTGACGTAGCCGGTTGCCTTCATCTGCGCGACGCTGGTGCCGGGTGGCGCGCGGTGTTCCACGACGCCCAGCACACCGCCCGGGCGCAACGCGCGCGCCATGGCATCGAACATGGCGGGGGCGTAGCCGGCCTGCATCCAGTCATGCACATTGCGGAAGGTGAGCACCATGTCAGCACTGCCAGGGGGCGCAATGGTGGTGCGCTCCGGGATTGCCAGCGGCGTTGCCACCACATGGTTGTACACGGCCGGCCTTCGTTCCAGCTTCTCCATGTAGCGCTTATGCTGGCGTTTGCGCCAGCCCGGTGTGCGGTCGGCAGTGGGCGCGAAGTTGGCAGCGTAGAAGATGCCGTTCTCGCGCGTGATCGGGGCCAGGATTTCCGTGTACCAGCCGCGACTCGGCCAGACCTCGACGACGGTCATGCCCGGACGCCAGCCCATGAAGGCAAGGGTTTCAGCCGGATGGCGGGCATCGTCGCGCGCGCGGTGCGCTTCGCTGCGATGATCGCCAGCCATCGCTTCCTGCACGATGTTCTCGACATCAGGGGCTATCTGCGCGGGGGTCAGTGTGGGCACAAGGCCTGCCATCAGCAGGCAGGCAAGGCGGTTCGCGGTGAGCCGTTGCAGCATGGGTGGGCTCCTTTTGCATCAATGCGCGTCTGACCATAGCGCGTGCACGGCGTTGTCGCGATCATGTGCGCCTTGCGTCCCGCCTGCCTGCTTACTGTTCCGGTATCACCGTCATGCATCGAGCCTCCTCTGTTTCCACTGACACCAGTACGCTGCCCGCGGTCTTCATGCGCGGTGGAACCAGTCGCGGACTGGTCATCCACGCCACCGATCTGCCCGCAGACGCGCAGACGCGCGACGCGATGTTGCTGCGCGCCATGGGAAGCCCTGACTCCTTCGGCCGGCAGTTGAACGGCATGGGCAGCGGTAGTTCCTCCACCTCCAAGGTCTGCGTGGTGGCGCCCTCGCAGCGCAAGGACGCCGATGTCGACTACACCTTTCTGCAAGTGCGCATCGACGTGGCCCGCGTCGAAAGCCGCGGCAACTGCGGCAACATGGTGGCGGCAGTGGCCGCCTTCGCGGTGGACGAAGGATGGGTATCCACCGAAGGCGAGCGGGCGCGGGTGCGCATCTACAACACCAATACCGGCCGGCTGATCCATGCCCGCGTGCCGCTTCGCAACGGCGCCCGGGAGGTGGCGGGCGACTGCGCCATACCGGGGGTCAGCGGTACGGGCGCTGCCATCGCCCTCGACTTTCTCGATCCCGGTGGCGCCATCACGGGCGCGCTGTTGCCCACCGGAAAATGCCTTGATAACGCCGAGGACGGTACGCCGATGTCCTGCGTGGACGCCGGCAACGC
>JALEHA010000217.1 GCA_022763315.1 Algiphilus sp.
AAGAAGACCGCCGCGGTGGACAGCCACACCGCCCGTGGCAGTTGCCGAGTGGCCAGATACATGTTCAGCGGCGGCCCACCGGCGTGGATCAGCGTACTGGTGGCCCCGGCAATACCGCCCATGAGCGCGCCGAGACCACGCCGCGCGACCAGACGCGGACGCCGCCATTGCATCAGCGCAAAACCGATGCTCATCGCGCCGAGCAGCAGCTGCAGCGGTGCATCCGGCAGCGCCGTCAACAGAAAGCTGCCCAGCGCGATGCCGACCAACGCCGCAGGCAGCAGCGCGCGCAACTCGCCGGGACACAAATTGCGGCGGTGATGGGTGATGATCTGCGCATCCATCACCAGCAACAGCGGGAGCATCAGGGTGACGGCCAGTGCTGGAGACACCACCAGTGCCAGCAAGGGCACGGCCACCACGCCGGCGCCACCAGCGAAGCCGCTCTTGGAAATACCGGTCAGAAAGACCCCAACCACGGCCAGCAACCAGAACAGGGCGTCGCCCCAGACCGCGGCTGTCATGGCTGGCGCCGCCCAAGGCCTACGGCACGCGGGCGCTCAGTCGTCATCGAGTGCCTCGAAGGCACGGACCAGGTCATCGATCAGCGCGCGCACCGAGGGCAGCAGACCGCGCCGCGCCGGAAACACGGCATGAATGATCTCCGGACGCGGTGCCCAATCCGGCAGCACGCGCATCAGCGCCCCGTCGGCCAGCTCCTGACGCATCATCATCGTCGGTAGCTGCGCCACCCCGACACCGGCCACGGCGGCGCGCCGCACGGCGAACATGTCGCGCGTCATCAGGCGGGGGTGATGTTCCACCAGCGCCTCGGCGCCCTCTGGCCCCAGCAGGCGCCAGCGACATTCCGGAATGGTGGTGCCCAGTCCGATGCTGGGAAGTGCGTCGAGTTGATCGGGATGGGTGATGGCGGCATGCGCCGCCAGCAGATCCGGGCTGGCCACCAGACACTGTCGGCGCTCACCCAGCACGCGCAACACAAGCTCGCTGTCCTCCAGCGGCGGGGGACGCACCCTTATGGCGATGTCCACGCCTTCAGCCAGTACGTCGACCCGGCGGTTGGTGGCATCCAGCTGCATCTCCACCCGCGGGTGGCGCGCAAGGTAGTCGGCGAGTATCGCGCCGATGTTCATGTCCAACATGGCCACCGGGCAGGCGACGCGCACCAGACCACAGGGCTCCGAACGGCTCTGGTCGATAAGTTCCTGCGCCGCCTCGGCCTCGATCAGCATGGCGCGGCAGCGCTGGTAGTAGCTCTTTCCCAGTTCCGTAACCGTCACCCGGCGCGTCGAGCGTTGCAGCAAGCGGACGCCGAGTGCGGTTTCCAGCCGCGCGATGCGACGGCTCAAGGTGGACTTGGGTATGCCCAGGGCAGCGGCTGCAGGTGCAAAACCACCGTGATCGACCACGTGCACGAAATAGGAAAGATCGTTCAGATCCTGCATGTCGATTGTTCTATTGATGCAACAGTGCGTTGCATAAACCCGATCTACCGCTCTTATCGTTCCAAAAATAGCATGGCTATCCGTCGCGGGCATGGGGCACGCGATGCAACCGGAGCGCGATATGAAATCCATCATTGGCGTCTACAACGCACCCGCACCGCACTGGGTGGGCGACGGTTTTCCGGTGCGGTCTCTATTCACCTACGACACGCGTAGCGTGCCGGTGAGCCCCTTTCTGATGCTGGATTACGCCGGCCCGACCCAATTCGCGCCCAATCCGGGCGAGCCGCGCGGCGTGGGGGCGCATCCGCATCGTGGCTTCGAGACGGTGACCATCGTCTACGCCGGTGAAGTAGCGCACCGCGATTCCAGCGGTGGCGGCGGCGTCATCGGCCCCGGCGATGTGCAATGGATGACGGCCGGCGACGGCATCGTTCACGAGGAATACCACTCCGAGGCTTACAGCGCCACGGGCGGCCCCTTCGAGATGGTGCAGCTCTGGGTCAATCTGCCCGCGGCGCACAAACGCGCCCCGGCGGCCTACCAGGCCCTGCGTGCAGCCGAGATCCCGGTGGTCAAGCTTGCTGACGACGCGGGTGAAATCCGCGTGATTGCCGGCGAGGTGGAAGGCCAGGGCGGCGCAGCCCGCACCTTTTCGCCGGTCAACGTCTGGGATCTCCGCCTGAAGCGGGATCGGCGAGCGGCACTGCCGATTTCGGAGGGGCACACCCTGCTCGTTGTGGCCCTGGACGGCACGCTGCAGGTCAACGACGACAGCATCGTGCGGGCGGGACAGATGGCCGCACTGACGCCGACCGGACAGGATTTCATGCTGGAAGCCAACGCCGACGCCAAGGTGCTGGTGCTGAGCGGACAGCCGCTCGATGAACCCGTGGTCGGTTACGGCCCCTTCGTGATGAACAGTCAGGCCGAGATCCGCGAGGCCATCCACGACTTCAACAGCGGGCGCCTCGGGCGGCCGCGCTGAAGGCCCCGGCTGCTGGCGGCTCCGCCCGATGTGGCGGGCCGTCGGCAGACCGGTCTTTCACAACACCACCAAGGGGAAACATGAGCTACAAGCGATTGAACAAGGAAGATGCCGCAGTGCTGCTGGTCGACCATCAGGCCGGACTGCTGTCACTGGTGCGCGATATACAGCCAGACACCTTCAAAAACAACGTGCTGGCGCTAGCCGATCTGGCCAAATACTTCCAATTGCCCACCATCCTGACCACCAGCTTCGAAGACGGCCCGAACGGCCCCATCGTGCCCGAGCTCAAGGCGGCCTACCCGGATGCGCCCTTCATCGCCCGCCCCGGCCAGATCAACGCCTGGGACAATGACGACTTCGTGCGAGCGGTCAAGGCCACCGGCAAGAAGCAGCTGATCATCGCCGGCGTGGTCACCGAAGTCTGTGTGGCCTTCCCAACGCTGTCCGCACTACAAGCAGGCTATGACGTCTTCATCGTCACCGATGCCTCCGGCACCTTCAACGCCATGACTCGCGATGCCGCGTTACACCGCATGGCGGAAGCCGGAGCGCAGTTGATGACCTGGTTCGGGGTCGCCTGTGAACTGCACCGCGACTGGCGCCACGATGTCGAAGGTCTGGGCGCGCTGTTCTCAAACCACATACCGGACTACCGCAACCTGATCACCTCCTACAGCAAGCTGACCGCCTGAGGACTAACGACCCACCCGCTGGGGCCGGCCAACCCGGCCCCAGCTCGCCTATCCAGGGCATGCTATGCGCCATGCCACCACCATCGGGGAGTTCACTTGAGCAACGCCACCAAAGAACTGGAGCTTGATTGCATGGTCGTCGAAGGCTGCGGCGCCATCGAGCGCATCATCCAGCCGCGCGACAAGGACCTCGGCGGCTTCTCGGTGCGGCGTGTGCTGCCGACGGTCGGACGCAAGCAGGTCGGCCCGTGGGTCTTCTTCGACCACATGGGGCCCGCCGAGCTACCGGCGGGGTCCGGCATCAGCGTTCGGCCACACCCGCATGTCAACCTGGCCACCGTGACCTATCTGTTCGAGGGCGAGATGCTGCATCGTGATTCCCTCGGCAGCGAGCAGGTCATCCGCCCTGGCGATCTCAACCTGATGGTGGCCGGCCGCGGCATTGTGCATTCCGAGCGGCAACGCCCGGAGGTCACCGCGCATCCGCAGAGCATCCACGGCCTGCAGCTCTGGCTGGCGCTGCCGGAAGCCATGGAAGAATGCGAACCCGCTTTCCTGCACTACCCCTCTGAGGCCCTACACCGCACCACCGTCGAGGGCGTGGCGCTGCGCGTCATGATGGGCGCCGCCTATGGACTTCGCTCCCCCGTGCGCACCGATGCCGAAACACTCTACGTGGAGGCGGACCTGCAGCCCGGCCAGCGCCTGCGACTGCCGGACGCAGAAGAGCGCGCCGTCTACGTCGCCAGCGGCCGCTTGCAGGCACGCGATAACACCCTGCCGGCCCACGCCATGGCGGTGTTTGAAGCACAGGCCGGAATCGAAGTCGAAGCCATAGAGGCCAGCCGCATCGCCATCGTCGGCGGCGAGCGACTGGGCCCCCGTTTCATGGAATGGAATTTCGTTTCCAGTCGTCGCGAACGCATTGAACAAGCCAAGGCGGACTGGAAGGCCGGCCGCTTCCCCAAGGTGCCGGGCGACGAAGCGGAGTTCATCCCGCTGCCCGAGTAAATCGAGGGGCGCCGGCGCTGGAAACTGCGCAGCCGGCGACACTCTTGGGGTAAGAGTTCGTCCCTCCCGCGGCCACCATCGCGATGGTCGGCGGGGGAGCGAGCATTCCTGTCTGCCACGTACCACAATCATTCGTCGCACGCTCCTTTGCGGGCATCGGACGATTTGTCGCCACTGGAGGTCCTCTGCGCTGCGGCTGCATCCACGCCTGCGACATGCGGCAGGGCAATGTCTGCGGGTGGGAAAAGTCGGAGATTTCGTACACCGCATCGACCCGTTTACGGACACGCCAGGGGACTCTGGACGACAGCCAATGGGCGCCCGCTTTCTGCAGCATGAGGCTGGGAAATCGGTGGGGTCTGAACGACCAATGAGAATGCAGACTCGCGCGCAAACTGGGATCAAAGGTGTACACGATGCGGATACGAGCGGTCCATCTTCCTGCTGCGCGGCTGTCCGGTACGCTTTTGCCGAGGATGCATGCGTGAGCGCCGCCGTACCGCTGCAGGGCGCAACTGCAACGCTGCAGGAATATGGATTGATCGTGCGCGAGCCCGTCGGATTGGCGGGCACGCTGAGGTTTGAGCGTCCGGGCTGGGTCTTTGGCCATCGCCTCAAGGACTGCACGATTGGCGCCTTTACGTTCTTCAATTCGGCGGGCAAGACGAGTGTCTATCGCACTCAGCTCGGGCGCTACTCACAAATCGGCGAGTCGTCCATCATCGGGCCGCCGGAACACCCGATGGATTGGTTCAGCAGTCACCCCTTTGCCTTCACCCGGCCGGAAGAAGTCCCAGAGATGTACCGGCTGGAGGATTTCGCCCGATTGGCGCCACGGTCGAGTTCCGGTGCATCGTGGGCCTCACAGCAGGCCAACCGAACGGTGATCGGGCACGAGGCATATATCGGTGCCGGTACCTTCATCAAGCGGGGCGTCACGATTGGCGACGGCGCAGTGGTGGGGGCCGGCAGTGTCGTGACCCGGGATATCCCCCCCTTCGCCATGGCGGTGGGCTCCCCGGCCAAAGTGATACGCCAGCGCTTTAGCGACGCGATTGTCGAGCGCCTGTTGGCCTTGCAGTGGTGGAACTACGACTTGGCGCCATGGCGTGACACCGTGGATTTTTCTCGCGTCGAGGCCACGCTGGAGTGCCTTGAGGACGCGCTCGCCTGCGGCACGCTGCACCCCTTGGTGCCGGATAGCTTCGCACTCTCGGTTCACGCGGGCGGCTTTGATTTACAGCAGCTGGACCAACCCCTGTTTCCGGGACAGGCGGTGGCGCAGGCGCGCTGCCTCTGAAGTCGCAAACGGCGCCGCCCCAGCCACCTGGTGAACAGGCCATATCGAGGCGGCGTCGGGAACTCAGGCCGGTGGGCGTACGGTGAGCACGGACAGTCGGTGCGTCCCACCGTTTGCCCCCGTCCATTCGATGGACTGCCCCTCCTGTAGACCAATGAGGGCCGCACCGATCGGGCTGAGGATGGAGATCCGGTGCTCGCTGACGTTGGCCTCGGCGGGATAGACCAGATGCAGCGTGCGCTCTGCGCCGGTTTCCGTGCGGATGCGCGCTTCTGCGTGCATCCGCACGACCTGCGCCGGAAGCGCCTCGTCCGCGACCACCACCGCGCGATTCATCTCGCCCAGCAGAAACTCTGCGATCTCCGGACGGCTGTGCTCCGCGGCCTCGGCGAGGGTGGTCAAACGGTCGTAGTCGGATTCGCACACGGTGATCTGAGGCTTCTCAGACGCAGCCATTAAAGAAATCATGATGATTCGGCCGTCGAGGCCGCCCCTGATGAGCGCCGAATGCATTGCGGCGCGTGGTAAACGGGTTGATGCTGGGGATGTGATCTGCGCCTGTGGCTGACGAGCAGCCGTCGCCCCGACGTCCGGGGCGCTCCGGGCGTCGGTCTAATGGCCGTTTTTGACGGCGGTCCGAATCGGTCGAGACAACAAGATCATGCTTTGGATTCTGCCACGCCCGCCTGCACTGTCAAGCGGTACGAAAGGCACCTGCGACGGCGCGCATAGCCCAGGCGTATCACGTGCTGGCGCCCCTTGGGCCGTCCTATTCGGTGGGCATGATCTCGCGCAAGGCACGCCAGCCGCCGTCAACGCTGACTGCTCTTTCGTAGCCCATCTGGCCTAGCGCGTCGGCGGCCAGCGCCGAGCGGTAGCCACCACCGCAATACAGATACAGAGGCTGCGTCTTGTCGGGGTGCTTGGCGAGGATGTCGCGCTCGATCACACCCTTGCCGATGTGCTCGGCACCGCGCACGTGGCCGGCGGCGTACTCGCTTTCCTCGCGAACGTCGATCAACACCGCCTCTGGTGCTTTGGCCAGCCGGGTCGCCAGTTCACTGGCGTCGATCTCGAGGATCCGCGCCCGCGCTGCATCCACGAGCGCCACGAATTCCTTGCTGTGCTCCATCGCGTTTTCGTCCTCCAGACGCGGACCCGTGCTGTGTCATGCGGCTATTCAGGCGGCATGAACAGCCGCATGAATTGGGCAAAGGCGACCCGTCCGCCATCGCGGTACTCGAAATCCTTGGCGATGGCGACCGCGGCATTGCGCTGCTGGGCCAGCATCTGCTTGAACAACAGCGAGTCCACGGCAACGTGGATGTCGAGATCCTCCATCAGCGTGTCGCGCACTTCGGCCACGCCGCGCCGGACCCAGATGGTGAAGGTCTCGTCCGAATCCGTGAAGCTGAAACCCACCTTCTGGTCGAGTTCCAGCGCTGCTGCGGCGTCGAGATTGACCGGAATGGCGGCAAAAAAGCGCGACAATGGGAAACGGGCCAGCATCTCGTCGCCGGCATTGCTGAGCACCGGAATCTCCAGGCCGCGCAACTCCAGAGCGCTCGTCAGATAGTAGTGCCGCGCATTGGGGTTGGATGCCTGCTCACCCAGCCGGGTCAGCGCATCGATCCGGGCCTCGGTGATCGCGCTATCGTCGGGAAACAGGCGCAACGCGTGGTCCGACAGCTGCAATACCCATTGGTCATCACCCGCCTCGGCGGCCGCCAGCACGTGGTCGCGCAGGGCGGCCTTCCCGCCCGCCAGATCGGCCATGCGTGCGGCGTGGTCCGCCGGTGCGAGCGGGTTGAGCTGCGACGGGTTGCCATCGAACCAACCGAGATTACCGGCGAAGACCGAGCGCGCCGACCACTCCACCGTGCCGTAGAACTCCTGCAGAAAGGGCGACTCGGCCAGGTGCGGCGGCAGGGTGAGTTGTTCGGCGATCTCGTCCGGGGTGGCGCCCTGGTTCATCAACCGCACGGTCTGGTCGTAGACGAAGCGAATGCCGTCGCGGTAGTCGGTCAGGGTCTGGTGAATCTTTTCCTTGCCGGACAGCGGCCGCGTATGGCTTGGCACCAAGTGCTCGATCGGCAGCGCGCGCATCGTGTCGATGCTCTCCGCCCAACCCTTGAGCGAGCGATAGGGCGTGCCGCGGATGGTGTAGAGATTGGGGAAGGTCTTGTACAGATTATCCCCGGGTGCCAGCACGCCCAGATCCGGGAACCAGACGAAGAGCTGGTCGTTGGTCTCGCCGGGGGCGTGGACGAGTTCGAAGCGTACACCCGCCACTTCCGCGCTCATGCGGTCCTCGAAGGTTTGCGTGGGCGGCAGGATCCCGAGCGTGCTGTCCGGACCGATACCGAGGAAGGGGCCGATGCCATTGTTGACGACGACCCCGTCGTCGAGGTAGTTGCCGAACATGCGCATCGAGCGCCGTGTGATCACCGGGCGGAACTCGGTGATGATCCGGTAGACATAGTCCATCGTGTCGGCATGCGCGAAGACCTCGGGGGTCACGCCCTCGTCGACGAAGGCCTGGGCGCCGAAGACGTGGTCGGTGTGGTTATGGGTGTAGATGATCGCGCGCACCGGCTTGTCCACCACCGCGCGGAAGGCTTCGCGCACCGCGCGGCCCTCCTCCATCGTTTCCATGGTGTCGATGATGATCACGCCATCATCGCCCTCCACCATGATGGAATTGGCCAGCCCAAAACCGATGGCCATGTGCACGCCTTCGGTGACCTGGACCACGCCCTTCTCGAATTCGGCGCTGTGCGCGCGCAGCGCTTCGACGCTCTGCACCGGCTCGGAAAAGCT
>JALEHA010000218.1 GCA_022763315.1 Algiphilus sp.
CCGCCGGCGCCGGAGGATCGGTAGGTATCGACGCGCAGATCCGCCGGATTGATCTCGATCTCGAAGCTGTCATCAATCTCGGGGGAGACGAAGACCGCCGCGAAGGAGGTATGACGACGCGCCCCCGAGTCGAAGGGCGACTTGCGCACCAGACGGTGGACCCCCGTTTCGGTACGCAGCCAGCCGAAGGCGTAGTCGCCGCGCACCATCAGCGTGGCCGACTTGATGCCGGCAACATCGCCCGCCGAACACTCCATCAGTTCGTGCTCGAAGCCATGCTCGTCGCACCAGCGCAGATACATGCGCAGCAGCATTTCCGCCCAGTCCTGTGCCTCGGTACCGCCAGAGCCGGCCTGAATGTCGAGGAAGGCGTTGGTCGCGTCCATCTCACCGGAGAACATGCGCTGGAATTCCAGCTTCTCCGCGCTGTTGCGATAGCGTTCGACATCCGCGGCGATCTCGTCGATGGTTGCGCGGTCATTCTCCGCTTCGGCCATCTCCAGCAGTTCGAGTGCATCGGCCAGGCCGGATTCGGCCTCCTGCAGCGGCTGGACAACCTCGATCAGGCGGGCGCGTTCACGTCCGAGCGACTGCGCTTCCTCGGGCTTGTTCCAGACCTCCGGATGCTCGAGTTCACCGTCGATCTCAGCGACGCGGTCCTGCTTTTCCTGGTAGTCAAAGATAGCCCCGCAGCGCGTCGAAACGCGCCTGCAGGGCTGTAATCTCTTGCTTGATGTGGTGGGCTTCCATGGCGTAGCGCAACGGTCCAGCTTGTCGTGAAGGTGCGCGAGTGTACGCATTGCGCGCAGTCCGCGCACGCGCGCGACAGCCGCTTGCGCCGACACAATGAAGACTGCCGCTGCTATAGTCTGGTGACGCGCTTCGGGAGTCCTGCGCACACCATTCAGGGGAGAATTCATGGTCAAACGAGTCACTACGGCGCTGCTTGCGGCCGCGGGTATCGCCTACGCCACGCAGGGTGCCGCTCAAATCGAGGACGATCGCTACTACATCGCCCCCAGCTTTTCCTACTCCGTGGTCGATGGCGACCGCATGACGGACAATGGCCTCGGCGGTCAGATCGCGTTGGGCAAGAGCCTGACACGCAATCTCACCTTCGAACTCAGCGGTTTCTACGATACCTATGACGCGGAGTTCAGCGACCAGAGCGGCGAGCTGACCGGCGTCGGCCTCGCGCTCAATATGTTTCCGGTCGAGGAACGCAGTGACTTCTACATCCGCGCCGCACTGCACTACGGTGAAACCACGGACGCCCCTTGCACCGTGCAACCGGGTTTCACCAGCTGCAAGACGGACTATGACAGCGTGGTGTTCGACTTTGGCGCCGGCGCGCTGATCAAGGCGCCCTTCCTCAACTTCATCAACGAAGGAACCGCCATCCGGCCGGAAGTGGTGTATCGGATGGACTCACATGAGGAAGGATCTGTCGGCCGCGGCAACGGCGACGCTTTCTATGACGCCGTCTTCAGGATCGGTTTGCAGATTCCTCTGGGTTCGATCTACGAGGAGCCCAAGGAGCCGGAACCTGAAGCCCGCGTGGTCGAGGCGGACCGGCCGCAATGCCCGGCCTATCCGAACCTACCCTCGGACGTTGCCGTGGGTGCGGATGGCTGCCCGTTGGACGACGATGCCGACGGCGTGCCGAACTTCGAGGACCAATGCCCGGGCACCGCAGCCGGCATTGCGGTCAATGCGCAGGGCTGCGAATTGCCGCTGTCGCAGTGCCGCCCGCCCTTCCCCGGTGAAGACACCGACGATCGTGGCTGCGCCATGGGCGATACCGTCGTGCTGCGGGGTGTGACCTTTAATTTCGACAGCGCGCGTATCACGCCCGATGCCCGCGTCATCCTTGATGATGTGGCCGATGTCCTGCTCGACGAACCGGGTCTGGTGGTGGAAATCGGCGGCCATACCGACAGCAAGGGCGCCAGTGCCTATAACCAGCAGCTGTCCAGCGAGCGTGCGGACGCCGTCGTCGACTACCTGCTGGACCGCGGTGTGGCGCCGGACCAGCTGGAGGCCGAGGGCTATGGCGAGACACAACCCATCGCCAGCAATGACACCGAAGACGGCCGGGAGATGAACCGTCGCGTCGAGCTCCGCATACTGGAGACGCGCGACGACGTCTAAGCGCCACGCAGCAACGGCATGGCATGACAGGCCCCGCCCCGACCGGCGGGGCCTTTCTTTTGGGCGTACCACAGCCCGAGCGCTGCGCCAGCGCCGTCCAGCCTGGCCTTGTCAGCAGGCGCGAAGCTGCGCATGCTGATGAAATGAGTGCGGCATCCACAAGCGAGGGGCGGCCCAGCACGCTGGAGGAGGCGATCGCCCGCCAGTGCATCGATCCGGTGGTGCTTCTGCATCCGCAGGGCATCGCCCTGCCGCAAGGGCTCCCACGGGACCACCGCCAGCTTCAGGCGACGTCGGAGATCGCCGAGACCCTAGAGCCACCACGCGCGGGCTTGGCGGTCCTCACTGCGGAGTGGCTGGGGGTGGCTGCAGAGCAAGACTGCCTGGAACGTGCGCTGGCTGCGCTGCGCGATCTCTACGCCCAGGCGGTGCTCGCCTTAGCCGATGCCAGCTGTCCCCTCGCGCCCGCACAATGGCGGTCGCTGGGCTTTCTGCCCCACTGGCATGACGAGAACACCGGCCTGACGCTGCAGGGCTTCAACCTTTACGACTACAAGCACCGTCCTGACTGGCTCAATGCCAAGCACTGGGCCAATCCAGACCTGTGGGACGTGTACCGCTGGTAAACAGGGATCAGCGCTGGCGCTTGAAGACGCTGGTGACCTTGATCAGCCCGTTGATGCCGCGTACCACCGCATCCGGTACCGCCAGCGGGCGGTCGAACATCGACCCCATCATCTTCTTGAATTTGTCGCTGTAGGGCGGGTACATCATGTTCGGGTCCCCTACGGGCGGCCCCTCTTCCACGATGGAGCGCTGGTTGGAGCATTCCAGGAAGGTGAAGTGACCGCCGATACGGCCAATGCCACTGGCATTCACGCCGCCGAAGGGCAGATGGGGATTGGTCCCCGACTGAATCATGTTGTGATTGACCACCGTGCTGCCGGCGGTGGTACGCGCCAGGAACCAGTCAATGGCTTCGCGATCCTTGGCGTAGATGTAGAGCGCCAGCGGCTTGGCGCGGCGCTTGATGATCTCGATGACCTCTTCGCGCTCCGTCCAGCCCACGACGGCAATAGCGGGCCCGAAGATCTCCTCCTGCATGATGCGCATGCCTTCGTCGACATCGCTGATCACGCAGGGATCGATATGCCGCGCCGCCGGATTGCGTCCGCCGCCACAGTGGAAAGTGGCCCCCTTCTCGCGGGCGTCGTCAAGCAGTGCCGCGACCCGCTCGAAATGGCGGTCGTTGATGATGCAGGGGTACTCCGGACTGGCCTCGTAACCAGCGCCATCAGGGTTGTACATTGCCTGGATGTTGCGCGCCAACGCCTCGCAGAAAGCGGCCTTTACCGATTCGTGCACCAGAGCGTAATCCGGCGCGATGCAGACCTGACCGGCATTGCTCAGGCGCCCCCAGGCAATCTTGCGTGCGGTGTCCTCGATATCGGCGCTGGCATCGATGATGGTCGGGTTCTTGCCGCCCATTTCCAGCGTCACCGATGCGAAGTGTTCGGCTGCGGCCTTCATCACGAGCCGGCCCACCTGATGTCCGCCGATGTAGAAGATGTGATTGAAGGGCTGCTGCAACAGCTCCTGCGCCACCTCCGCCCCCCCCTGGAGTACGGTGAACACGTCCGGCTCCATTGCTCGCGCAACGATGTCGGCGAGCGCCGCGGCGGACTGGGGCGCCAGCTCCGACGGCTTGAGCAGCACGCTGTTGCCCGCCGCCAACGCGCCCACCGCCGGCACCAGTCCGATGGCATAGGGTGCATTCCAGGTACCCAGCGTGAGCACCACCCCCTTGGGTTCGTAGCGGATATACGACTTCTTGCCGAGCGTCATGAGCGAGCCCTTCACCGGCTCGGCCTTCATCCATTCGGCCAGATGCTTGCAGGCGTACTCGATCTCGCCCTTGACCATCAGCAGCTGCTGGTCGATGTCGGTATTGCACAGGCCAAGCTCGGCGTGTGCAGCCTCGTAGATGGCGTCCCGCGCTGCCATGGTTTCCTTCAGCAGGCGCTGCAGGCGGGCAATGCGGGTCTCGGCCGACTCAAGGGCCAGCGAGGGTGCACGGGCGGCGAGCGCCGCAAAGGCAGGTTGAACCTGACTGGTCGCGTTATCGGGCATGGTCATTACACCTTGGCTGCCGGAATCTTGTAGGCACCCCGGATCAATGCCTCAAAGCTGCCCGATGGCAGCAGACGGCTCATGACGCCGAGGGGCTTGGCATCGCTGCCCACGCAGTACCACGCTTTCAGCTTGCGCTGGGCCACGATCTTGAGGATTTCATCCGTGACGGCGTCCGGCGTGTTGCCCTTCTTCTCGATCATGTCGGGCAGCAGCTCGGTAATGCCGCGCTTGAGATATTCCGCATAGGTCGACTTGACCGGCTCAGGCTGCGCATTCCAGGAACCAAGCGTGGTCTCGCGCGAATTGGCCGTCATGCCGGTCTTGACCGCGCCCGGCCAGATCGAGGTGACCTGCACGCCGAATGGCGCCAGTTCGTTGCGCAACGTCAATGTCAGGCCATGCACGGCATGCTTGGACATGCTGTAGGCGCCGGCCATCGGCGGGCTTGCGAGCACCGCACCGGAACCGAAGTTCAATATCTTCGCGGGCTGCGGCGCACGCCGCACCATGGGAAGAAAGGCCTGACACACCCGAAGCTGACCGAAGGTGTTGATCTCAAACAGCTTGGGCACCAACTCCATATCGATGCCTTCAATCAGACCGGTGGCCACATTGGCCACCCCCGCCACATTCATCAGCAGGTCGAGCCCCTCGCGACCAAGCTGGTCGTTGACCTGTTCGGCGCTGGCGCGAACCGATGCGTTGTCGGATACGTCCTGCTCGATCATCGTCACGCCTTCGACCTCGCCGAGATCGGTCTCCGCGCCCGGCAGTACGCCCGCGAACACCCGCCAGCCCTGCCCGGCGAGTTTCTTGGCGAGCATGTTGCCCTGGCCGACGGCGGCGCCGGTGATGAATGCGCTTTTCATGAATGCTCCTTGCTGTAGCCTGCTGCCATCGCCGCGCGCCGCCGAAAGGCGGCACGCGGTCCTGCATCCCTGTCTAGCGGCCGCGCCGCGCGAGGCCTTCGGGGCTGAAGTTCGAAGGCTTCAGCGGTTCATTCAGCTTCCACCAGTTGTCGCCGGACTCGTTGACCAGATAACCCGCCTCGTAGGTCTGGGCCGTCAGGTCGTGATAAATGGTGGCGCCGCGGTGGAAGGTCTGCGACTGCGGCGAGAAGAAGTAATTGACGAAATTCACGCGCCACAGCTCACCGCGCTTGTCGTAGTTGTCCGCCCACAGTGCCAGCCAAGTATCTTCATCTGCGTAGACCACACGCTTGCCGTAGTTGTGGCGCACACCTTCCTTCTGGGTGCCCTCAATGACCCACACGCGATGCAACTCATAGCGGACGTAGTCAGGGTTGATCGTTCGCTTACCAATCAGATCGTCATAGCTGAGCGCCGGGTCGTTGATCTTGAAGTTGTGGTACGGGACGTAGAATTCCTTACGCCCCACCAAGCGCCAAGAGAAGCGTTCCGGCGATCCATTGAACAGATAGTCGTCGTCGACATTGCGCATGCCGGCCGGCGGCACGGGATAGTCGAAGCCGACCTCCGGTGCCTGACGCACGCGGCGCAGACCCGGCTGGTACTGCCATGAATTGGTCGCGTCGTCAGAGAAGTTGTTGGGCTGGTAGCCCACCGCCGTGAAACCGGCATCGCGAGGCGGCTCGAGATACTCCTGGTAGAAGTAAGCGTTGATCTTGTCGGTGTAAGAGCTGCGCTGGTCGGCTGCCGGATGATTGCCAGGGTTGAGCGTCATATAGCGCACACGCCCATTGGCCACCTGTCCATCGGAATAGACATTGCGGATGTCATATACCGCCTGCTCGGTCCAGGCGCGATGCGGGTTGATGACATTCCAGATCGCTTCCAGCCCGTTCTTCGGGAAGGGGAAGGCATGGCCACCGGTGGTGCCGGTGATGCCGAGGCCGCCATCGACGAGCTCTGCGCTGGTGGCATTCTGCTTCACCACGTCGCATACCCAGTCCTGGAATGCGAAGTCGCGACGGCTCGGATAGACCTTCATGTAGAAGTCATCCGGGTACTTCTGAAGCAACGCCTTCTGGCCGGGCGTCAGCTTGTCGGCGTATTCGGCCATATTGCTGGCATTGATCGTGAACAAGGCCTCTTCGTCGGCATAGGGACCCGGCAGGTAGCCGCCCTTGTTGCCGGCGCCTGGCCAGGTGCCCTGGAACTTGCCGGTGTACTCGGCCACCCCGCTCTCCGATCCAGCGCGAATGGCGCCCATGCAGGTGTACTTCTCTCCGCCCAGTTCGGCCGCCTTTTCCGCCGAGACTTTGGCGAAGGCTGAACTGGTGCCCAGTGCCGACACCGCCATCGTGGCAATCGCGAGATGGCGGAGCGCTGTTTGTACATGCATCGTGGTGTCCTCCGTACCGCACCGGTGTGGTGGCAGCAGTTGTTCTGAAATGGTCCTAAAGCGCAGGTAAGAAGCCAGCGCGACGATAGTGTGCACGCTGAATGTTTCCGTCATCGTCCGAACTGACGACTAGCGATAGTCATCCAATAGCGTGCGCCCGGCCTCGGCCTCCTGTTCCCCGCGCTTGTCGATATCGGCAGCGACGAACTTTTCGATGCGCTTGCCGACGACTGGAACGTTGGCCTTAATATCCCACTCGTAGCGGGCGACGCAGGCGTCGTCGCCGTCGGGCTCAATACGGGCGCTGCAGCGCATCTCCAGCGGCATGCCCTGGGGTTCCGCCGTGATATCGCCTACGCCGTCCTTCAGGTTCCACACCTCGGTGTGCACCACGGCGCCGGCTCCCTTCTTCATGCCCGGCAACTGCACCGGCAGCTGCCGCGAGATGCGGATACGCGCACGTTCACCATCGGCTTCGTGCTCGATGATCTCGAAATTGGCAATGCCCAGCTTCTGCAACTTGCGTTCATGGAAGCTGCGATCCGCAAACATCTTGAGCACCACCGCAGCTGGCGCCGGGTAGTGGGATTCACTCTGGTGTTTCATTCAGTCTCCTTCAGGATGCGGCTGTGGTTCAGCCGACGTAGGGTTCAAAGGCGGATTTGGGCGAGCCACACTCCGGGCAGGCCCAGTCGTCAGGGAGGTCTTCGAACCGGGTTCCGGGTGGAATGCCATGGTCCGGCAAGCCTTCTGCTTCGTCGTAGATGAAGCCGCAGATGACGCAGATCCATTGCTGCATCTCAGGCGGCCTCCTCGGTATCCGCAACGTGGGTCTCCACGCACAGGCGCGTGATCCGTCGGGCGTTGTGATGGCTGTAGTCGTAGTCGATGTCGCCGTCACCGTTGCGCAGTTCGGCGCGCGGGAACCGGCGCATGAACTCCTTGATCATCAGCCCGCCCTGCACGCGCACCAGATAGGTCCCGATGCAGAAATGGGCGCCGGCGCCAAACACCAGATTGCCGTCGAGATTGCGGTCGATATCCAGGCGGTCCCAGTCGGGATATTTGGCGGGGTCATGCCACGCGGCCGAAAGGTTCACCAGAATGCACTGGCCCTTGGCAATCGCTTGCCCGCCGAATTCGGCGTCTTCGGCGGCGAAGCGGAAGAAGGGGAACTTGCCCATCGAACCATGGCGCAACAGCTCGATGATGGCGTTTTCCATGCGCTCGGGATGGGCACGCAGCTTCTCCATCTGATCGGGGTGCTCCAGCAATCCCTTCAGGGCATAGGTATGCAGATCAGTGGCGGTGTCCGAACCTGCGGTGATCAGCGCCAGGATGATGGACAGGATGTCGTAGTCGTCAAGGCTATCGTCGCCGTCGCGCGCCGCGATCAGGCTGCCCAGAAAATCCTCTCCCGGATGATCGAGCGCGCGCCGCTCGCGGATCATCTGCTTGAAGAATTCGAAGCCAGGCAGCGTTGCCTGCACGGCGCGCTCACGCTCATCGGGCTTGAGATTCGGTCGCGTAGACAGCACCACATTGAGCGCGAAATCGTGGAAGAAATCCTCCATGTCGGTGGGCACGCCCACCATCCGTGCAATCGAGCGCACCGGCAGCTTGGTGGCGATGGCCTCGTACACATCGAAGGTTTCAGGATTTCCGATGTCGTTGAAACAGGCATCCACCAGGTCGCGGATCTTGTCGTCGATCTTCGCCATCACCGGCTTCGAGAAGGCCGGCATGGTGAGCTTGCGCATCTTGAGGTGGGTGCGCGGGTCGACCACAAAGAGGGAATGGTCGAATACGTGATCCCAGTCGTTCTTGTCCGCCTCGGCCTTTTCCGGCGGCGCGTGCTCCCACAGGCGGAAGTTGGGCGAGAAGCGGTTGTCCTTGAGTAGTGCGCCGCATAATTCATGCGAATTCACCACCCACATCTGCAGATCGCGATGCCAGGCGATGGGGTAGTCGCGCAGCAGCTTCTGCCAGGTTTCCGTCGGGGCCCGAATGAAGTCCGGGGAAAAGGGGTTGAAGACCGAGCCATCGATCTCGACCCGGCCAGCCGTGGCGTTATCGTGCATAGGGAGCCTCCTCGTCTGCTGCTGCCATCGGGTGCAGCGCTTCCTGTATGTCTGCCTGTGTGGCTATCGCAATGGGGAGCCGTTCGCCCCGGTCACAGGCGAAGCCTTGCAGCAAAGCAATCAACGCGCTGCGCCAGTGCGCCTCGCCGTCCACGCGATAGGCGGCAAGCCCACGCTGCAGATGCGGAAAGCGGTCCTCGTCCTGACGATCCATCGCCCGCTGCATCGCGGCCACCGCCTGGGTGGTGCCCCCTGCCGCACGCACGCCTATGGCGCCCGCCGCCGCGCCAATCGCGAGCATGGCGACAGCGTTGTGCAGGCGCATGCCTTCGGTGACCGTGACGCCACAGGCGGACAGCCGGCTGAGAAAGGGTTCCAGGAAGACCATCTCCGCCTCCGGACCCAGTCGCCCGGCGAGCAACTCGCTGATCAGTTGCGGCTCGCCGAGAAAGACCTCGCGCAGGCTATCGGCGTACGACAGTACGACCTCCGACCAGTGCAACGCGGTGGTTTGTCCCCAGGCCGGTTGACGCTGGCGCAGCGCCAGCCGGAAGGCCGCCAGACGCACGAGTTCATCGCGTCCGCTAACGTAGCGGTAGAGCGTTGCCGTACCCACCCCCAGCTTCTGTGCGACGCGCCGAGGCGTCACTTCGGTCAGGCCGATCTCGGTAGCCGCATCCAGGATCTGGTCCAGGGTCACCGCTGGCGGCCGGCCGACGGTGCGCCGTCGCCGAGCGGAAGAGGACGCCTTGGCGTCATTGGAGGGAGCCTCTGCCATGGACACGCTGCCTGCGCGAAAGGAATTTTGAGACAGACATTCGCAAATGGCTTAGTCCCTGGCCTCCTCCGGATGGGGGAGATGCACCGCGCCGAAAACGACCTCAGGCCGCGGGCGCGATCTCAACCGTGATGCCCGACGTGTCGTCGTCCAGCACGATCTGGCAGGCAAGTCGGGAACCGGGACGCAGTTCCACGAAATCTTCCAGCGCTTCCAGCATCATGGCCTCGTCCTCGCTCCGCTCGGGCAGGCGCGCGACCCACTCGTCGACCACATAGACGTGACAGGTCCCGCAGGAGCACATCCCCCCGCAAGTGCCTTCGACGCCGGTACTGGCGTCGCGCAGTACCTCCATGAGCGGGCTGCCGCCCTCTGCTTCGAGGGTCCGCACTTCGCCCTCCCGGGTTGTGACATGCACCTGGGCCATGAGCCGTTTTGTCCTCCAAAGTCCACGAAAAAGGGGGCGGCGCAATGGCCGCCCCCGTCCTCGCGCGTATCTAGATTTTTGCCAGCGTATCTTCATCCGCAACGTAGAACTGCTTGAACCACTTGCGGAATTGGAGCACAGGACCGTCACCGTCGCAGAGCAACGGATTGGGGCGATATTTCTTGTGATTCCAGACGATGAAGTCGACGCTCTCGAAGCCGGCGCTTTCCTCGCCCTCGGCCTCGCCGATCATGTGGTCGACGATCTTCTTGGCGATCATCAGTTCCTGCGAGCCTTCCGGGTAGTCCTTGTGCCGGAAGCTCATGTTCATCTGGCTCTTGTCGACGTCGATCGGCTGGGTGTAGCTGATCATGGTCGCGCTCACGCCGTTCTGGGTGAATTCGAAGATATTCAGACCCGGACCATAACCACGGCCCACGATGTAGCCATTGGCCATGTTGATGTCGATGATGTGGCCGTCGAAGTTGACCTCGGCCGGCGGAATCGCCTCAGCGCCGTGCAGGAACTTCAGGTGGGCGAAGTCGACGCCGTTTTCAGCGATTTCCTGAATGGCGGTGTGCGCGGTCCAGGAGCCCTTGCGGTCACCCGTCCAACCACTCTCGTCTTCGATGGCGGGAATATAGGGCAGCTCCCAGCTTGGCGCTTCGCACTTGGGGTGATACCACGCCCAGATCATGCCGTACTTCTCGACCACCGGAAGGGTGCGCAGAATCGCCTGCTTCTTGGTGATGGGCGGCGCCACCTTGCCGTACGGGATCTTCTTGCACCAGCCTTCCGTGTCGTATTCCCAGTGGTGGAAGGGGCAGCGGATGTTCTCGCCCACGACCTTGCCGCCGTGCCCGATGTGGGCGCCGAGGTGCGGACAGTACGGATCGGTCATGCCAACCTGGCCGGACTCGCTGCGGAAGAGCACCCATTCCTGGCCGAAGATATAGACGTTGCGAATCTCCTCCTTTGCCAGATTCTCCGAGAAATCCACGTGGAACCAACCGGCGGGAATCGGGAAGGGACAGCGCTCGAGCTGTTGGGATTCGAGCAGCTGCTGAAGATTGATGGCACCCATGGAAAACGCCTCCTGCTGCGTATGGCAATGACGGCGGGGATACACGGCCCACGCCTTGAGAGTAGAACCATAGTGCGCAGCGTAGCCTGCCCTGTCCTACTCCATTCAGGTGATAGTTGTGCGCCCTTCACGCCACACCACTACAGGGCGCACACGCGATAGATCTGCGCAGGCGCCGGCCCAGTCGGTGTCGAGCAAGAGCATGTCGGCGCGTCCGCCCACCCGTAAGCGACGCCGTTTCCCCGGCGTGTCCAGATCACCGGCTGTAGCGTCGTAGGCGGCCTCCGGGGTCAGCGCCTCACCGGCGCCGATCACCGCGCCCGCAGAGGTACGCCGGTCCACCGCCGCCTGCATGGCCCGCCAGGGATCGATGTCGGCGTAAGGGGCGTCGCTGCTCAATGCCAGCGGGATGCCCGCCTGTTGCAGACTGGCAAGGCGATAAAGATGGGGTTGATCGTCAGGCTCCACTTCGCGCAGATAGTCATCGCCGCGCTCGGCAATCAACGCCGGCTGAGTGACCACGATCAGCCCCAGCTCCGCCATCTGCGCGACGGCCTCCGGGGGCGCCACCGAGGCGTGTTCAATGCGATCACCCGGCCGCACGCCGGTTTCGCACAGCGCGGCCAAGGCGAAGGTGAGATCGACACGACTCACGCAATGCATGGCGACATTGCGGCCGACCGCATGCGCGGCGCGGATCTGCGCCTTGAACGCGCCGTACTCCGGCAGGGCGTGATCGTGCAGATGAAACTTGCGTGCGCCCACGCGAATCCGGCGGGTTCCGGTATCAAGTCGACGATTCAAATCAGTGCCGCCCATTACCACCAGATCCTGCAGCAGGGCACCCTGCTGCTGCGCCTCAAGGAAATGGGCGTAATCCTCTGCATCATTGCTGTGCGTGCAGTCGGTCACCGCGGTGACCCCCATCGCCCACAGCCGCTGGCTGAATTCACGCAAGCAGGGCCGGCGCTGCTCTATCCGAGCACGCAGCCAGGCATCACCGTCATACAGCCGACCGGTCGCCGCACCCGATTCGTCCTGCTCCAGCGGTGGCCTGGCGTCTTCCGGGTCGACGCCGATACGGCGCAGCGCAAGGCTGTTGAGCACCCACAGCCGCCCGCTGCGATGCTGGATACGCACCGGCCGCTGCGGCAGCACACGGTCCAGCCAATGCCGGTCCAGTTGGCTACCGGTGCCCTCGAAGAGCACACCGTGGTAGCCCACGCCGCGCAGCCAGTCATCATCCCGACGCGTGCGGTCCGCAGCGATCAGCGCCTGCTCCAACCCATCGGCGTCACCGCAGGCGGCAGCAGAGCAGTCCACCGAGGCGCGCGCCGCTGCGGTGCCCAGCAGATGAATGTGGTGGTCACACAGGCTGGGCAGAAGCGCGCGGCCGCGCGCTGGGATCTCCACTTCGTCGCGACTGCGCTCCAGGTGCGGCGCGATGGCGCTGATCATGCCGTCCACCACCCGGAGGTCGGCGCGCCGCTGGCCGAAATCCAGCTCGGCATCTCGAATCAGCATGGCGACACACGCTGCGCCAGGATGCGCGCATTGTCTGCGCCCAGCGGCGCCGCCGGCTTGCAGACGTGGCGCCAACGCGGCGGCTGTGGCGCAATGCCCTCTCGCTCCAACAAGGCCTGCCAGGCACGGCTTTGGGCGCGCCAGGGCGTATCCACACCCGTCGCCGTGATGACATGCCCCACCACGTCGCGCAGCGCCAGGGCGCGCAGACCGCCCCCGCCGCGCAGCCAGCCGTCCCAGGCCAGCAAGGCGGCGTGCAGTCCGGTGAGGGGGTCAGCGAGCGCATCGCCCACAAAACAGGCGCTGCCGTAGGTCTGCGCCATGATCCAGCCGAGGCCGGCGCCAATGGCGGCATCGTCGCCAAAGGCCACCCGCTCGGCATTCTCCCCTTCGCGACCATAGCCGGTGATGGCGATCCAGGTGCGTCCCGGCCGCTCTGCCACCAGGTCTTCTGCATGAATGCCCAGCTGGCGCAGGCCGCGCGGCCGCGCCGCCTCGATCACGATATCGGCCGCGCGCAGAAGCGTCAGCAACTGTCCGCGGCCCTCGGCGCTATCCAGCGCCAGCGCCACACTCGCCTTGCCGGCGTGCAGACGGTCAAAGAATGCCGCGTGCCCCTGACGCGCACCATCGGGCCGCTGCGTGCTTTCCACCTTGATGACCTCCGCGCCCAGCCGCTGCAAGAGATGGCTGCACAGCGGACCAGCCCACAGGCTGGAGAGATCCACCACCAGCGGTCGTCGTCTGCGCGCCGACACGGGTGCGATGCCGCCAGCGGCCAACTGCTGAAACCAGGCGCAGCGCGCTCGGGGCGGCGCCACGGCCACTACCGGCAGCCCAAGCCACTGGGCGCGCTCCAGCAACCGAGCCTGTGGCTGGTGCACCAGCGCACCTGCCAGACTCGGCCAGTCCGTCACTTCGGACGCTTCCAGCCAGGCTGGCAGCAGAGTCCAATCGCTCTCGCGCGCCAGGTGGACCGCCAGCAGGCCATCGCGGCAAGACAGCAGCCGGCAGGCTCCGGCGGCGGATTGCGCACCGCTTCGCCGCAATCCGAGCAGGGCCGCGCGCTCCGTCAGGAGGGCGGCGCCATCGATGTCGTGGAGGGCGTCGGCACCCGGCATGCTCCGGAGCGCAGCCAGAGCGGCATCGGCCGCGGCCGCCAACGGCACCGGACAGACGAGAGGCGGGGCTTCCGCCCTGCCCGTCAGCCAATGCAGCCCACAGTCGGCGGCCCGTACCGCTGGGTGATCGTCGGGGGGCGACGACGTGGCACGGCGCCCAAGGTCATGCAACAGGCCGCCGGCGTAATGCTGCGCAAAGCAGCGTGCGTCGGCCTGCGTGCGCGGGCCGGCTAACGCTGGCGCTGTGCCCACAGGGCTTCGGCGCGCTGCTTGACGGCAGCATTCATGCCGGCGAAGCCAGCACGCAGGCGCGCTCCAAGCAGTCCCCGTACCACCGGCATCATCCAGCCACGCAATTCAAAGTGCGACTGGTAGCGGCTGCGCCCCTCGCCATCCGGGCGAATGTCGTGCCAGCGCGCGCTGGACAGGGCACCCAGCGGCACGGGCTTCATGCGATAGGCAAAGCCATGGCCGTCGTCGTAGTCGGTGATCCATTCCCGCTGCTGTTGCGGGCGCGCCATCAGATGCACCGTCATGTCGATCGGGTCCCCCGGCTGCAGCGTCGACTGACAGCGACTCACAAAGGGGTTCCACTCGCCGTAGCGCGGCAGATCGGTGATGACCTCCCAGACTATGGCGGCGGGGGCATCAATGTGCAGATTCTCTTCGTAGACAAAGGTGGCCATCAGGCGGGTACCGGTTCGGCGAGATCATCGCGGATGACGCGACGCAGCACCTTGCCCATCTCATTGTAGGGAAGGGCATCGTAGAAGCGTATAACCTGCGGCACCCGCGAGGAACGTAGCTGGCTGCGCACCAGATCCTGCAGCACCTCGGCGGATACCGCCTGGCCGGGGATCAAGACCACCGCGGCTCCGACGCCCTCACCCCACTGATCGTCCGGCACCGCTACGACCGCGGCATCGGCCACGGCCGGGTGCGCCAGCAGGACATCCTCGACTTCGCCCGGCGAAATATTCTCGCCACCGCGCACGATGACGTCATCGGCGCGGCCGTCGAGATAGAGATAGCCCTCGGCATCCAGAAAGCCACGGTCGCGGGTCGGGAACCAGCCCTCGGCATCGAGCTGGGAACCAAGGGAAAGATACTCGCCGGAGACCTGCGGGCCGCGTACGAAGACCAGGCCCGCTTCCTCGGGGCCGAGCACCGTGTTGTCCTCGTCCCGGATCTGAATTTCCACTGCCCCAGTCGGCTGCCCCGCCGACGACAGGCGGCGCCGGATCTTCGGGTCGTCGCTGGCAATGGCGAGCCGGTGATCGTCCGGCCCCAGCACCGCCACCGTCGAACTCGTTTCGGTCAGCCCGTAGGCATTGGTGAAATCGACCTGCGGCAGCAACTGCATGGCGCGCTCGATGGTGGCCTGCGGCATGCGGCCGCCGCCATAGGCGATGGCACGCAGGCTGGGCAGCCCCGCCCCGCCCTCGCCGTCGAGCACGTCGATGATGCGGCTGAGCATGGTCGGCACCACGAAGGCGTTGCTCGCCGACTCCGCACGGCAGGCCCGCACCCAGGCCTGCGGCTCGAAGGCACCGATGGTGGCCATGCGCCGCGCGGCATAGGTGGAACTGAGAATCGCCGAGATGCCGGCGATGTGATAGGGCGGCACGCTGACCAGATTGGCGTCGGTCTCCTCGGCAGCGCCGAACTCGACGGTGCCGATGATGTAGGCGCTCAGATTCTCGTGGCGCAGCACCGCGGCCTTGGGCGCGCCGGTGGTGCCGCTGGTGAACAACTGCACGGCGATGGTGGCGGGGTCCTCCGCCGCGGTGGATGCGGCACCGGCTGCCGCCTCGGCCGCCGCCAGGAAATCCGCGCGCTTCATCAGCGTCAGTCCCTCGCGCGGCTGGATGCGCCCCTCGGC
>JALEHA010000219.1 GCA_022763315.1 Algiphilus sp.
CCCGGAGGAGCGCGGCGAACAGGACGACGATGACGGCTTCAGCGAAGCGGCCTTCCTGCTCGGTCAGGGTCGGGCACGCGTGGTCAGCGATTCCGGTCTGCCGCTGCAAGCCACCAATGCCCTGCAGCCCGTGTTCACGCCCGAGCGCAGTGTGCCGAATCTGGCACCCAGTGCCGTAGCGCAAGGCGAATTCTGGAATGAGGGCGCCAGCTACATCGGCGCCGTCCGGCCCCAAAGTCGCGACCCCTGGTTCACCGGCTGGACCGCCTTTCCCCCCGACTGAGGCTGAAACCCAAAAAAATCGGGGCGCCTCCGAAGAAGCGCCCCGATGGCACACGCAATGGTGCGGCCGGCAGTTACATCATGCCGCCCATGCCGCCCATGCCGCCCATGTCACCCATGTCGGCGCCGCCGCCGGATTCCTTCTTCGGCTTGTCGGCGATCATGGCTTCGGTGGTCAGCAGCAGTGCGGATACGGAGGCCGCGTTCTGCAGGGCCAGACGGGTCACCTTGGCCGGGTCGATGATGCCCATTTCGAGCATGTCGCCGTAGGTGTCGGTGGCCGCGTTGTAGCCTTCGGCGCCCTTGCCTTCAAGCACGCGGTTCATGACCACCGCCGGCTCGCCGCCCGCGTTGGACACGATCTGACGCAGCGGCTCCTGAATGGCGCGACGCAGGATCGAGATACCGGTGGTCTGGTCGTCGTTGTTGCCCTTCAGACCATCCAGCGCGGAGGAAGCGCGCACCAGCGCGGTACCGCCGCCCGGCACGATGCCTTCTTCGACGGCGGCACGGGTGGCGTGCAGCGCGTCTTCGACACGGGCCTTCTTTTCCTTCATCTCGACTTCGGTGGCCGCACCCACCTTGATCACGGCCACACCACCGGCCAGCTTGGCAATGCGCTCGTCAAGCTTCTCGCGGTCGTAGTCCGAGCTGGACTCTTCACGCTGCGCACGCAGTTCCTTGACACGGCCTTCCACGGCACCGGCGTCGCCCGCACCGTCGATGATGGTGGTGTTTTCCTTGTTGATCTGCACCTTCTTGGCGGTACCCAGATCGGCCAGGTCGACCTTGTCCAGGGACATGCCGACGTCTTCGGAGATCACCTGACCACCGGTGAGGATGGCGATGTCCTTCAGCATTTCCTTGCGGCGGTCGCCGAAGCCCGGCGCCTTGACCGCAGCCACCTTGATGATGCCGCGCATGTTGTTGACCACCAGCGTCGCGAGGGCTTCGCCTTCGACGTCTTCGGCGATGATCAGCAGCGAACGGCTCTGCTTGGCGACGTTCTCCAGCACCGGCAGCAGGTCACGGATGTTGCTGACCTTCTTCTCGGTGATCAGCATCAGCGGGTTCTCGAGCTCGACCTGCTGCGACTGGGTGTTGTTGATGAAGTACGGCGACAGGTAGCCGCGGTCGAACTGCATACCCTCGACCACTTCGAGTTCGTTCTCGAGACCCGAGCCTTCCTCGACCGTGATCACGCCTTCCTTGCCGACCTTGTCCATGGCTTCGGCAATGATCTCGCCGACGGCTTCGTCGCTGTTGGCGGAGACGGTGCCCACCTGGGCGATGGACTTGCGGTCACGGCACGGCGTGGACAGCTTGGCGATTTCGGCAGTCAGCGCTTCCACGGCCTTGTCGATGCCGCGCTTGATGTCCATCGGGTCGACGCCGGCGGCGACCGACTTCAGACCTTCGTTGAGAATGGCCTGGGAGAGCACGGTGGCGGTGGTGGTGCCATCGCCGGCTTCATCGCTGGTCTTGCTGGCGACTTCCTTGACCAGCTGGGCGCCCATGTTCTGGAACTTGTTCTCGAGCTCGATTTCCTTGGCGACCGAGACACCGTCCTTGGTGACGGTGGGCGCGCCGAAGGACTTGTCGAGAACGACGTTGCGGCCCTTCGGGCCGAGCGTGACGCGCACGGCGTTGGCGAGGATGTTGACACCCTCGGCCATCAGGTTGCGTGCATCATCGGCAAACATTACTTCTTTGGCGGACATTTCCTTACCTCTTGATTCGATGTAGTTGCGGGGTGCGGTTCAGGCGGATCTCAGCCTTCGAAGACGCCCATGATGTCGTCTTCGCGCATCACGAGGAGCTCGCTGTCGTCGAGCTTCACTTCGGTGCCGGAATACTTGCCGAACAGCACGGTATCGCCCACCTTGACGTCAGGGGCGTGCACGGTGCCGTCGTCGGCACGCTTGCCCGGACCCACTGCAACGACTTCTCCCTTGATCGGCTTCTCGGCGGCAGAGTCCGGAATGACGATTCCGCCGGGGGTCTTGCGCTCTTCCTCGAGGCGCTTCACGACCACGCGATCATGCAAAGGACGCAGTTTCATTTCAATCTCCTTTCAATCCCAAAATCCCATAAATACGAGCGCTCACAGTGGGATGGAGCCAGTGTTTGTTAGCACTCCCCCGTGACGGCTGCTAATTTTGGGGAGACACGCGGTACTTTCAAGGGGTCAGCCGAAACTTTTTTCGCATTCGGCGTTGCGCACTGCAGCAAGGTAGACTCGCGCCATACTCATTCAATGGCGGGTAACCATGCACGAAATCCGGAAAGTGGCGGTCGTCGCGAGCAATCGCATTCCTTTCTGCCGTTCCAATACGGCCTACGCCACGCGCTCGAATCAGGAGATGCTCACCGCGGCCATTCAGGGCCTGGTCGACCGTACGGGCATCGCCGGTGAACGACTCGGCGAAGCCGCCGCTGGGGCCGTACTGAAGCACTCGCGCGACTTCAATCTGACGCGCGAGGCAATCCTGTCGACCACCCTTGCCCCCGAGACGCCGGCCTATGACGTGCAGCAGGCCTGTGGCACGGGTCTGGAAACGGCGATTCACATCGGCAACAAGATCGCACTGGGGCAGATCGAAGCCGGCATCGCCGGTGGCGTGGACACAGCCTCCGATGCTCCCATCGAAGTCAACGACCGCCTGCGCAAGATCCTGCTCGAGGTCAACCGCGCGCGCTCGACAGCCGATCGCCTGAAGGCCCTCGCCCAATTCCGTCCGGGCATGCTGGCGCCGGCCATCCCGACCAACGGCGAGCCGCGCACCGGCAAGAGCATGGGTGAGCACTGCGAGATGATGGCCAAGCATTGGGGCATCGCGCGCGAGGACCAGGACCAGCTGGCCTTTGAATCGCACCAAAAGGCCGCGGCCGCCTACGACGAAGGCTTCTTCTCCGACCTGATCACGGAGTTCGCCGGTGTGCGCCGCGACAACAATGTGCGTGCGGACAGCACCCTGGAAAAGCTGGCGACCCTGAAGCCCGTCTTTGATCGCGAGAACGGCACGCTGACGGCGGCCAACTCGACGCCGCTGACCGACGGTGCCTCCTCGGTACTGCTGGCCTCGGAAGACTGGGCGGCGCGTCACAAGCTTGAGCCCCAGGCCTACCTGACCTTCTGCGATACGGCGGCGGTGGATTTCGTCTCGGGCGACGAGGGCCTGCTGATGGCGCCGGCCTATGCCGTGCCGCGCATGCTGGCGAAGGCCGGCATCGATCTGCAGGACTTCGACTACTACGAGATCCATGAAGCTTTCGCGGCACAGGTGCTGTGTACGCTGAAGGCGTGGGAAGACAAGAAGTTCTGCAAGGACCGCCTGGGCCTTTCCAAGCCGCTGGGGCCGATCGACCGCAGCAAACTCAACATCAAGGGCAGTTCGGTCGCCGTCGGTCACCCTTTTGCGGCCACCGGCGGCCGCATCCTGGGCACGCTCGCCAAGATCCTCCACACGGCGGGACGCGGCCGTGGCCTGATCTCGATCTGTGCGGCAGGCGGCATGGGCGTCGTCGCCATCGTCGAGAAGTAGAACGGTCGTGGCCTGCGCCGGTATCCCGGCGCAGGCTATGCTGCCGCCCATGAATACCAGCAGGGAACATTGGGGGAGCCGCCTCGGCTTTGTGATGGCGGCAGCGGGTTCCGCCGTCGGTCTGGGCAATATCTGGCGCTTTCCGTACACCGCCGGGGAAAACGGTGGTGGCGCCTTTCTTCTGATCTATCTCGCCATCGTCGCCGTCTTCGGAGTGTCGCTGCTGCTCGCCGAGGTATTGATCGGACGCAGCACCCAGCGCAACCCGGTGGGCGCGCTCGCCCGCCTGGGCGGACGATGGTGGAGCCTGGTCGGCCTGCTGGGCGTGCTGACCGGCTTTGTGATCCTCTCCTTCTACGTGGTCGTCGCCGGCTGGACGGTGGCCTATATCGGTTTCGCCGCGAGCGGCGCGCTGAGCAGCACCGACCCCGCCACGCTGGGCGCGCTGTTCCAAGCCTTCGTGGGCAGTTTCTGGTCCCCACTGCTGTACGCCCTGTTCTTCATGGTACTGGTGGCGCTCACCGTCTCCGGCGGCGTTGCACGTGGTATCGAGCGCGCCAACAAGGTGCTCATGCCGCTGCTCTTCCTGCTGCTCCTGGCGCTGGTGGCCCACGCACTGACCCTAGACGGCAGCGGCGCCGGCGTGGCTTTCCTGCTGCAGCCGGATTTCTCAAAGGTCACGGGGGCCACCTTCTCCGCCGCGCTGGCTCAGGCGTTCTTCTCGCTGTCGCTGGGAATGGGCTGCATGCTCACCTACGGTTCCTACCTGAGCGCGCACGATCGCTTGGGCGTGGCGACCACCTCGATCATTTCCCTCGACGTACTGGCCGCCATCCTTGCGGGTCTGGCCATCATGCCGGTGGTCTTCGCTCTTGGCTTCAACCCGGAGGCGGGCGCGGGACTGACCTTCATCACCCTGCCCGCGGCCTTCGCCGCGATGCCGGGCGGCGCCTACATCGGTCCGCTATTCTTCCTGCTGCTCACCGTCGCGGCGCTGACTTCCGCAATCTCAATCCTCGAGCCGGCGATCAGTTTCCTGACCGATGAGCGCGGCTGGACGCGCCGTCGCACGGTCTTCGTCTGCGCTGCGGTCTGCCTGCTGCTGAGCGTGCCCTCGTCCTTGTCGATGGGCGCGGTGGACGGCCTGACCCTCGTTGGCCGCAGCTTCTTCGACGCCATGGATTTCGCGGCGACCAATGTCATGATGCCGCTGGGCGCGCTACTCACCGCCGTGTTCGTGGGGTGGGTGTGGGGCGCGGGCGCTCTGAATGCGCTCAGCGACAGTCGTCCCATCGCTTGGTGGGCGCGCGCATGGTTGTTCGTCCTGCGCTTTGTGGCGCCACCTGCGCTGCTCCTCATTTTCCTGCAGAGCACGGGGGTGCTCTAGCGCACACGCTCATCACCCTGGGGGAGGGTCACGATGGATGCACTGCTGTCGCTCGTGGGAGCGATCAACACGATACTGTTGTCCGGTCCGGTCTTGATCACGCTGCTGATGGCGGGGGTGGGATTCACCCTCTTTTCCGGCTTCAGCCAATACCGCTCGCTGACGCATGGCTTTGCCCTGGTCAGCGGACGGCACAATCTTGCCGACGACGGCAAAGGCGTGCTCAGCCACTTTCAGGCGCTGGCCGCCGCCCTTTCCGCCACCGTAGGCCTCGGCAATATCGGCGGCGTGGCCATTGCCGTAGCGCTGGGTGGACCGGGTGCGGTGTTCTGGATGTGGATGGTGGGCATCGTGGGTATGGCCATCAAGACCATCGAGGTCACCCTGGCGATGCTCTATCGCGATACCTCGAATCCGGACAA
>JALEHA010000220.1 GCA_022763315.1 Algiphilus sp.
CTTGCCGGACCAGAAGCGGATGGCATGGCCGTGCAGCTGTCCGAGGATCCGCTTCGGGCTCTCGATCTCGGCCAAACCGCCGGTGGACGGGTCGAGATAGAAGCGTGCGCAGCCGGTGATCTGGCCCCGATTGTCGGTGATCTTCGCGAGCAGGGCAGGGGCCCTTTGCGGCGGATCGGCGTCGTCCTCGCCCTGCCGCAGGAAAACCCGCGGGTGATAACGCAGCGCCGGACCCAGCCGTGTGATCCCGCGCCCCTGCAGATAGGTGGCAGCCAAGGTGCCGAGAACCGGCTTGCCAGCGGCAAAGAGCTTCCGCGCCCGCGCAATGCGTTTGCTAGAGGCAGCATCGGGGCACTCAGCCCTTTGGGTGTCACAAGGTAAGGAAGGGCAGGGGGCCTCGCCGAGAAAGGACCGGGCCTCCCTCAGCGTTTCCTTGAGCGTGACCGAACCAAGCCGTTCATGCATCAGGTCAATCAGATCGCCATACTCACCGGTCGCGAAATCGGTCCAAGATCCGGCTTTGCGCCCACCCTGAGCTTGCAGCCGGATGGCGAGGCTCTGACCCTTTGCGCCCGAAGTGTCGCCAACCTGCCAATAGTTGCCCTGCTTGGACCCCTCGGGGAAATACTGGCGGCAGAAACTCTCGGCGCGGTCTGCAAGATCAGCCGAGAGGTCTGCGATGCTGCGCCGCGCGCTCATGCGGCTGCATCCGCTGCGCTTGCGCCAACCGGATGCGCGGCAAGGACCCGCGCCAGCACCTCGGTGCAATCCACCGGGATGAACACCCGCGTCTTCCACTGGATCACCTCGGTGAAACAGCCCAAGGCCTTCAATGCGGGCAGTGCCGCGCCCGACGCTCCGATCAGCTCGAGCCTCGGCTGTCCCATGACCAGAGAGCGACGCAACTGGTAGCCCCCAAGCAGGCTGAGGGTCGTCTTCGCGTCCATGACCGCGCCGAACACCTCCTGCGGCGTCATCTCAATCTGGCAGTCGAGACCAAGGCGCGCATAGACATTGAGAAGCTGTTCCTGGCTGACCAAGCGGCCGATGGCGCGCTCCCCGTCCTCGGTCTGCAGACGATAGATCCGCATGTTGTCGGCGGGCAGCCGGTCCCAGATCGGCAGGAGGAGGCCGCAGATCAGCGTGATCTTCGATGTAGTGAACTCCGGCACCGCGTCGACCTCGGCCTGCCAGAGCTGCTCGAACATCGCATCATCGATCTCTTCCCAGTGCGACTTCGAGAACTCGGTCAGCGCGAGGATTTCGGTCGCCATGGGCCGCAGGAGCTTCACCCGCAAGATCGGCACGCCATCCTCGTCCATGAAGGCCGGCGCTTTCACCATCAGGGCCGCGCGTTTGGAGGTCTTGTTCCAGCACAGCGTCGCGCCTCTTGTGTCGGCGCAGATGGCTTTGACGCGGGGCAGAGTGAGCGGATCGTTGCGATCGATACGCTCCACGGTCAGCGCAGTTGCCGTCGCGCCCGTCGCCTCATGCTCGAAGATGACCTTGCGATCAACGATCTCAAACTTCTCGGCGCGCAGGGTCTCTAGCCCGACATCGAGGGTGCCTGCCTGACGCGCGTCCTCAATTATCGCCGAAAGAAACCCGCCGAAGGCCTCGAAGATCGCGTCCTGCATGTCGATGCGGAGCGCGAGGCAGCGGTTCAGGAACTGCTGGATCGGCGGCAGGGTTTCCTTCATCGTGCCATCCGCCTCATCGAGCGTCAGCCCGGTCATCTCCTGGAACCTGGAGTAGGAGCAGGCGTCGATCTTGCCCGCGCGCAGCTTGTAGAAGAACTGCCGCAACGCCGCTCGTGCATAAGGGCTCTCGAGGTTGTCCTCGGCGCGGAACATGTTCTGCCCACCCGTCTCGCGTTGCCCCTTGGTGATGGCCCCGAGCGTATCGAGGCGGCGGGCGATGGTGGAGAGGAACCGCTTCTCACCCTTCACGTCTGTGGCAACGGGGCGAAAGAGCGGCGGCTGCGCTTGGTTCGTGCGGTTGGTACGCCCCAGCCCCTGGATCGCATTGTCGGCTTTCCAGCCAGGCTCAAGCAAGTAATGCACCCGGAGGCGCTGGTTCTTTGCACCAAGATCGGCGTGGTAGCTGCGCCCCGTGCCACCGGCGTCAGAAAAGATCAGGATGCGCTTGGCGTCATCCATGAAGGCCTGGGTTTCGCCGAGGTTGGAGGAGGCGGCTCGGTTCTCGACCTTGAGCCGCCCTTCACGCGTCCTCGCGATGCGCCGCTTGCGCCCCGTGACCTCGGCCACCGCATCGCCCCCGAAATGCCACAGGATCTGATCGAGCGCGCCCTGCACCGGGGCAAGGGCACCGAGATGCTCGACAAGCTCATCCCGCCGCCGCTCCGCCTCACGGCAGATAATCGGATTGCCATCACCATCGAGGGCGGGACGCGAGCGTAGGTCGCCGTTCTCGTCGGAGTAGGGCTCGAAGAGCTGCGTCGGGAAGCTGTGCATGAGGTAGTCCATGATGTTCTCGCGCGGCGTAAAATCGACCTGCAGGTCGTCCCACTCCGAGGGCGGGATCTCTTCGAGGCGCCGTTCCATCACCGCCTCGCTGGTCGAGACCACCTGAATCACGGCCGAATGCCCCGCGGCCAGGTCCGCTTCGATCGCATGGATGAGCGAAGGGCATTTCATGGCGGTGATGAGATGATTGAAGAAACGCTGCTTGTTGCTCTCGAAGGCCGAGCGCGCAGCGGATTTCGCCTGGGGGTTCAGCGTACCGGTCTCGGAGGAAATACCCGAGGCCTGAAGGGCGGCCTCCAAGTTGGTGTGGATGATCTGGTAGGCATCGGCATAGCTGTCATAGATCGCGATCTGTGCGGGCGTCAGCTCATGCACCAGCATTTCGTATTCGACCCCGGCATAGGAGAGGGACCGCGCAAGATAGAGCCCGAGCGCCTTCAGATCGCGCGAGATCATCTCCATGGCAGCAATGCCCCCGGCCTCCATCGCGGCAACGAACTCGGCCCGCGTCACGAAAGGGAAATCACCCGTGCCCCAGAGCCCGAGACGGGAGGCATAGGCGAGATTGCCGACCACCGTCGCGCCGGTCGCTGAGACGTAGAGCACCCGGGCATCGGGAACGGCATTTTGCAGCGCGAGGCCAGCAAGGCCTTGTTGGGATGCCTTCTTGTCGCCGCGGTCGGACTTTTCGCCGGCGGCATTCGCCATGGCGTGGCTTTCGTCGAAAGCGATGACCCCGTTGAACCCCTCGCCAAGCCAGGACGTCACCTGATCGAGGCGGGAGGCTTTCCCGTCGCGTTCAGCAGAACGCAGGGTGGCATAGGTGACGAAGAGGATGCCCTCTGGGAGACGGATATCGCTCCCCTGGCGGAATTTCGAGAGCGGCACGATATCGCTTTCACGCCCCCCAAGCGCCATCCAGTCGCGGCGCGCATCCTCGATGAGCTTGTCGCTCTTCGAGACCCAGACCGCGCGGCGTCGTCCTTGCAGCCAATTGTCGAGGATGATGCCCGCGACCTGCCGGCCCTTGCCGCAGCCCGTGCCATCGCCGAGGAACCAGCCCTTGCGCAGGCGAAAGGC
>JALEHA010000221.1 GCA_022763315.1 Algiphilus sp.
CCACCCAGACCTTAGCGATCACGATGCAGGACGACGACATTCCGGAACGCGCTGCGACACAGCGCTCCAAGACGACCAGCCAGAAGCGCGCCAGCGTCAAGCGCGCCACCGCCAAGAAGGGCGGCGCCCCCAAGGCGGCTGCCAAGAAGCGTGCCGCTAAGAAAGCGCGTGCTGGCGGCGCCGCGCGCAAGGCCGCCACGGCTCCAGCCTCGCCCCGCTCCGCCGGTCCGGCCGGCCGCCGCTATGACTTCGTCCTGCTCGGGGCCACCGGCTATACCGGCGGACTCACCGCAGAATACTTGGCTGAACGCGCCCCCCAGGGCGCCCGTTGGGCGATCGCCGGACGCGATGCGCGCAAGCTGGCGGATGTGCGTGCCCATCTGGAGCGGGTGAACCCCACCGCCGAAGCGGTGGACTGTGTCGAAGTCGACATCAAGGACAGCGCCGCCCTGCGCCGGCTGGCGCGTGACACCCGCGTGTTGGCCACCACTGTCGGGCCCTATGTGCTGCACGGTGAACCGGTCGTGGCGGCCTGCGCTGCGGAAGGGACGCACTACCTGGATCTCACGGGCGAGCCCGAGTTCGTCGATACGATGTGGCTCCGCCACCACAAGACCGCCCAGCAGACGGGTGCCAAGATCGTGCATTGCTGCGGCTTCGACAGCATTCCGCACGACCTCGGCGCGCTGTTCACCGCCCAGCAATTGCCGGCCGAGGCGCCCAAGCGTATTGAGGGCTATGTACGTGCCGGGGGCACTTTCTCCGGCGGTACCTTCCACTCGGCCTTGCTGGCCTTCTCCCGACTGCGCGCCACCGCCGCGGCGCACCGCGAGCGGGCGCGCCGCGAGACCGTCACAACCGCGCGCAGCGTACGCGGGGAGATGATGCGGCCTCGCTTCGACAAACGGCTGGATACCTGGGTACTGCCCTTCCCCAGCGTGGATCCGCAGATCGTCATGCGTTCGGCACGCGCGCTGCCGGTCTACGGGCCGACCTTCCGCTACGGCCATTACGTGCAGATCCGCGAGTGGTACAACGTCGCCAAGCTGCTCGCGGGGGTCAGCACGCTGATGGCCGCGGCGCAGCTTCCGCCGGCACGGCGCTGGCTGATGGGGCGCAAGCCTGCCGGCCAGGGACCCAGCGACGAGCAGCGCCGACGCGGCTGGTTCCGCGTGCGCTTCTTTGGCGAAGGCGGCGGCCGTTCGGTCATCGTCGATGTCACCGGCGGTGATCCGGGCTACGGCGAAACCGCGCGCATGCTGGGCGAGTCGGTGCTCTGCATGGCCTTCGATGCGCTGCCCGAGGTCGCCGGCCAGACCACGCCCGCGGTGGCGATGGGGGACGCGCTGCGTCAACGTCTGGACGCTATCGGTATCCGTTTCTCGCTGGTGGAATCGAAATGATCACAGCCTCCCGCGTCTTTCTGATCGTGATGGGCCTCGGCTTCATCGTGCTGGGCCTCAACGGTCTGCTCAACCCGCTCGGCCACCTTGCGCCCTACGGCCTCGACTACCAGGCACCCGGCTGGATGGGAGAAATCCGCGCCAACTATGGCGGCATGCATATCGGCATCGGCGTGCTGACCGCATTGGGGGCAGTGCATTACGCCTGGCGGCGCAACGCCCTCGCCCTGCAGCTGGTCTTTCTGGGTGGGCTGGCGGTAGGACGCACGCTCTCGGTTTTCCTGGACGGCATGCCTCCGACCTTTGCCCTGGTCTTTATCGCCATCGAGTGGGTGGGCGCCGGCCTGGCGCTCTGGTTCCTGCGGAGCAGCAACTGATGGCCGGGTTGTGGCTCGGAATCGGCGCCGCCTTCGGACTGCTTGGCGTCGCCGCGGGCGCCTTCGGCGCGCACGCGTTGCGTGCCAGGCTGAGTGAGGATCTGATGGCGGTGTTCCGCACCGCAGTCGAATATCAGTTCTACCATGTGGCCGCTTTGCTGGCGGTGGGGCTGCTGGCGCGGCAGGCGCAGGGCCCCTGGCTGAGCGCCTCCGGCATCGCCTTCGCCTTCGGCGTGCTGGTTTTCTCCGGCAGTCTCTACATCCTGGCGCTATCCGGTGTCCGCGCCTGGGGCGCCGTTACACCCATTGGCGGTCTCGCGCTGATGATTGGCTGGCTGTGTCTCATCGTGCACGTGGCGCGGCTCTGATCGATCCGGGAACCCTGCCGGCGGTCACCGGTCTATGCGCTGCGGGGGTCGCAGACAATAGGAACAGCCGATGCAACGACGCACACTTCTTGGCGGCCTCGCGGTCGCGTCCACCATCCCACTAGGAGCTGTCACCATGCGACTCGGTGCCAACAAGCCATCCCACAAGGACTACTGGAAGCAGGTGCTGGAGGCCGACGCCTATCGCATCCTGTTCGAGGAAGGCACCGAACGCGCCGGCAGTTCGCCGCTGAATCAGGAAAAGCGCGCGGGCACCTTCGTCTGCGCGGCCTGCTATCTGCCCTTGTTCAAGCACACGCAGAAGTACGACAGCGGCACGGGCTGGCCGAGCTTCTTCGACACCCTGCCCGACGCCGTCGATACCAAGCGCGACTTCAAGTTGATCCTGCCGCGTACCGAGTATCACTGTGCCCGCTGCGGCGGCCATCAAGGGCATGTCTTCGAGGATGGGCCACAACCCACCGGGCTGCGCTACTGCAACAACGGTCTGGCGCTGCGCTTCGTGCCCGAGGGTGACGCCCTGCCTGAGGCGCGCCTTCCTGACGGCGCTTCCACGTGAGGCCGCGCAGCCTTCTGGGGCTGGTGCTGGTGGCGATGCTCGGCACCGCCTGCGCACAGGCGGACGAGAGCGCCAACGCGCCGGTGGAGCAGGCCGGACTTGAGACTGCCTACTTCGCCGGAGGCTGTTTCTGGTGCACCGAGGCCGATTTCGAGAAGCTCGACGGTGTGGCCGAAGCCGTGTCCGGATACATGGGAGGCAAGGTCGCCTCGCCGAGCTACAAAGAGGTCAGTCGCGGCACGACCGGGCATACCGAGGCGGTGCGGGTGCACTACGACCCCGAGGTGATCAGCTACCGTGCCCTGGTCGCCTTCCATTGGCGCAACATCGACCCCACCGTGGCCAATCGGCAGTTCTGTGATCGCGGCAGTCAGTATCGCAGCGGCATCTACTACCGCGACGATGCTCAGGCGCGCATCGCCCGCGACAGCCTGGAGACGATGCAGCAGCGCTTCGACACGGTGCATACCGAGGTCGAGAAGGCGACAACCTTCTATCCCGCCGAGGACTATCACCAGGACTACGCGGACAAGAATCCACTGCGCTACCAGGCCTATCGCTTCAACTGCGGCCGCGACGCGCGCCTCAAGAAGCTGTGGGGCGACGAGGCCGGCAAGCTGCCCGCAGACGCCGGCTGAGGCGGCAGACCTGACAGGCCGACCCGGCGGTGTGACAATGCAGGCCCTTCGGTTCACTGGCTGCCTGCGTTGTCCACTGCCGCTCCCGCCCTGCTGCTTGCATCCCAGTCGCCGCGTCGCCGCGCCATGCTGGCCGAACTCGGCTTTGCATTCGACACCGCGGCCGCGGATATCGACGAGACGCCACAGCCAGGCGAAACCGGCCCGGATTTCGCGAAACGCATGGCCGAGACCAAGGCGCGCGCGCTGGCGCGACCCGGAATGGTCGTGCTGGCCGCGGATACTGATGTCACCCTCGACGACGTCATCCTCGGCAAGCCGCGCGACCGCGCCCATGGCCTCGACATGCTGCGCGCGCTTTCAGGGCGTAGTCACCATGTGCACAGTGCCGTGGCGGTGATCCATGAAACCGTGATGGAGACAATTCAGACTACGACCCGGGTCGACATGGGCGAGATTGCGCCCGCGGAAGCCGAGGCCTATTGGGCCAGTGGCGAGCCTGCCGACAAGGCGGGCGGCTACGCCATCCAGGGCTATGCGGCGCGCTGGGTGCGCCGCATCGACGGCAGCCTCAGTGGGGTCATCGGACTGCCGATGGTCGAAACCGTGGAATTGCTGGGGCGCTTCGGCGTGCTTCCTCCGCAGGTGGCCGCCGCGTGAGTACCGAGATCCTGGTCAATATTGCGCCGCAGGAAACCCGCGTCGCGCTGGTGGAGAGCGGCGTCGTGCAGGAGGCCTACGTCCAGCGCGCCCTGCGCCACGGCCTGGTCGGCAACCTCTACGTGGGCCAGGTGCAGCGCGTGCTGCCCGGCATGCAGGCCGCCTTCGTGGATATTGGTCTGGAACGCACGGGCTTCCTGCACGCCTCCGACATGGTGCGCCTGAATGAGGCGGCCGATGGCGCGCTGCCGCTGATTTCCAGCCTGCTACACGAAGGCCAACGCGTTCTCGTCCAGGTGCTCAAGGATCCGCTGGGCAGCAAGGGTGCCCGTCTGACCACACTGCCCTCCATTCCGTCGCGCTACCTGGTGCTGCTGCCCTACGATCAGCATGTCGG
>JALEHA010000222.1 GCA_022763315.1 Algiphilus sp.
GTCCCGCGGGCGGTGGATGTGCGAATTGGCGTAGTCTAGCGGCCCTCCCGCTTGTTCCATTTCACCCGACGGTCAAGATGTTTCAGAGCCTTAGCGAACGCCTCTCCACTGCCCTGCAATCCCTGAGCGGCGCCGGTCGCCTGAGCGAGGACGACGTCGCCAAAGCGGCACGCGAACTGCGCATGGCGTTGCTCGAAGCCGACGTGGCGCTGCCGGTGGTGCGCGGGTTCATCGAGCGTGTGCGCGAACGCGCTATCGGCGCCGAGATCAACAAGAGCCTGACACCGGGTCAGCAGTTCCTGCGCATCGTCCAGGACGAACTGACCGTGACCCTGGGCAAGGAGCACGCGCCGCTCAATTTGCGCGCGCAGCCGCCGGTCGTCATCCTGATGGCGGGCCTGCAGGGCTCAGGCAAGACCACCACCACCGGCAAGCTGGCGCGTTACCTGCGCGAGCAGCAAAAGAAGACGGTAGCGGTGGTGTCCTGCGACGTGTACCGCCCGGCGGCCATCCAGCAGCTGCGCATCGTCGCCGAGCAAGCCGACGTCCACTTTCTGCCGAGCGAAGCCGGCGAGTCGCCGGCGGTGATTGCCAAGCGCGCCTTTGATCAGGCCGTGCGCGAGGTTTACGACGTCCTCATCGTGGACAGCGCCGGCCGTACCGGTATCGATGAAGCGATGATGCAGGAGATCAGCGATCTGCACGGCGTATTGAAGCCGGCGGAAACGCTGTTCGTGGTGGACAGCATGACGGGGCAGGATGCCGCCAACACCGCGCGCGCCTTCTCCGAACGGCTGCCGCTTACCGGTGTGGTGCTGACCAAGGTGGACGGCGATGCGCGCGGCGGCGCCGCTTTGTCGGTGCGCGAGGTGACCGGCGCACCCATCAAGTTCATGGGCGCAGGCGAAAAAATCGACAAGCTGGAAGCCTTCCATCCCGATCGCGTCGCTGCGCGCATCCTCGGTCAGGGCGACATGCTCTCGCTGATTGAGGAGACGGTGGAGCGGGTCGATCGCGAGAAGGCGGAGAAGCTGGCGGGAAAACTGCGCTCGAAGGGAGGCTTTGATCTCGGCGACTTCCGCGAACAGATGCAGCAGATGCAGCAGATGGGTGGCATCGCAAGCCTGCTGGAGAAAATGCCGGGCGGCGCCCAAATGCAGCAGAAGCTTGCTCAGCAGAATCCGGAAAAGGAAATCAACCGCTCCATTGCCATCATCAACTCGATGACCGCGCGGGAGCGTCGACATCCGGCCTTGATCAAGGCATCGCACCGTCGCCGCATCGCCACCGGCAGCGGAACCCAGGTGCAGGACGTCAATCGCCTGCTGCGTCAGTTTGAGCAGTCACGCGACATGATGAAGAAGGCCAGCGGTGGTGGGTTGGCGCGCATGATGCGCGGCCTCACCGGTGGCGGTGGGGGCATGCCGGGCGCGCTACCCGATCTTGGCGCCATGGGCGGCGGGTTCGGAGGGCAGCCGGGTGGCGGTGGCTCCACCAAGAACAAGAGCCGGAAGAACAAGCGGAAGAAGCGTCGGTGACGCGGGCGTCAGTCTTCAGGCTGGCAAAAAATAAAAGGAGAAACAGCAGCTTGTCTCTTGCATGCCGACAAGCGCTCACTTCGTGTACGTTCGGGGGGTTTAACTTTCGCTGGATAAAGCTACAATAGCCGACTTAGTAGCAGCCCCAATCGGACAGAAGTTACTTAATGGTCAAAATTCGCCTTTCCCGCACCGGCTCGAAGAAGCGTCCTTTCTATCATATTGTCGCGACCGACAGCCGCAGTCGGCGTGATGGTCGTTTCATTGAACGGCTCGGGTATTTCAATCCGTGTGCGCGAGGCGCCGAGCAGGAACTCGTTCTCGACCACGAAAAACTCGATGCATGGCGGAATAAAGGCGCGCAGGTTTCCGAGCGCGTGACTTCGCTGGCGCGCAAAGCGACTGCCGCTGCGCCAGCGGAGAGCGCTGCCGCCTGAGCGCCCCGCGCAAGCGGAGCAAACATTGGACGGTTTCAGTAAGCCTTTTACAGAACGCTGGGTGACGCTCGGCCGCATCACGGGCGTGCATGGCGTCCGTGGGTGGGTGCGCGTGCAATCCTTCACGCGCCCTACGGAAAACATCTTCAGCTATGGCCCTTGGTTGATCCGCGGGGTTGAACTGCCGCGCCTCGATTATCGCGCCAGCGGACGCGGTTTCGTGGTCCAGCTGAAGGGGATCGAGGATCGCGAAATCGCCGAAGAACTGGTCGGCGAGGAGATCCAGATTGAACGCAGCTCGCTCCCGGAACCGGAAGACGGCGAGTATTACTGGGCCGACCTGCTGGGAATGCAGGTCGTGACCATCAACGAGACGGTGCTTGGCCACATCGACCGATTGCTCGAAACGGGCGCGCAGGACGTGATGGTCGTCAAGGCTGGATCGCGCGAGCGCATGCTGCCCTTTGTCCAGGGCCCCATCGTCAAGAAGGTCGATATTCCGGCGCGCCGCATCGAGGTCGACTGGGAACTCGAAGAAGAAGAGTAGCCGGCGTGCAGGTCGAGGTCATCACCCTGTTCCCCGATATGGTGGAGCAGGGCTTGAGCGCTGGCGTGCCGCGCATCGCGCGCGAAAAGCGTGCACTGCAACTGTCCGTGCGCAACCCCAGGGATTACGCGGACAATCCGCACCGCGCAGTGGATGACCGGCCGTTCGGCGGCGGCCCCGGAATGGTGATGCAGGCCCCGCCTGTAGTGGCGTCCATCGAGGCCGCGCGCGCGGCGCTTCCGCAGGCGCGCGTCATCGCGATGAGTCCGCAGGGAACGCCGCTCACACAGGCCTGGCTGCAGCATCTGGCGGATGTGCCCGAATTGATTCTGCTGTGTGGGCGTTATGAGGGGTGGGACGAGCGCATCATGCCGTACATTGATGTGGAAATCAGTCTCGGCGACTTCGTGCTTTCAGGCGGAGAACTGGCCGCGATGGCTCTTATCGACGGTGTCGCGCGCCTGTTGCCGGATGTTTTGGGCCACAAAGATTCGGCAAAAGAGGATTCTTTTGTTGAAGATTTGCTCGATTGCCCGCACTATACGCGCCCCGCGTCATGGCGCGGCGTGTCGGTGCCGGAGCTGCTCTTGTCCGGTGACCATGCGCGCATCCGACAGTGGCGCTTGCAGCAGGCATTGGGTGCAACGTGGTTGAAGCGACCCGACCTCTTGGGACGGCTCACGTTGTGTGATGAATGGGAAGCGTTGCTCGCCGACTTTATCGAGCAGCAACAATCAGTCAGGAAAGTACAAGCATGAGCAATATCATCCAACAGCTTGAAGCCGAGCAGATGCAGCGCGACGTGCCGGCCTTCCGTGCCGGTGACACCGTGGAAGTGAAGGTGAAGGTCAAGGAAGGCGATCGCGAACGTCTGCAGGCCTTTGAAGGCGTCGTCATCGCCAAGCGCAATCGTGGTCTTCACTCGGCATTCACGGTGCGCAAGATTTCGCACGGCGAAGGCGTCGAGCGCGTGTTCCAGACCTATAGCCCGCAGCTGGCCGAGATTCTCGTCAAGCGTCGTGGCGACGTGGCGCGTTCGAAGCTGTACTACCTACGCAATCTGCGTGGTAAGGCTGCGCGCATCAAGGAGCGCCTGACCCACAAGTAGTGGTGGGGCCGCGCGCGCGGCGCGCATCCCATTGACCTGCCAAGAACCGCACGATCGCTGATAGCGCGTGCGGTTTTTGTCGTGCATGCGGTGCGAAATGACTGTCCTCTTCCCGCAGATGGCAGTAGGATGACGCCAAAAGGATCGTCCGGGGAGAGCGATCGTGAGAAAGATAATGCGCGTGAGCGCATGCGTGGCCTTGTCCGCACTGTTCAGCGGCTGTAGTGCTGAACAACGATGCACGTCCGGTGTGGATGAGGTCTACAGCGAGTACCGCACCCTGCACAATGCCGAAGACGGCGCGCGCAAGTACGAGCGCGCGATCGTGCAGGCAGGCATGCACGTCAACGAGGCGCAAACCCAGCAGGCGACGCGCAACTTTGAAGGCTGTGTGAGGAGTGTGAAAGCCGCCCGTGCATCGCTGGCGGAAGCACGCGCCGCGACCAATTAGGCGAGCAGCGTGGATGGGCGCCTAATGCGGCCCATCCGGCGGCTTGGTGGCCTGCATGGCGGCTTGCGTCACGCGTTCGCCAAGCCAGGTGTCCAGACAGGCATGATCCTCGCGCCAGGCAAGCCAAGGCACGCGGAAGTCGAGATAGGCGAGGGCTACGCTAAGCGTGATATCCGCGGCCATCGAGGCCGTGCCACCTTGAGCACCAATGCGGTTCTCAAAGCGTGGCAGCACGCGGCGGATGGTGGCGGTCTGGCGATCGATCTGTTCCGGGAAGCGGATGCTCTCCGGCCGTCGGTTCTCCATCACGATCGCCACCGCAGCGTCAATGATGCCCTCCGCAAGGGTGAGTTCTGCCGCTGCGGCCCAGTCCCCGCGACGGGCCGGCCAGCGCTGCGCCTCCTCGCCGGCTTGATCCAGCAGGTGGGCCATGATCAGGCTACTGTCGGGCAGTGTCAGGCCGCCGTCGACCAGCACCGGGATCTTGGACAGTGGATTGCGATCAATCAGATTGCGCGGCGAGGTGAAGGGATCGACGATCTCCTCTTGTATGGCCTGCTCCAGCCCGAGCACTCGGAGCAGGACGCGCACGCGCCGTGCATAAGGGGAGGTCAGGTTGCAATACAGGATCTGCTCCATTGCCCACACTCCGCGTGGGGCGCCGGTCGGAGCGACCGGCGCCTGCGGCCTCAGTCTAGCTGGTCGAGGTACTTCTCGGCATCCAGGGCCGCCATGCAGCCGGTACCTGCCGAAGTGACCGCCTGGCGGTAGACGTGATCCATCACATCACCCGCGGCAAACACACCCTTGACGCTGGTCGCGGTGGCGTTGCCTTCCGTGCCCGAGCGGACCTTGATGTAGCCGTTGTGCATGTCGAGCTGCCCTTGGAACAGGTCGGTATTGGGCTTGTGCCCAATGGCGATGAACACACCGGTGACCTCGAGATCACGCGTGGCCTCGTCCTTCATGGACTTGAGGCGGGCGCCCGTGACGCCTTGCTCATTGCCGAGCACTTCGTCCAGGGTGCGGTCCCAGATCACTTCCACCTTGCCTTCACGCTCGCGCTCGAACAGCTTCTCCTGCAGGATCTTTTCGGCGCGCAGGCTGTCCCGACGGTGCACCAGATAGACCTTGTTGGCGATGTTGGCGAGATACAGCGCTTCTTCCACCGCGGTGTTTCCGCCACCGATGACGGCCACGTCGGCACCTTTGTAGAAGAAGCCATCGCAGGTGGCGCAGGCCGAGACACCCTTGCCCTTGAAGGCTTCTTCCGATTCCAGGCCAAGGTACATGGCTGAGGCTCCGGTGCTGATGATCAGTGCGTCGCAGCTGTAGCTTCCGACGTCACCGGTCAGCGTGTAGGGCGCCTTCGACAGATCGACGCTGTTGATGTGGTCGTAGGTGATCTGCGTTCCGAAGCGCTCTGCGTGCTTGCGCATGCGCTCCATGAGATCCGGGCCTTGCAGGCCTTCGATATCGCCGGGCCAGTTGTCGACGTCGGTCGTCGTGGTCAGCTGTCCGCCGACTTCGAGACCAGTGATCAGGCACGGGTTCAGGTTGGCGCGCGCGGCATACACGGAGGCGGTGTAGCCCGCGGGGCCGGAACCCAGGATGATGAGTCGATGGTGCTGCGTGTCACTCATGAGACAGAATCCTTTGAGAAGAGAAAACGGGCGAATTCAGGGCATAAAAAACCCGGGGCGGCGAAAGCCGTCCCCGGGCGTTTCGCGCCTGGTGAGAGCGCGGCCTTCGTCGGCTTAGAGGTTGGAAGCGTTCTTGGCCAGGTAGTCAGCCACGCCGGCGGCGTCCGCCTTCATGCCTTCCTGACCCTTCTGCCAGCCTGCCGGACAGACCTCGCCGTGCTGCTCGTGGAACTGCAGGGCGTCGACCACGCGCAGCATTTCGTCGACATTGCGACCCAGCGGCAGGTCGTTCACCGTCTGATGGCGAACCAAGCCTTCCTTGTCGATCAGGAAGGAAGCGCGGAAGGCCACGCCGGCCTGCGGATGCTCGATGCCGTACGCGCGCGCAATCTCGTGCTGAACGTCGGCCACCATTGGGAAACCCACTTCGCCGATACCACCCTTGTCGATGGGCGTGTTGCGCCAGGCGAAATGCGTGAACTGGCTGTCGATGGACACACCGATCAGCTGTACGTCGCGCTCTTCGAAGGCACTACGGCGGTTGTCATGGGCGATGATCTCCGACGGGCACACGAAGGTGAAATCCAGCGGCCAGAAGAACAGAACGGTGTACTTGCCGCGATGATCGGAGAGCTTGAACTCTTCGGTGATGCTCCCATCGCCCAGAACGGCGGCAGCGGTAAAATCAGGTGCCTGACGACCAACAAGTACGCTCATGATTGCTCCTTTACAGTGTCGTGAAAATCGGTATGGAAAAGGGGTGCGGAAGCCCGCAATTGCGCGGCAAGCTTAGGAACTTCCGCGCTTGAGGGCAATCCCGTAGGAACTAATTCCCGCATAGGGACTATTTATCAATGACTGCGACGACCGCATCGCAGCGCCACCGGACATGCAAACCGTGAACCAAGCGACCCGCCAGCAGGGCCCCATACGCCGCACCTTTGGCCGCATCGCGGCCGTGTTTTCCTTTCTGTATCGCGCGCTCTTCATCCTGAGCCTGTTGTTCGGCCTGTTCCTTGGCTGGATGCTGCTCACCGGTGGGCCTTCAATAAAGGTGGAAGACAATGTCGGGCTGGTGATTGCCCCCACGGGGGCGCTGGTCGAGCATGTCGACGCCGATCCGGTTCAGCAACTGATGCAGCGCTGGACCGGAGAGCCGCCGCTCCAGACCAGCGTCGCCAGTGTGGTGGAGGCCTTCGACCGCGCGCGTGACGATGACCGCATCGCCTTCGTCGTGCTCAAGCTCGATGAGCTGCGCCAGGCGGGACTGGCCAGCGTGGACGAGGTGGCCCGCGCTGCGGAGCGCTTCCGTGAATCGGGCAAGAAGGTCTACGTCTGGGCCGATATGCTGACGCAGCCGCAATACGCGCTGGCGGCGCAGGCAGACGATATCGCGCTGGATCCCTTCGGTGGCATTTGGGTGGAGGGCTTCTCGGTATACCCCAACTATTTCGCGGAATTGCTCGACCGCCTCGGCATTACGGTCAATGTGTTCCGGGTTGGTGAGTACAAGTCCGCGGTCGAGCCATTCATCCGCAACGACATGAGTGAGGCTGCACGCAGCGCCAATGCGGCGTGGCTCGACGACCTCTGGTCCGCTTACCTTCGGCGCGCCAGCGCCGTGCGCGACGGGGTGGAGCAAGCCTTGCCGGCCATGCTCTCCGATCTGCCGGGTCGACTCGACGCGGCTGGTGGTGATATGGCGACCCTGGCCGCCGATGCCGGCCTGGTTGACCGTCTCGAAACCTTGCAGGATTTTCGCGAGCGCATGGGGCAAGACGTGGGCATGGCCGAGAACGGTCACGGCAGCTTCCGTCAGATCCACTACCGCAGCTATCTTCGCGCGACGGAAGGAGAAGCCGGCGCAGCGGCGACATCGACCATTGCCAAGATTCACGTCCAGGGTGTGATCGTCGACGGTTTCGGCGAACCCGGCACGGCCGGCGGCGACATCATCGCTGAGCAATTGCTGCAGGCCAGTCGTGACGACAAGGTACGCGCTGTCATTCTGCGGGTGGATACGCCGGGAGGAAGCGTGCTTGCCTCTGAGCGCATCCGTCGCGCGGTGCTCGAGGTCCAGGAAGCAGGCAAGCCCGTGGTCGCCTCTATGGCCTCACAGGCAGCCAGTGGCGGCTATTGGGTATCCATGGATGCCGATGACATCGTTGCCTACGACGCCACCATCACGGGATCCATCGGCGTCTTCGGACTGTGGATGAGCGTGGATGAAGGACTGGAGAAAATCGGCGTCACGACCGATGGCGTCGGCACGACGCCCCTGGCGGGCAAGCTGCGCCCGGACCGGCCGCTGGATGATCGGCTCGGGCGCATCTTTCAGAGCGGGGTTGAGCATGCCTACGACACCTTTATCGAGCGCGTCGCGGAAGGGCGTGACCTGCCACTGGATGCAGTGCGGCGGATCGCCGAAGGACGCGTGTGGAGCGGGGCGCAGGCGCTTGAGCGCGGGTTGGTCGATCGCCTCGGGGGGCTGGACACCGCCGTGGCCCGCGCCGCCGAGCTGGCTGGCCTGGCGGAAGGCGAGTATCGCGTGACCTCGCCCACGACGCCGCAGCCGCGGCTGATGGATGCCCTGCAATTCTGGTCGGGCCGCGCCTTTGCCGCCCTGAGCGGCACCGGCCTGGATGCATGGCTGGCGCGCTGGACACGAAGCCATCTGGAAGGCCAGACACGTGCTGCCAGTCTGGCGCTGGTGCCCGCGGATCCGCGGGGGCTGTATGCCCTCTGCGACTGCCAGCTGGAGCGTGCAACACCGATCGCTGGCAGACACGCCTTCGGTGCGGCGCATTGACGGTACCGCCGGTCGCATTGCACTGCCCCACCGAGGGGGACGGTCCAGCGGTCCTGCTGATTCACGGTCTGGGTGCCAGCCATCAGGATTGGCGCGACGTGGCGCCTCTGCTGGCCCCGCACTATCAGGTATTGACGCCGGACCTGCGGGGCTATGGCGAGAGCCCGCGTGGGCCCGGCCCGTATCGGCCTGACGTGATGGCGAACGATGTTCTCGCACTCCTGGAGGCGCGCGATATCCATCAAGCCCACGTGGTGGGACACAGTATGGGTGGGGCCGTTGCGGTGGAATTGGCGTTGCGTGCGCCCGATCGGGTGCAGACCCTGACCATTGCCAACAGTGTGCCGGCCTTCCGGCCGACCCGTTTGCGCGAATGGTTCGAAGTCGGCCTGCGGCTCGCCACCATGTCGGTGCTCGGGCCGCGTCGACTCGGGAAAATCATGGGGCGCAGAATGTTTCCGAAACCGGAACAGGAAGCGCTGCGACGCTTCATTGAAGCGCGCGCGGCCGCCAACCAGCGACGTGTCTATCTGTCCAGCCTGATGGCGCTGACCCAGTGGTCCGCGATGGAACGACTGCACGAATTGGTCATGCCGGTCGCGATTCTTGCCTCAGGCAATGATTACTTCGCAGTGGAGGACATGCGGCGCTACGCCGAATGGGTGCCCGACGGTCATTTCTACTGTTTTCCCGACGCCCGGCACGGCGTGCCTCTGGAAGCGGGACCAGAGATGGCAGGCTGCCTGCAGCGCTTCTTCGAAGGCTCCGAACAAGGCGGGCCGCGCCACGTTTAAGGCGCGTCCCTATCGGGTTACTCGAGCAGACCGACGTCCTGCTTCCAATCGAGTGTGATCGAGAGCAGTTGCCGGATCATGGCATCGGCGCCGGTATAGAGATGCCCGCCTTCCATGTCGATGCGCCGCGCCCCGGCTGGCGAGGCCTGCACCGCCTCCCATAGCGCGTCGCTCGCCGCCTGCGGGATGCGTTGGTCGTCGCGGCTGACGATGACCAGCGCGTTCTGGCTCGCGCGCAGCTGTTCGGCGTGGGCTTCCGGTGAGGGCAGATCGGCGTACCAGGTGATGAGTCTTGCGACGACGCTGCCGGCCCAGCGGCCGACCACGCCGTAGTCCTCTCCCCAGGCGAGATGGAACTGGTGCGCGATCACGTCTTCCAGCGCACCGAAGCCCTGCACGGAAACCACACCCGGTATCGGTTGTTGGCCGGCAGCGATCATGGCGAAAGGGGCTCCCAGGCTGGCGCCGACCACCGTGATGCGCTGCGGGTCCACCTTCGGGTGCGCGGCAAGCGCCTGATACAGCACGCCCACGCCCTCGATGGTATCGGCGATGGCTTGGCGCGCCTTGGGCAGTTCACCCAGGTTCTTCCACAGCCGAAAGCGGCGCGGCGGGGTATACGGATAGTCGAAGCTCGCGAAGGCGATGTGCGCATCGAAGCCAGGCAGCAGGTTGATGGCCTGTGCGCCGGTCTCCAGACCGCCGAACAGCATCACCGCGGGGTAGGGGGGATTGCCGCCTTCGGGCAGCACGAAGCGCGCTTCCAGCCGGGTGCCGTCGGAGAGTTCGATGGAGAGGCGCTCTTCGGCCGCGGCGCTGTAAAGCGCGCCCAGCCAGAGCAGTGGCAGCAGGAACCAGCGGGTCAGGTGCGTCGGTTTGCGGGAGGCCCGATCAGCGCATCTTGACGCTGAGCGAGTGCACGGGGCCTGGGTTGTCGGTCGCTTTGGCATCGTCGAGCCGCATGGAGATATCCGCTGCCTGGACATTCTTGGTCAGCCCGCCGATCGAGATGCGGTCGACACCGGTGTCGGCAATATCGCGGACGTTGTTGATCGTGATGCCGCCGGAGGCTTCGATGATGGTCTGGGCGCGATTGAAACGGCGGTACTCACGGGTCATCGCCACTGCCTTGGTCAGCAGGTGGGTTTCAAAATCATCACAGAGCAGGAGATCGACCGCGCCGTCGAGGGCGGCCTGCACTTCATTAAGATTCTCGGCCTCACACATGACGGGAAGCTCGCCGGCCACCGCCTTGGCGGCTTCAATGGCTTCGGCGATGCCGCCAGCGGCGGCAATGTGGTTTTCCTTGATCAGGATGGCGTCGTAGAGCCCCATGCGGTGATTATGCCCCCCACCGCATCGCACGGCATATTTTTGGGCAGTGCGTAGTCCGGGGAGGGTTTTGCGGGTATCGACGATCTTGGCCTCGGTACCGCGCACGCGCTCGACGAAACGGCGGACGACGGTTGCCGTTCCCGAGAGCGTCTGCAGGAAATTGAGTAGGGTGCGCTCGGCCGTAAGCAGGGATACGGCAGGGCCGCTGATGGTGCAGAAAGCGTCGTTGTTCTTCACCGCGTCGCCGTCCTGCGCATCCCAGCGCAGTTCGATGGCTGGATCGATTTGGCGGCACACGGCCTCCGCCCAGGGCACCCCACACAGCACGAAGGGCTCGCGCGCGATGAGCTTGCCGCTGGTCGAGCGCGCGGGCACCAGCTTCGCCGTGGGATCGCCATCCCCCACGTCTTCCGCGATCGCGCGCGCGGCAATGGCATCAATATCGTCCTGGGTGGGTAGTTCGGGCATGGTCACGGCGTGGGATAGCGTCTCGGTGGGAATGGGCTCAGCCGTCGAGTGTAACGGCCCCCGCAGTGCCCGGTGGCGCCAGCAGCGCCTCCAGCAGCGCCTTCTGGGCGTGCAGTCGGTTCTCCGCCTCCTGCCAGACCCGGCTCTGCGATCCGTCTATGACGTCGGCGGTGACTTCCTCCCCGCGATGCGCGGGCAGACAATGTAGGAAGATCGCGTCCGCAGCCGCCCTGCGCATGAGCGCGTTGTCCACGCAGTAGCCGGCAAAGGCGGCCGTGCGCGCCTCCTGCTCCGCTTCCTGGCCCATGCTGGCCCAGACATCGGTCACCACCACTTGTGCGCCCTCCACGGCCTGTGCCGGCGCGCGCACCAGCTGGGCGCAATCGCCTGCGACATCCAGCCAGGCAGCGTCGGGCTCGAAACCCTCCGGTGTGGCTACGCGCAGCTGAAAATCGAAGACCCGTGCTGCCTCGAGCCAGGAATGGCAGACGTTGTTGCCGTCCCCGACCCAGGCCACCGTCACGCCGCGGACGCTGCCGCGGTGTTCCACGATGGTCTGAATATCGGCCAGCAGCTGACAGGGGTGGCATTGCTCGGACAGCGCATTGATCACGGGCACGCTGGAGACAGCGGCCATGGCCTCCTGCTGGGCTTGAGAGTCGTTGCGCACCATGATCGCGTTGCACATGGACGACAGCACGCGCGCGGTGTCCTCGACCGGTTCGCCGCGGCCGAGTTGGGTATCGCGCGGTGACAGGAAAATGGCATGACCGCCAAGTTGCGCCATGGCAGCTTCAAAGCTGACCCGGGTTCGGGTTGAACTCTTGGCGAAGACCATGGCCAGTGTCTGCCCCGTAAGAGGGCGGTGCGTCGGCTCCGGCGCCCGCTTGAGCACGATGGCGCGCTGGATCAGCGCTTCTAGGGCCTGCGGGGGCACATCCGCCAAGCGGAGGAAATGGGGAATGGAGGAAGACATGGCGAAGCCGGAATAGACGGGCCGCGCAGCGCGCGGCCCGTCATTAAGCGGATTGGTTGCGGTGTGTCCTAGCCGAGGTTCTGCTCGACGAACTCCCAGTTGACCAGCTGCCAGAAGGCTTCCAGATACTTGGGACGGGCGTTGCGGTGGTCGATGTAATAGGCGTGTTCCCAGACATCGCAGGTCAGCAGCGCGCGGTCGCCATCGGTGAGCGGGGTGCCGGCATTGGAGGTCGAAGTCACGGCCAGCGAGCCGTCCGGCTTCTTGACCAGCCAGGCCCAGCCCGAGCCGAATGTGCCGATGGCGGTCTCGGTGAACAGCTTCTTGAAGTCCTCGATACCGCCGAACTCCTTGACCAACGCATCCGTCAGCTTCTTGCCGGGCTGCGTCTGGTTCGGGGTCAGGCACTGCCAGAAAAAGCTGTGGTTCCAGATCTGTGCGGTCTGGTTGAACAGCTTGCCGGAGGATTTGACGATGATCTCCTCCAGCGGCATCTGTTCGTATTCGGTACCGCTGATGAGATTGTTGGCGGTATCGACATAGGTCTTGTGGTGCTTGCCATGGTGGTAGTCGAGGGTCTCGGCCGACATATGCGGTTCGAGCGCCTCGCGCGCGTACGGCAGGTCCGGGAGGGTCAAAGCCATGGAAATTCTCCTTAGCACTTCAGTGGGTGTTAGAACGCTCGTCCGGCGCATCAAGGCCGCGGACGATGGAAAAGCGTCTCCCGCACAGTGTAACCCTAATGCCCCCCGCCGCCGTCAAATGCGCCTGTCAATCGGCGCGGACGCAACAGGGGCGGCGCGCATTTTTTATACTCCAGCGCCAGCCCGCCGCAAGCCCACAGGACTCGCTCATGGACGCCCACGAACGCATACGCAAGCAACTCGCGGAGAACCCGGTGTTGCTCTACATGAAGGGCACGCCGGACTTCCCCCAATGTGGCTTCTCCGCGCGCACCGTGCAGGCGCTCAACGCCTGCGGGGTGCCCTTTGCTTTCGTCAATGTCTACGAGAACGAAGACATCTATCACGCCCTGCCGGAGTACGCGAACTGGCCCACTTATCCGCAGCTCTTCGTGAAGGGGGAGTTCGTCGGCGGCTGCGACATCACGCTGGACCTCCACGAGCAGGGGGAGCTGCAGCGCATGCTCGAAGAAGCGGTGACTCGCCCAAAGTAGGATGTCGCGCGCTGCCTGCGCCTTGCTGGTGCAAGGTAGACTGGGCGCCAACCTCTGCGCACACAGCACAACACCAAGGAGATCGCGTATGCCCCGCCACATCCGTATGCCTGACACCGGCGAGAAGATCCGCGTCGAAGGCGACCGTCTTGTCGTCCCCGACCAACCGGTCGTTGGCTTTGTAGAAGGGGATGGCATCGGGCCGGATATCACGCGGGCCTGTCTGCGCATCTGGGACGCCGCCGTCGAGAAAGCCTATGGCGGCAAACGCAAGATCCACTGGTGCGAGATCTATCTGGGCGAGAAAGCGGCCGGCCTTTACGACGGCGAGTATTTTCCCCAGGAAGCGCTGGAGGCCTTTGAGGACGTCATCGTCTCGATCAAGGGACCGCTGACGACGCCGGTCGGAGGCGGTTTCCGCTCGCTCAATGTGGCGCTGCGCCAGGACCTCGACCTCTACGCCTGCGTGCGTCCGGTGCGCCATTATTCCGGCGTGCCGAGCCCGCTCAAGCATCCCGGCAAGGTGGATGTCGTCATCTTCCGTGAGAATACCGAAGACGTTTATTGCGGCATCGAGTTCAAGTCCGGCAGTGAGGAGAACGCCAAGCTCGCAAAATTCCTGCGCGAGGAAATGGGCGCGGACTTCTTCGAGGATGCCGGCCTCGGCATCAAGCCGATCTCCGAGTTTGGCACCAAGCGACTGGTGCGCAAGGCAATCCAGTACGCGGTGGAACACGGCCGCGAGTCGGTGACCCTGGTGCACAAGGGCAACATCATGAAGTTCACCGAGGGCGCCTTCCGCAGCTGGGGCTACGAGGTGGCGCGCGACGAGTTCGGTGACGTCACCATCACCGAGGAGCAGCTCTACAACGAGTACAAGGGCAAGCAGCCGGAAGGCAAGATTGTCATCAAGGACCGCATCGCCGACATCATGTTCCAGATGATGCTGCTGCGGCCCGAAGAATTCGACGTGCTGGCCACGATGAACCTCAACGGCGACTACCTCTCCGACGCCATCGCGGCCGAGGTAGGCGGTGTCGGCATCGCGCCGGGCGCCAATATGTCCGACCACGTTGCCGTCTTCGAGGCGACGCACGGCACCGCCCCCAAGTACGCCAATCTGGACAAGGTCAACCCAGGTTCGCTGCTGTTCTCGGGCGTGATGATGCTCGAGTACATGGGCTGGCAGGAAGCCGCCGACCTGATCACGCTGGCCTATCCGGAGCTGATCACGGATGGCGTCGTCACCTATGACTTTGCCCGTCAGATCACCGGTGCGACCGAGGTCAAGACCTCCGAATTCGCCGATGCACTGATCGAGCGTATGCGTGGTGGCATCGACCTGGAAGCCAAGCGCAAGCAGCAGCAGGAACAGCTGGCCAAGGAACGTCGCCAGCGCGAGATCCGTCGCCTGCTGGAGCCGATGGAAGAGATGATCGCCACCGGCAAGGTGCCGACGGCCGTCTCGGACCTGATGACGCGCTCACTGATCACCGTGCGCGATGAGGAAACGGTGGAAGTCGCCATGCACGCCATGGCCGACAATGATGTCAACGCAGTGGTGGTCGAGCCCGATGAGGGCGGTCAGTGGGGCATTCTTACCAAGCGCGACATCGTCACCAAGATCGTGAACGGCGGGCGCAACCCCTCCACCACGCGCGTGGCGGATATCGCGACCCGTCCGGTCCTCTCGGTACCGCCGGAGACCACCATCCGCGAGGCGGCCAATATTCTGTCCGGCAACCAGTTCTCGCGACTGACTATCGAACAGGGCGGCCGCGTCATCGGTATGGTCACCGAGGACGACATCTTCCAGACCGTGGAGAAATTTGGCTGGAGTGTCGAGTGAGCGCGACTGCGTGAGCGCGGTCACCCAGCGGGTGGGGTTGCTCGTCATCGGTGACGAAATCCTCTCCGGCAAGCGTCAGGACCGTCATATCCCCGCCGTCATCGACATGCTGTGGCGGCGGGGCATCGAGCTCGCGTGGGGACAGATCCTGGGGGATGACGAGCAGCGCATCGCGGCCAGCCTGCGTCGCGCCGCAGACGATGGCGACGCCGTGCTCTGCTGTGGCGGTATCGGCGCCACGCCCGATGACGTCACCCGCCAGGCCGCGGCGCTGGCGGCGGGACGTCCCATAGCGCTGCACCCGGAGGGGGCAGCACTACTGCGCGAAAAATTTGGCGAACAGGCGACGCCCCAGCGCCTGCGCATGGCGGAATTCCCCGAAGGCGCCGAGCTGGTGCCGAATCCGATCAATCAGGTTGCCGGCTTTTCCATCCATTCCTGGTTTTTCGTGCCCGGATTCCCGGAGATGGCATGGCCGATGCTGGAGTGGGTGATCGACCACCGCCTGCAGCATCTCCACAACGCAGAGCCCGCCGAGGAATACCGCCTGCGCGTGGTAGGTACGACAGGGGAAAGCGACATCCTGCACATCATGGAGGCCATCCTCGCGCGCTATGCCGGCATCCGTCTGTCGAGCCTGCCAACGCGCTCCAACGAGGCCCACGCGCGGCATATCGAACTGGGCGTGCGCGGCGCGGCGTCGCTTGCGGCCAGCGCCTATGCCGAGTTGCTGCGCTATCTGCACGACCACGGTGGGCTCCAGGTCGAGGAACTGCGACCGCCAGAGATCCAGCCAAGGGGGTAGGCGGCGACCCACGTCGTGGTGTCTAGCCGCGGCGCAGTTGCCAGCTGGCAAGGATGCAGGCGGTGATGACCAGCACGGCGCCGCCGGCTGCCATCATGGTCGGCGTCTCATTCCAGACCAGCCAACCCACAAGGGCGGCGAAGACCACCGAGATATAAGTGATCGCGCCCACGCGTGCCGCAGGGGCCAGTGAATAGGCACGCGTCAGGCAGAGTTGACCGAGCAGCGCCAGTACGCCGGCAATGAGCATGACGCCCAGTGCGAAGGGCAGGGGCGTCTGCCACGCCCACAGCAGCGGAATGGATGAAATGACCGTGCTGAGCAGCGAGAAATAAAACACGATGCGCGGTGTGGTCTCGGTGCGCGCCACGCGTCGGATGGACACCATGGCGGCGGCGGCGAGCACGCCGGATACGGCGCCCACCAATGCCGGCCAGCGCAGCAGCCCTTCCGCGCCGGGGTTGAGGATCAGCACAATGCCGGCGAATCCGAGCAGGGTGACGGGGGCGATGATCAGCGGTGGGACCTCGCGCAGCCAAAGCCAGGCGATCAAGGGAATGAACAGGGGCGCGCTGTAGTTCAACAGTACGGCCTCGGCCAGTTGCAGATGGTTGAGCGCGTAGAAGAAGCAATACATCGCGGCCAGGCCGAAGCCGGTGCGGTAGAGGTGGCCGGCGAGGTGTTGGGTAGCGAGGCCACGCAGACGCACGCGCAGGATCCACGGCAGCAGCGCAAGCAGGGCCACCGCATTGCGCAGAAACACCACCATCTCGTTCGGCAAGGTCGCGCTCGCGGCCTTGATGCAGGCGCCTACCCCGGCAAAGCAGGCAGCAGCACCCACGGCGAACAGTGCGCCCTGACGCAGATTCTCGGGGAGCGGCTGCGCGTCAGCCATCAGGGAACGCTGCGAGTGCGCTTCGCGCTGAGGCAATCGCACACCCAGAGTGGCGGTCCATCATAGACAGCGGAGGCTGCAGCATCGGCAGGCAGCGCGCGCCCCCGTTCACGGGTGGGCGCGCTGCTGCCGCCGAATGCACGGGATCAGGCGGATTTACCGGCCAGAAAGAGCCAGGTCTCGACCACGGTATCCGGGTTGAGCGACATGGACTCGATGCCCTGTTCAAGCAGCCAGCGCGATAGTTCGGGGTAATCCGAAGGACCCTGGCCGCAGATGCCGACGTACTTGCCCTGATCGCGGCAGGCCTTGATCGCCATACCCAGCATGCGCTTGACGGCCTCGTCGCGCTCATCAAAGAGGTGCGCGATCAGCCCCGAGTCGCGGTCGAGCCCCAGGGTGAGCTGGGTCATATCGTTGGAGCCGATGGAGAAGCCGTCGAAGTACTCGAGGAACTGATCAGCGAGCACCGCATTCGACGGCAGCTCGCACATCATGATGACCTTGAGGCCATTCTTGCCGCGCTCCAGGCCATTCTCGGCCAGGATGCGGGTCACCGCCTGCGCCTCGCCAATGGTGCGCACGAAGGGGATCATGATCTGCACATTGTCCAGCCCCATCTCGTCGCGCACATAGCGCATGGCGCGGCATTCGAGATCGAAGCAGGGGCGGAAGAC
>JALEHA010000223.1 GCA_022763315.1 Algiphilus sp.
ACCACGGCGGTGCGCGATGGCGATCACTACGTGCTCAACGGCAGCAAGCTGTACATCACCAATGGCCCGGTGGCCGATGTGCTGCTGGTCTACGCCAAGAGCGACAAGGACAAGGGCGCGCACGGCATCTCGGCCTTCCTGGTCGAGAAGGACATGCCCGGTTTCAAGGTGGCGCAGAAGCTGATCAAGATGGGTTTCCGCGGGAGCCAGACCGCCGAGCTCGTGTTCGAGGACTGCCGCGTGCCGGTCGAGAATCTGGTGGGCGAGGAGAACAAGGGCGTGCGCGTGGTGATGTCCGGGCTGGATCTGGAACGCGCCATGATCTCTCCGATCTGCCTCGGTATTGCCGAGCGTGCGCTGGATCTGTCGCTGGACTTCGTCAAGCAACGCAAGCAGTTCGGAAGGCCCATCAGCGACTTCCAGATGGTGCAGGACAAGATCGCGCAAATGTACACGCGCGTGGAAGCCATGCGCCTCTATACCTATCAAACGCTACGTGCCGCCAATGTGGTGGGTGAAGAAGACGGGGGGCGTGGCGAGATTCACAAGCTGACGGCGGCCGGGGTGTTGTTTGTGGCGGAAACCATGAACCAGGTGCTCAATGACGCGGTGCAGGTGCATGGCGGTAATGGCTACATCTGGGAACATGAGGTCAACCGCCTGTATCGCTCCATCAAGCTGCTGGAGATTGGCGCCGGAACCTCCGAGGTCCGCAAGCTGATCATCAGTGGTGAACTGCTTGGAGGCTGATTCCGTGTCCGATGGTGCCCGTGAGAACTGGCTGCAGCAGCAGCTCGCCAACAACACACCGGAAGCGGTCTGGGCCGCGCCAACGGTGTATCGCGATGATCTGCTGGCCGGGCAGACGGTGGTGGTCAGTGGCGGCGGCAGTGGCATTGGTCGCGCAGTCGCATTGCTCTGTGCGCGGCTGGGCGCGCACGTGGTCATCTGCGGGCGCACGCAGGAAAAGCTGGATGCGGTGACGGCCTTCGCGCGCGAGCGCGGTGCCGCGATGCACGCTTACAGCGTCAATGTCCGCGACGCCGAGGCGGTGGATGTGCTGTTCTCGCGCATAACGGATGAGGTCGGCATGCCCGACATCGTCATCAACAACGCGGGCGGTCAATTTGCGGCCGACGCCATCGACTTTTCGCCGAACGGTTGGAACGCGGTCATCCAGAACAACCTCAACGGCACCTGGTTCATGATGCAGCGCGCGGCACGCGGCTGGCGCGATGCCGACCGTGGTGGCGTCATCGTCAATGTCGTCGTGGTCACCGACCGTGGCATGCCGGGGGTGGCCCATACCGTGGCCGCCCGCGCCGGCATCATCGGCGCTTCCAGTACGGTAGCGGTGGAGTGGGCGCCGCTCGGCATTCGCGTGAACTGCATCGCACCGGGCCTGACGGCCACCGAAGGTCTGCTGGTGTATCCGCCTGAAGGGCAACGCGAGTTCCCGCGCGCCAACCCGATGAAGCGGCCGGGGACACCGATGGAGATTGCCGAGTCCTGCGTCTATCTGGCGGCGCCTTCCGCGCAATTCGTCACCGGCGAGGTGCTCACCGTCGACGGTGGTGGCCGTCTCTGGGGTGAGTTGTGGACCAACGGCCGGCCTGACTGGTACGCCTGAGTCGGAGCTGTGTATTCGCCCCCAGTGCGGCCGCGGAAGCTCGGTTTGCACTCGCGGCCTTGTTCTTAGCGCCGCGCAATGCGGCGGTAGGTCTTGCAGCCTTTCATCGCCACGCAACGCGGGATAAGTGCATCAAATTGGAGTGGGCACCGTAAGCTGCATCCGTGTCAGCGGTGGCTGTAACGATGACGTCATGCGAATGGCTGATGTGTCCTCAGGGGCTGCGCGCTAGGATGCAGGCAGACCAGAACCAATCATCATCATGAGCGAAAGCAGCGATCAGCATTACGTGATTGTGGGGGCGGGGCAGGCCGGCGCCGAGGTGGCCAGTGAACTGCGCAAGCGGGGTTTCGAAGGGCAAATCAGCTTGATCGGCGACGAGTCGGTCGCCCCCTATCGCCGCCCACCGCTGTCCAAGGCCTATTTTTCTGGTGACGCGGAAGCCGACAGTCTGCTGGTGCTCAAGCCACCGCAGCTGGAAAAGAACGGCATCGATCTTCTCTCCGGTGTCACGGTGGACGCCATTGATCGCGCGACCCACACCGTGACGTTGTCGGACGGTCGCAGCTTGCAGTATGACAAGCTGGCCTTGACTACAGGTGGCCGGGCGCGGCCCCTTCCGTGCCCGGGAAATGACCTTGACGGGGTCTTTCTGCTGCGCAGCCTGGCAGATGTGGATGCGATCCGGGCGCACTGCAATGCCGAGACGCGCATGGCTATCGTGGGTGGTGGCTTCATCGGCCTGGAAGTGGCCGCTTCGGCGCGCAAGGCGGGCATGGCGGTGACCGTGGTGGAAACGCTCGACCGCGTACTGGCGCGTGTGACGGCGCCTGTGGTCTCTGCATTCTTCGAGCGTATTCACCGTGAGGCCGGCGTCGATCTCCGGACCGGAGTGCGGGTCGAGGCCATCGAAGGCACAACCAAGGTTGAGGGGGTGCGCTTGGGGGATGGCAGCGTGATCCCTGCCGATGTGGTGGTGGTCGGCATCGGCTTGATCCCCAACGTGGAGTTGGCCGAGGCCGCGGGTCTGGAGGTGGACAACGGCATCGTGGTGGACGCCTGTGCGCAGACCAGCGATCCGGACATCGTTGCGGCAGGCGATTGTGCCAACCATCCCAACCGCTTTGCCGGCGAACGTATCCGCCTGGAATCGGTACAGAACGCCATGGAGCAGGCGCGCGTGGCCGCAGGCACGATGCTCGGCGCAGAGAGCCCCTACGATGCGGTGCCCTGGTTCTGGTCCGATCAGTACGACTGCAAGCTGCAGATGGCCGGACTCTCTGGTGGCTACGATGACATCGTGCTTCGCGGCGATCCCGCCGCAGAGAAGCGCTTCTCGGCCTTTTATCTGCGGGACGGACAGTTGATCGCGGCGGACTCGGTGGGACGTCCTCAGGACTTCATGTTTGCCAAGAAGCTGGTCACCCTCAACATCGCCCCGGATCGGGCCAAGCTGGCCGATCCGGAGGTGCCGCTCAAGGCCTTCCTGCCCGCCTGATTGGGGCGGCGGCCGCCATCATGCCCAGGCTGCATTTTGTCCATCCGGATGGCTCCGCGCAGGCGGTTGAGGCCGAGCCCGGCGAGAGCGTCATGGCGGTGGCCACGCAGCAGCAGGTTGCAGGCATCGTCGGCGAATGCGGCGGCTGCTGTTCCTGTGCTACCTGCCATGTCTACGTGGATTCTCCTTGGTTTGAGGCGCTTGCGGCCCCCGACGAGATGGAGGTCATGATGTTGGAGGCGGCCGTGGAACCCACTGCACATAGCCGACTATGCTGTCAGATCACCGTTGCCGATGATCTCGACGGGATGGTGCTGCGCATTCCCGCCGGCCAGCTCTGAAGCCGCCGGCGACGGTCCTCAAGCAGACAACGGATCGTCACGGCTGGCGACGGCGTCTTCGAGCTCGCTGAGGGCCTCACCGGTATACACCGCAAGCCGCTGCAACGAGGGAATGGCGTCCCGGCAGCCGGTATAGCCGACGCAGACCTTGCCGGCGTAGCCGACCACCGTCAGGTTGAGCGCATAGCCATCGAAGAGAATCGACATCGGATAGAGCGACTCCAGTTCGGCGCCCATCATGAAGAGCTTCTCCTTCGAGGCGACCACGTTGGAGACAATGACGTTGAACAAGGGCGGCCACTTGGGAAGCGTACCCGTGAGCTGGCCCAGCATCAGCGGCGCCATGCCAAAGCTGCCAAAGCGCTCCAGCGCCGCCGAGGAGGCGCACAGCATCTGTTCCTTGGTGCGATGGGTGATCGTGCTGATGCGCTGCAGGCGTTCCACCGGATCATCGATATCCGTGCCCAGCGGGCAGACGAAGCCGCTGACCGCATTGCCACCTCTGCCGTCGCTGCGCGGCAGGGCGATCGGCACTGAGGCCGTCAGCGGTCCCTCGGGCAGCGCATCCTGCTCCTGCAGGTAGCGCCGCGTGGCGCTGCCGCAGATGGTGAGCACCACATCATTGATGGTGCAGTCCATGCGCTCTGCAATGGACTGGAAGCGTGTGAGATCAAGCAGCTGAGTACCCAGGCGGCGCTGCGCTGTGACGCGCTGATTGAACGGTGTGGCTGGGGTACGCAGTGCCGCGCGGATGACGCTGTTGTCGCCACCCTGGCCGAGTCGGTAGAAGGTGGCGGCAAGGTCGCGCGCCGTCTCCACGCGCAGGCGTCCGTTCTGCAGTGAGCGCTCCAGTGCGGCGCGCAAATGGTGATTGCGTTGCTCGGACGCGTCCTGCAGCCTGCGTGCGTCCGGCCCTCGCTCGGCTTCAGCCGCCGCCGTCATTTCGCCCGGGCTGCGGGTCTCCGTCGGATCAGGCGATAGCCAGGTGCGCACCATTTTCATCGCGCCCATGCCGTCGATGGCGCTGTGATGCGCCTTGAGATAGAGCGCGAAGCGATTATTCTCCAGGCCCTCGATAATGTGCATCTCCCAGGGCGGCCGATTCAAATCCATGGCATTGGAGTGCAGGCGCGACACTAGCGCGCCGAGTTCGCGCTCCCCGCCCGGGTGCGGTAGCGCAGAGTGACGAATGTGATATTCGACGTCGGTGTCCGCCTCGACCCAACGTGGCGGCATGGCGCGCGACAGGGGCCACTGGATACGGCAATTGAAAGGCGCGGGCATGTAGGGGAAGGCACGTAGCCGTTCGACGACCGTACTCGGATAATCCGGCCCGGCGTCTTTCGGCAGGCGAAAGGTCATCAGGCCGCCGACGTGCATCGGTGTTCGGCTGGATTCCATGCGCAGGAAAGCGGTGTCCAGTAAACCGAGTCGATGCATGGTCTGTCCCCTTCTATTTTTTCAGGAGCTAGGGTACCCCTTCGTCATGTCGATGTGCGGCTGCATTACGATCCTGGCCACTACTCAGTTTGGGTGATTGCCCGCAACCACTGTCCAACTAGTGTTACCCGCTAGCAACTCCCCCGCGTACACAAAGGGGGAAGCATTCCTGAGGAGAGGGGACAATCGACATGAAGCGACTCTTGGCGGCATTACCTGCGCGATGGATAGTGATGCTGGGCGGCGCCGTGCTTTGGATACCGGCACAAGCCACCGATTTTCAGCTGCCCTTTGGCGTGGAGGGCAACTACAAGATGACGCTGAGCTACTCCGCCGCCATGCGCATGGAGGACCCGGATCCCGCACTGCTAAACGGTGAGCTGGATCCGCTGGTACCGCGCGTATTCCCTGAGGGACAGATTGTCGGCTTCGATCGCACCGGTCTGCCGACGGCAACCAACTCCGATGATGGCAACCGCAACTTCGACAAGTACAGCCTGATCAACAATCGCGCCAGCATCCTTGCCGAGATGAGCTTCGAGCGCGACAACTTCGCCTTTCTGCTGAGTGGCAACGCCTGGTATGACCGCGTCTACATGCGGGAGAACGACAATCGCAACGCGGAGTACCTGAACCGTTTCGGCCCGGATGGCCGATTGCCGGAGCAGGACAACACCAACGAGTTCTCCTCAGCCATGCGCTCGGAAGTCGGTCGTCGCGCGCGTTTGCTCGACGCCTACCTTATTGCGGATTTTCCGTTTGGCGAGGCCTCGTTCCTCAACGTGCGTGTCGGACAGCATGTCGTGTCCTGGGGGCAGGCCTTGTTCTTCGGCGGTATGGCGCGTGACATGGG
>JALEHA010000224.1 GCA_022763315.1 Algiphilus sp.
CGCTGGACGTGCCCTTCCTGCCGCGCGAGCGGCGCCAGCGGCTGCAGAGCCTGCAGGCCATGATGGACCGCGCCGACGTCACCGTCTCGGAAAAGTACCGACGCTTGCTCGAGGCCTATCAGATCGAACTGGAATACGGCCGTACCATCGGCAGCTACGAAGGCACGTTGGGCGAAGGCGAGGACGGGCGGAGCGTGACCTTCCTCCGCCTCGGCCGTGTCGCCTTGCTCTACCAGACCCGGGATGGCAAGGAGGCAGGCTACTGGGACCGCGAGCGCGCGGCCTTCGCCAAGGACAACAGCTACCGTGACGCGGTACGGCGGGGTTTGCGCGTGGCCGAAAAGCGCGCCGCCCCCGAATTGTTGCGGGCGCCCGTCTATGCCCCGGAGGTGACCCCATGAAGCGCTTCCGCAGCTCCCGGACACTGTGGATGACGGTGTTTGGCCTAGCGCTGGGAACCGTGCCGCAGATGGCGCCGGCGCAGCCCGCCGACACCGAGGGCACCACGAACAGCCTCCAGCAGCTGCTGGAGGACACGCGCGCCGCCCGCCAGCGCGAGCAGGCGCTGCATCGCGAGCGCGAGGCCGCCTTCCTTGAGGAACGCGATCAGCAGCAGCAGAAGCTGCGGCAGGCGACGCAGCGCCTGGAAGCCGCGCAGCAGCGCGCGGACGCCTTGTCCGCCGCGTTCGACGATAACGAGGCCACGCTGAGCGCGCTTGAAACCGAAATCCAGAACAAGGCCGGCGCGGTCGGCGAACTCTTTGGTGTCTATCGTCAGGTGGCCGGCGACACCGCGAGTCTGCTCGAGGCCTCGCTGATCTCGGCGCAATATCCCGAGCGGCGCGCCTTCCTCGAAGAGGCGGCCCAGCGCGAGGCGCTGCCGTCCATCGACACGTTGGAGGCGCTGCGCTTCGAAATCCTTCGCGAGATGACCGCCGCCGGCGAAGTCGTGCGCTTCGAGGCGCCGGTGGTGGCCGCCGACGGCGAGGTGCACCGCACGGAGGTGCTACGCATCGGGCCTTTTTCGGCGGTGGACGCCGCCGGTTTTCTGGGCTATCTGCCGGAGTCACAACGCTACTTCGAGCTGTCGCGTCAGCCCGGCGGTGGCGCCGCGGCGGCGGCGCGAACGCTGTACGAAGCCGATGGCGGTATGCAGACCGCAGTCATCGACCCTACCCGCGGCGCGCTGCTCACCACGCTGGTGAAGCGACCGAGCCTCGGTGAATACGTCGATGCCGGGGGGTTGGTCGGACGCATCATCATCGGCCTTGCTCTTGTCGGCTTTGCCATTGCGCTGTGGCGGGCGCTGGCCTTGGTGCGCGTCTCCGGTGCGGTGCGCCGTCAGGCGCAGCGCGTCGATCAGCCGGCTGACGACAATCCGCTGGGTCGCGTGCTGGCCAGCTATCGGCCGGACGCCGATACCGAAACCCTGCAGCTGCAGCTCGATGACGCCGTGCTGCGTGAGCTGCCAGGCATCGAGCGCGGCCTTGGCGCGATCAAGGTCCTGGCCGCGGTCGGCCCGCTGCTGGGCTTGCTCGGCACCGTCACCGGCATGATCCTGACCTTCCAGCAGATCACCCTGTTCGGCACCGGTGATCCCAAGCTGATGGCGGATGGCATCTCGCAGGCGCTGGTGACGACGGTGCTCGGTCTTATCATGGCCATCCCGCTGGTGCTGCTGCACAGCGCGTTGCGTGCGCGCGCCGACGGCGTCATCCAGGTGCTGGAAGAACAGAGTGCCGGCATGGTGGCCGAGCTCGCGGAGCAGCGCCGGTCATGATGGCGCCGCTGCAGGATGCCCTGTCGATGACCGGCATCCGTCTCTTCATCGAGGCGGGCGGACCGGTGGTCATGCTCCTGCTGGCGGTGGCGCTGCTGATGTGGACCCTGATCTTCGAGCGCACCTTCTTCGTTGTCTTCACGCGACGGCGCCTGCTGCAGCAGGTGCAGGCGCGGTGGGATGCGCGCAGCGATCACAGCTCGTGGTATGCGCAGCGCGTCAAGGAGCGCCTGATTTCGGAAGCCCGGCTGCAGCTGCGCGGGAGCCTGCCGGTGATCAAGGCCATCGTCGCGACCTGCCCGATGATCGGGCTTCTCGGTACCGTGACCGGAATGATCCAGGTCTTCGAGGTGATGGCGGTCCAGGGCACCGGCAATGCGCGCGCGATGGCGAGCGGCGTCTCCGCGGCCACGCTGCCGACGCTGTCGGGCATGGTGCTGGCGCTGTCCGGCATCTATCCGGTGTCTCGCTTCGAACATCTGATGCAACACAGCACGCGCGCGCTGCATGACCACATGGTGACGCACCGATGAGCCGTCGCAGCCACCGCAGTCGCGAGGAAGAGGCCGGCATCGACCTGACGCCGATGCTGGACATCGTCTTCATCATGCTGATCTTCTTCATCGTTACCACCTCTTTCGTCAAGGAGGCGGGCGTGGATGTCACTCGGCCTTCGGCCGAAACGGCCGAGCGGCGCGAGCGGGGCAACATCCTCGTCGCCATCCGCGACAACGGGGAGGTCTGGATCGACCGTCGACAGGTCGATCTGCGCGCGGTACGCGCCAACATCGAGCGATTGCACGCCGAGAATCCGGAAGGGGCGGTGGTCATTCAGGCCGATACCGACTCCCGCACCGGTCTGCTGGTGCGGGTCATGGATCAGATCCGGCTGGCCGGCGTGAGCAATATCTCGATCGCGGCTGAGCAGGGCGGTGGCAACGGCTCCTGATGCGCGCCGCCCTTGCCTTGCTGGCTGCCCTCGGCGTGGTGCTCGCGCTGTTCTGGGTGATGCAGTATCTGGTGCTTTCGGGCGATCAGGACGCGCCTGAGCTGGACTCCTACCAGGCGGTGGATTTCGTGCGCGTCGAACGCGAGGAGCAGACCCGTACCCGGGATCGCGCCAAGCCTGAACCCCCGGAGCCCCCCGATACCCCGCCGCCACCGCCGCAGCCGCAGGTGGATGTCGAGCAGGCCCCGGATGCGCCGGCGCCGCGCATCGAGGCGCCGCGCCTGGATCTGGCGGCCAATGTCAGCGGCGGCCCCTTCATCGGTCAGGCCCAGCCCGGGACCGGCAACCAGGGGGATTCGCAGCTGATTCCGCTGGTGCGACTGACGCCGCGCTATCCACGTAACGCCGCGCGCGATGGCGTCGAAGGACGGGTCCGGCTGGAGGTGACGGTGCGCCCCGACGGTACCGTCAAGGATGCGCGCGTGCTGGAAGCCCAGCCACGCGGCTACTTCGAGGCCGCGGCGGTCTCCGCCGCGATGCGCGGACGCTTCAAGCCACGCACCGTGGCGGGGGAGCCGGTCGAGTCGACCGGTCAATACACCATGATCTTCCGTCTCGAATGATCCGCCGAGCCGACCTTGCGCTGATCGGGCAGGGCGCCCTGCTGACCCTGCTGGTGCTGGCATCGCCCGCGCAGGCACAGACCGACTGTGCGGCGCAGGAAGACACGCAGGCGCTGCGTGAGCCGGTATACCGCCGCGTCGAGGCGGCCTCGCGCGCGATCCAGGAGGGCGATGCCGCCCAGGCTGCGGACAAGCTGGCCACCTTGGCCGCCAATGTCGAAGGCTATGAGCGCGCGGTGGTGCTACAGACCCTGGGCTACGCCTATGTCGAGAGCGGCCGCGATGCGCAGGCGCTGGATGCTTTTGCCGAGGCGCTGGCGATGGAAGCCTTGCCGCGCACACCGCAGCAGCAGCTGCGCTACAACACGGCGCAGTTGCAGATCGCGCTCGGGCGTACCGATGTCGGCATCGATACCCTGCGCCGTTACCTTGCCGAGGCCTGTGAAGCGCCGCCGGCACGGGCCCATATGCTGCTGGCATCGGCGCTGGCGGAGAAGGAACGTTATCGCGACAGCCTGGTGCAGGTAGAAGAGGCATTCGCCAAGGCCGAGGCGCCCATCGAGACCAGCTGGCTGCGCTTCAAGCTGGGGCTTCATTTCGAGACCGGTACCTATGACGCTGCCGCCGAGGTGCTGCTGGTGTTGATCGAGAGGGCTCCGCTGGATGTCAGCGCCTGGAAGCAGCTGGTCGGCGCCTATTTCGAGGCGGGCGATCGCCGACGCGCGCTCGCGGCGCAGGCGTTGAGCCGGCGTCTCGGGCTGCTCGACGAGCCGAAGGCAGTGCGCAATCTCGCCAATCTCTATCGCGCCCTGGATATTCCCTACAAGGCCGGGCTGGTGCTGCGCGAGGCCATGGCCCAGGGCCGCCTTCCGCAATCGGCCGAGACCTGGGAGGCCCTCGCCAACGCCTGGATTGCCGCGCGCGAGTGGCAGCGCGCCGACGAGGCGCTGCTGGCCGCCGCCGAGGCCGGTGGCAAGGCGGAGTTGCTGGTGCGCCTCGGCCAGGTCCGCGTCGAACGCGGCAATTGGCAGGCGGCCGTTCGGGCCTTTTCCGATGCCCTGCAGCGCGGTGTTGGTACGGCTTCCAGGGTACGCTACCAGATGGGCATCGCCGCCTGGCGCGCCGGCGATGTGGACACGGCGCGCTCGGCGCTGCAGGCAGCGCGCGACGATCCGGAGCAGAGACAGGCAGCCCAGCAATGGCTCGATTTCATCGAACGCAGCGTCGAGGCCGGCTGAGCGGGCTGCTGGCCGCCGGCCTGTGTCTGGCAGGCGCAGTGCTGTCCGTGCAGGCGCAGACCCTGCATCGGGGCAACGGCGCCGAGCCCGAAACCCTGGACCCGCATCGCGCCACCAGTGTGGCTTCCTCGCACATCCTGCGCGATCTCTTCGAGGGACTGGTCACCCTGGATCGTGCTGGCCGTCCTGTCCCCGGTGCGGCGCACAGCTGGACGGTCAGCGAGGATGGCCTGCGCTGGGACTTCGCGCTGCGCGAGACGGCGCGCTGGTCCAATGGCGATCCGGTCACGGCGGAGGACTTCGTGGCCGGTCTGCGGCGCAGCATCGCCCCTGCCACCGGCTCCTACTACGCCCAGATGCTGGAGATCATCGCGGGCGCCGAGGCCATTCTCGCGGGCACGGCCGCCCCCGAGACGCTGGGTGTGAGCGCGCTGGCGCGGCATCGTTTGCGCATTGAACTCGCCACGCCGGCCCCCTATCTCCCCGGCCTGCTGAGCCATCCCGCCAGCTTTCCGATTCATCGCCCCAGCCTGGCCGAGCACGGCAAGGCCTTCGATCGTCCCGGCCGGCTGGTCAGCAATGGCGCCTATCGACTCGCCGACCGCGTGCTGCAGTCCTACGTCACCCTGGAGCGCAACCCGCATTTTCATGCCGCGGATGCGGTGGCGATCGAGCGCGTCGTCTATCACAGCACCGAGGATATCGACGCCGAACTGGCGCGCTTCCGCGCCGGAGAAATCGACTGGACCGCCGATGTACCGGTGACTCGCATGCCGTGGGTGCGCGCGCATCTGGCAGATGCCTTTCACGCCCACCCCTATCTGGGCATCTACTACTACGGCTACAACCTGACGCGGCCGCCCTTTGCCGGGTCGCCCGAACTGCGCAAGGCGCTGGCCATGGTCATCGACCGGCGCCGGATCACCGAGCGCATTCTGGGGACCGGCGAGCAGCCCGCCTACGGCTTTGTGCCGCCCGGCATTCCCGACTACAACGGGCAGCGGCCGGAGTGGGCCGACTGGTCAATGCAGCAAAGGCGCGAGACGGCGCGCGCCCTCTATCGCGCCGCCGGCTATTCCGAGGATGCGCCGCTGGAACTCGAGCTGCGCTACAACACCCATGAGAACCACCGCAAGATCGCCATCGCGATTGCCTGGATGTGGAAAGAGGCGCTGGGTGTGCGCACGCGATTGATCAACGAGGAGTTCAAGGTCTTCCTCACCACGCGCCGACTCAGGCAGGACACCCAGGTCTTCCGCTCGGGCTGGATCGGCGATTACAACGACGCCTTCACCTTCGCAGAGATCCTGCACAGCAAGCATGGCCTCAACGATACTGGCTATGCCAGCGCGCGCTATGATCGCCTGTTGGAGCAGGCGGCCGCCGAGCCGGAGGCCGCACAGCGTCGCGCCTACCTCGAGGCCGCGGAAGCGCGGATGCTGTCGGACATGCCGGTGCTGCCGATCTACTTCTACACCAGCCGGCGGCTGGTCAAGCCACATGTGCGCGGTTGGGAGGGCAACATCATGGATGTCCATCTGACGCGCTACATGCAGCTGCAGGAAGCGCGCGCGCCATGACCGTCTTTGCCTTCCGGCGGCTGGCGATGGCGCTGCCCACCCTGCTGGTGCTGGTCACGGTGGCCTTCTTCCTGATGCGCGCCGCGCCGGGTGGGCCCTTCGACAACGAGCGCGTCATGCCGGACACCATCCGCGCCCAGATCGAGGCGGCCTATCATCTGGATGAACCGTTATGGCGGCAGTATCTGATCTACATGGGCAATCTCGCCCAGGGCGATCTCGGCCCTTCCTTCCGCTACGAGGGGCGCACGGTCAACGAGTTGATTGCCGCCGGGCTGCCGGTGTCGCTCACCATCGGCGGACTGGCTCTGTTGCTCGCACTGGCCCTGGGCACGGCAGCCGGCGTGACCGCGGCGCTGCGGCGAGGCAAGGCGACCGACCATCTTGTGATGGGACTCTCGATGACCGGCATCTCGATCCCCAATTTCGTGATTGCGCCGCTGCTCATCCTGGCCTTCGCCGTGTATCTGGGCTGGCTACCCGCCGGCGGTTGGGAGAACGCGGGCTGGCGGCATCTGGTGCTGCCCGTGGTGGCACTGGCGCTGCCGCAGGTGGCCTATGTCGCGCGGCTGCTGCGCGGCAGCCTGATCGAGGTCCTGTCCAGCGACTACATCCGCACCGCCTACGCCAAGGGGCTGCCGACGCGTACCGTCATCCTGCGCCACGCCCTGCGGCCCGCACTGGTGCCGGTGGTGTCCTATCTGGGACCGGCCGCGGCGGCGCTGATCACTGGTTCGGTGGTCATGGAGCAGATTTTCGGCATTCCCGGCCTGGGTCGGCATTTCGTACAAGGCGCGCTCAATCGTGACTACACGCTGGTGCTGGGTCTGGTGCTGTTCTACGGCGGGTTGATCATCGCCTTCAATTTCGTGGTCGATCTGCTCTATGGCGTGCTCGACCCACGCATGCGGCAGCGCGCATGAACGGCGCCGAGACCCTGCCAGCGGCACCGCCGTCCCGGCTAAGGCAAGCCCTGCGCGCCCACCCGGCAGCGGCGGTGGCGGGCTGCCTGCTGCTGGTCATCGCGGTGGCCTGTGTGGTGGGTCCCTGGCTGTTGCCGCACGGGCCGGATGCCCTGGACTGGGATCACTTCGCCGAGCCGCCCGGCATCGCGCACGGGCACTATCTGGGCACCGATTCGCTGGGGCGCGACATTCTGGCGCGAACGCTATCAGGCGGGCAGATCAGCCTGGCCGTGGGGCTGGTCGCGACCCTGGTATCGCTGGTGATCGGCGTGACCTGGGGCGCGGTGGCAGGCTATGTCGGCGGCCGCGTCGACAGCATCATGATGCGCATCGTGGATGTGCTGTATGCGCTGCCCTTCATGTTCTTCGTGATCCTGTTGATGGTCTTCTTCGGACGCCACCTCATCCTGATCTTCGTCGCCATCGGGGCCATCAACTGGCTGGACATGGCGCGCATCGTCCGCGGCCAGACCCTGGCGCTGAAGCGGCAGGCCTTCATCGATGCCGCGCGCATCGGAGGCAGCTCGGGGGCGCGCATCCTGCTGCGCCATATCGTGCCTAATCTGCTCGGCGTGGTCGCGGTCTACGTCACGCTGACCATTCCGCAGGTGATGCTGTTCGAATCCTTCCTGAGCTTCCTCGGCCTGGGGGTGCAGGAGCCACAGGCCAGCTGGGGCAGTCTGGTGAACGAAGGCGCGCGCGAAATGCAGCTGGC
>JALEHA010000031.1 GCA_022763315.1 Algiphilus sp.
CCCGCGGCCATCCAGCAAGGGCGCTATGTGGCGCAGTCGGTCTACCGGCGCGACCGCGGCAAGACAGTGAAGCCGTTCCGCTATACCGATTGGGGCACGATGGCCGTCATCGGCATCAACCGCGCGGTCGGCGATATCCGCGGCTGGAAGACGAGTGGCATGCTGGCGTGGTTCCTGTGGGCCTTCGTGCACATCCGCGCGCTCATCGATGGCGAACAGCGGCTGCGCGTCTTCGTCAACTGGGCGTGGAAGTACTTCACCCGTCAGATGGGCGATCGTCTGATCACCGGGGATCCGACGCACACCCAGACGCTGCGCGACGCGCGACTCTACGCCGCACACGCCGACGAAGAGCACCCGCCATCGCAGCGCAAGTCGGCATCGCGCCGCGATGTCGCCTAGGACGCGAGCGCGCTAGCGCGCACCGCGGCGGCCACCGGGGGCCTCGTCGCCGTCATACAGTTCCTTGATCTTGCGGGTGAGCGTGTTGCGCCCCCAGCCGAGCCGCTTGGCTGCCTCGATCCGGTGGCCCCGCGAATGGCTCAGGGCGGCTTCGATCAGGGTGCGTTCGAAGGCGGGCAGCGCTTCGTCAAGCAGGTTTCCCCGATCCGCGTCCAACGCGGCGTCCGCCCAGGCGCGCAGCAGATGGGGCCAGCCTTCCGCAGACACCGACGGCTGTAGCGCGGCCGCGTCGGGCTCCGCGTCGTCTGTGGCAGCCGCCGGGGCTGGTCCTTCATGGGCGGGTGCGGCGCGCGCACGCAGCTCCGGCGGCAGGTCATCCGCCTGGATTTCCTGGGCGGGCGCCATCACGGTCAGCCAGCGGCAGATGTTCTCCAGCTGGCGCACATTCCCCGGCCAGGGGAGCGCCTGCATCTTTTCGGCGGCCTGATCGCTGAGCCGCTTGGGTTCGGTATGCAGATCGCGCGCCGCGCTGATCAGGAAATGCCGCGCGAGCATGGGAATGTCCTCGGTGCGCTCGCGCAGCGAGGGGATGCGGATCCGAATCACGTTGAGGCGGTGGAACAGGTCTTCGCGGAAGCGCCCATCCGCCACCGAATCCTCCAGCTCCTGGTTGGTGGCGGCAATAACGCGGACATCCACCTTGACCGGTGTGGTGCCGCCGACGCGATAGAACTCGCCGTCCGATAGGACGCGCAACAGGCGGGTCTGCAGGTCCATCGGCATATCGCCGATTTCGTCAAGGAACAGCGTGCCGCCATCGGCCTGTTCAAAGCGGCCGCGGCGTTGCGTCTGCGCGCCGGTGAAGGCGCCGCGTTCGTGGCCGAAGAATTCTGACTCCATCAGATCGCGCGGGATGGCGGCGGTGTTTACCGCGATGAACTCGCGCGCGGCGCGCGGGCTGTGTGCGTGCAACGCGCGCGCCACCAATTCCTTGCCGACGCCGGTCTCGCCTGTGATCAACACGGTGATCTGGCTCTGCGAAAGCCGGCCGATGGCGCGAAAGACATCCTGCATGGCGGGCGCCTCGCCAATCAGGGAGGCGCCGCCCGGCCCGATTTCCTGCGAGGCGGGCTCGATGCTGCGCGAGGCGGCGGCGCGGCCCACCAGTTCGGCCACGTCATCCACGTCGAAGGGTTTGGCGAGGTATTCGAAAGCGCCGCCCTTGTAGGCCGCCACCGCGGCGTCGAGGTCGGAGTGCGCTGTCATGATGATGACCGGCAGATCCGGATCCTTCTTGTGCACCCGGTGCAGTAGTTCCAGGCCGTCGACGCCGGGCATCCGGATGTCGCTGATGAGCACGTCCGGATGGCTTTCCTCGAGGGCGTCGATCATTTCCGCCGCGCCAGGAAAGGCTTCCACGTGCATGCCGTGCCGGGTCAATGTGCGTTCCATGACCCAGCGGATGGACTCGTCGTCGTCGACGACCCAGATAGTCAGTGCGCGATCATTCATGAGCTCGGCAGGGGCAGGTAGATGGAAAAGGTGGTGCAGCCCGTACGCGAGTGGCATTCGATGACACCGTTGTGTCCGTGCACGAGATACTGCGAGATGGGCAGGCCTAGACCGCTGCCCGTGGCGCGGGTGGTGACCATCGGATAGAAGATTTTTTCCAGCAGGGTCTGCGGAATGCCGGGGCCGTTGTCCTCGATATCGATCTGCACGACCATGCGGTGCAGCGTGCCGGCAATGGTGTGCTGGCGGCGGACGCGGGTACGCAATGTCAGCGTCGCATCGGTCTGGCCTTCGAGGGCTTGCATCGCGTTGCGCGCGATATTCAGGGCTGATTGCACAAGCTGTTCGCGGTCTCCCTCGATATCGGGAATGCTGGGGTCGTAGTCGCGTTCCACGGTCAGCCAGTCGCCGGCTTCAGCTTCGACCAGGTGGCGGACATGCTCCAGCATGGCGTGGACGTTCAGGGTGTCGCGCACCGGCATGCGGTTGGGCCCGAGCATGCGGTCGACAAGGTTCTGCAGCCGGTCGGCTTCGCGGGTAATGACCTGGGTGTATTCGCGATGGACGGAGTCGGGGAACTCGTGTTCCAGCAGCTGAGCGGCGCCGCGGATGCCGCCGAGGGGGTTCTTGATCTCGTGCGCCAGCCCACGCACCAGCTGACGTCCGGCATCGAACTGTGCCTGCAGCCATTCGTCGCGCGAGATGCGCAGGTGACGGTCCAGTGCGGTGGCCTCCATCACCAGCCCGGGCTGCTTGCCGAACAGTGCCGGCGTCACGATGAGGTCGACGGTGATGGGGCGGTCCTGACCGCGCCGCATTTCCAGCTCGCGTTCGATGAAGCCGGCGGTGGTGGCGATGGAGTGGCGCAGCCGCTCCATATGCTGCGAGAAATGCGGGATGGCGATATGCAGGGGCTCACCCAAGGCGTGCCCTTCGGAGACGCCGAACAGCGTTTCGGCGGCGGGGTTGATGTATCCCACGCAGAGGCGCGCATCGACAGCGATGATTCCCGTGGTGATGCTTTCCAGAACCAGGTCGCTCTTGAGCCGGGCGCGTGCGGTGAATTTCATGGTGGTATGCCTTGCAAGGAACAGGCCAGCTCCAGAAGCATCACAACAGGGCGTGACATTGCTTCATGCTGACGCGTGCACTGAATGCACTATAAGTGTGCTTATGTGCACCACTATGAAGAAATTTTGGTCAGAATGCACCGAAAAAGGGCATTTCAGGCCGGGGCATGGTCTGCCGCAGATGAAATGCCTGTTATTGGGGCATGGGAGTGCGGGGCCTCACGCCATCAGCCGGTGCTTGGATCGGCAATTGTTTACTTCTGGTGCATCGCGTCCGCGCTGGTGCCGTCGCGCCGGGGTGTCTGTCGACCCGGTCGACCTGGCTGGGACACCCGAACATCCCTTGCGCGTGCCCTGAACAAAAAAAGGCCCCGGAACCCGTCCGAGGCCTTCCCACCATTTGCTAGCGTGCGGGGCGTCGATTCGCGACGCTACACCCCATTGCGTGGGGCCCCGCACGCTGCGCGCAGTGCTACATGCTGTAGTACATGTCGAACTCGCAGGGGTGGGGGTGCATGCGGAAGCGGGTTACTTCTTCCATCTTGAGGTCGAGGTAGGCGTCGATCAGGTCGTCGCTGAAGACGTCGCCGGCCTTGAGGAAGTCGCGATCCTTATCCAGCGCATCCAGCGCCACGTCCAGACCATGCGCCACGCGCGGGATCTTGGCGTCTTCCTCCGGTGGGAGGTTGTAGAGATCCTTGTCCATGGCGTCGCCGGGATGGATCTTGTTCTGGATGCCGTCCAGGCCGGCCATCAGCATGGCCGAGAAGGCGAGGTACGGATTGGCGAGGGAATCCGGGAAGCGGACCTCGATGCGACGGCCCTTCGGGTTGGCCACATAGGGGATACGGATGGAGGCCGAGCGGTTGCGCGCGGAGTAGGCGAGCAGCACCGGCGCTTCGAAGCCCGGGACCAGTCGCTTGTAGCTGTTGGTGCCCGGGTTGGCGAAGGCGTTGATGGCCTGGGCATGCTTGATGATGCCGCCGATGTAGTACAGCGCGGTCTCTGACAGGCCGCCGTACTCGTCACCGGCGAACAGATTCTTGCCGTCCTTCGACAGCGACTGGTGCACGTGCATGCCGTTGCCGTTGTCGCCGACCAGCGGTTTCGGCATGAAGGTCGCGGTCTTGCCGAACTGGTGCGCAATGTTGTGCACGACGTACTTGTAGGCCAGGGTTTCGTCGGCCTTCTTCACCAGGGTGTTGAACTTGGTGCCGATTTCGCACTGACCGGCGGTGGCGACTTCGTGGTGATGGACCTCGGTGGTGATCCCGATTTCCTCGAGGGTCAGGCACATGGCGGAACGGATGTCCTGCAGGCTGTCGACCGGCGGCACCGGGAAGTAGCCACCCTTGACGCCCGGGCGATGGCCCATGTTGCCCAGCTCGTACTCCTTGCCGGAGTTCCAGCTCGCCTCTTCCGAGTCGATCTGATAGAAGGTGTGACCCATCTGGTTGCTCCAGCGCACCGAGTCGAACACGAAGAATTCGTTCTCAGGGCCGAAGAAGGCGGTGTCGGCGATGCCGGAAGCATTGAGGTAGGCCTCGGCACGCTTGGCCAGCGAGCGCGGGTCGCGGGTGTAGCCCTGCATGGTGGCGGGCTCGATCACATCGCAACGCAGCACGACGGTCGGCTCCTCGAAGAAGGGATCGAGGAAGGCGGAATCGGACTCCGGCATGAGGATCATGTCCGACTCGTTGATGCCCTTCCAGCCCTGGATCGACGAGCCATCGAACATCTTCCCGTCCGTGAACAGGTCGGCGTCAATGGTGTGGGAGGGCACGGTGACGTTCTGCTCCTTCCCCTTGGTGTCGACAAAGCGGAAGTCGACAAACTTCGCGCCTTTCTCCTTGATGAGCTTCATTGCGTCTTGCGCTGACATTGACTTTTCTCCTGCAGCGATGTGTGAAAGGACGCCGCGCCTCGAAGGCGCGCCGCTGCGCCAGGTTTACGCAGAAATCGTGCCAAGTACCCGGTGCGTGTGGCGATAGGCCGGCGCGATTGTGCACCATCGCCTCGCGTCGCGCCCGGACTCGGTGCAACACTGCCGACCGCACAGGCGGTTCTGGTCCGTCGGTGCAGGCTGCATCGTCCCGCCGGTTGCGGTCCCATCGCGTGGCAGCTTTGGGTCGCCAGCGAGGCCACCGGGGCCGTGCCCCGCGCATGGCCAGGGCCCCTCGTTATACTCTGCGCCCGATTGCACGAAGCGCCGAGCGCTCATGACCTTCCAGGAACTCATCCTGCGTCTGCAGGGTTACTGGGCGCAGCAGGGCTGCGCCATCCTCCAGCCGCTCGACATCGAAGTGGGCGCGGGCACCTTCCATTGGGCGACCTTCCTGCGCTCCATCGGGCCGGAGCCTTGGAACACCGCCTACGTGCAGCCCTCGCGCCGCCCCACGGACGGCCGCTACGGCGATAATCCGATGCGGCTGCAGCACTACTACCAGTTTCAGGTCCTGATGAAGCCCGCACCCGACGATCTGCAGGAACTGTATCTCGGGAGCCTGCGCGAACTCGGCTTCGACCCGCTGGTACACGACATCCGCTTCGTCGAAGACAACTGGGAATCACCCACCCTCGGCGCGTGGGGTCTGGGTTGGGAGGTCTGGCTGAACGGCATGGAAGTCACCCAGTTCACCTATTTCCAGCAGGTCGGCGGTCTGGAGTGCCGGCCCGTGGCCGGCGAGCTGACCTATGGCCTGGAGCGACTCGCGATGTACATCCAGGGGGTTGAGTCGGTCTACGACCTGGTCTGGTCCGATGCCGGCGGCCGGCGCATGACCTACGGCGAGGTCTACCACCAGAACGAGGTGGAGCAGTCGACCTACAACTTCGAGCATGCCGACGTCGAGGCGCTGGAAGCCAGCTTTGTCGCTGCAGAAGCCGCCTGCAAGCGCCTGGTCGAGGCGGGCCTGCCCCTACCGGCCTATGAGCAGGTCTGCCACGCCTCGCATGCCTTCAATCTCATGGATGCGCGCGGCGCCATCTCGGTCACCGAGCGCCAAGCCTACATTCTGCGCGTGCGGGCCCTGGCGCGTGCCTGCGCCCAGGCCTATTACGACGCTCGCGAGGCCCTCGGCTTCCCGATTGGCAATGCGGCGGTGGCGTCATGAACCCGGCGAGCCTGCTCATCGAGATCGGTTGCGAAGATCTGCCCGCCCGGGATGTGCAACCGCTGGCCGACGCCCTTCGCTCGGCGCTGTGCGAGGCGCTGGACCGTGCCGGGGTGCCGCGTGCTGCGGCAACGTCCTTCGCGACCCCGCGGCGCATCGCCGTGCAGGTGGCGGCGGTCAGCGGCGTACAGCCCGATCAGCCGATCCAGCGCAAGGGCCCGGCGTTGGACCGCGCCTTCGACGCGGAAGGGGCGCCCACCAAGGCGGCACAAGGTTTTGCGCGGTCCTGCGGTATCGCGCCCGAGGCGCTGATCCAGCGCGACGGCTATGTCTGGTACGAAGGCGTCGCCGGGGGCCGACCACTGGCTGAGGTCCTGAACGAGGCCGTGCCCGAGATCGTGGCGCGCTTGGACCAGGCGGTGCCGCGTCGTATGCGATGGAGCAGCACGGATGTGGTCTTCGCACGGCCGGTGCGTTGGCTGCTGGCGTTGCACGGGGGCAACGTCCTCCCGCTGACCGCTTTTGGGCTGCAGGCTGGCAACTGCACCTACGGGCATCGCTTCCACGCTCCGGAGGCTATCGCGCTCCCGCATGCCGATGGGTATGCCGAAGCGCTGCATGCGGCCTTTGTCCAGGCGGACAGCGCAGCGCGGCGGGAGACGATCCGTCATCAGGTGGAAGCCGTGGCCAGCGAATGCGGCGGCACGGCGCGGATCACCGACGCGCTGCTCGATGAGGTGACGGCGCTGGTCGAATGGCCGGTCGCGGTGGCCGGCCGCATTGCCCAGGATTTCATGGTGCTGCCGCCGGAGGTGATCGTCACCACGGTGGAGACCAATCAACGCTATTTCACCGTCTTCGACGCCGAGGGTCGGCTGCAGCCGGCTTTCATCACGGTGGCCAATATCGCATCGAAGGATCCGGCCCAGTTGATTGCGGGCAATGAGCGCGTGGTGCGCCCCCGACTGGCCGATGCGCTGTTCTTCTGGAACCAGGATCGCCGTCAGCCACTGGACGCCTTCCTGCCCAAGCTGGAGAAGGTCACCTTCCAGAAGCAGCTTGGCAGCGTGGCCCACAAGGCCGAGCGCGTCACCACGCTGGCGCGTGCGCTGGCCGAAGCGCTCGATGCGGATGTGGTCACCACGCAGCGCGCCGCTGCACTGTGCAAGGCCGATCTGGCGACGCAGATGGTCTTCGAATTCACTGAGCTGCAGGGCCTCATGGGCGGCTACTACGCCCGTGAGAGCGGCGAGACCGCGGCGGTGGCGGAGGCCATTGCCAGCCATTACGCGCCGGCGGGTGCGGGTGCGCCGATCCCCGATACCGTGCCGGGGCGTCTGGTCGCACTGGCCGACAAGCTCGACACGCTGGCCGGTATCTTCGCCATCGGCCAGCCGCCAACCGCCAGCAAGGATCCCTTCGCCTTGCGCCGGGCTGCCATCGGCGTGCTGCGAATTGTGATCGAGGGCGATCTCGCATTGGACCTGCACGCCTGGCTACGGCGCGCCCTGGAGGCGCAGCCGGTTGACAGCGATGGCGACGCGGCGCTGGAGCAGCTCTGGCACTTCGTCAGCGAGCGGCTGCGCGGCATCCTGGCCGAGCGAGGCATCGGGCGCGAGATCTTCGATGCGGTGGCGGCGCTCGGCATCCGCGACGTACACGATTTCACGGCCCGTGCGCAGGCGGTTTCCGCTTTTCTGACGATGCCGGAAGCGCCGCAACTGGCGGCCGCGCACAAGCGCGCCCGCAATGTGCTGCGTCAGGCTGGGGGGGGTGAAGGGGCCGCACTCGATCCGGACGCCTTCAGCGATGCCAGCGAAAAGGCGCTTGCCAGCAGCCTCGCCGCGCAGGCCGCCATCCAGGAAGCGCATCTGCAGCAGGGCGCCTACACCGACGCCCTGCGCGCACTCGCAGCCTTGCAGGCGCCGGTCGATGCCTTTTTCGATGCCGTCATGGTGATGGATGAGGATCCAGCCGTGCGCGCCAATCGGCTCGCCTTGCTTGCCCAGCTGGATGCTGCCTGCCGGCGGGTGGCGGATGTCTCCCTGCTGTCAGGCTAGACTGCCAGGGAACCGTCAGCGGAAAGCACTGTGTCCTCACAAGCGCCCATCGTCGTCATCGAACTGGAGGCCCTGTTGCCGGAGGCCGACGATGCGGCGGTGCATACGGCCATTCCTCCCGCACGCGCCATCGAACAGCTCGGACGCCTGCAGCACAACGGCGCTCGCCTCTTTGTGCTGGCCCAGGCGCTGACGCGCGAGGACGGCAGCGATCTGGACCGCGTCCTGACACGCTGCGATCAGGTGGGGCGCAGTCTCCAGGAAGCCGGCAGCCGTCTGGAGGGGGCGTTGTTTCCGGATGCAGGCGAGTCCGGCGCGCGTGCGCAGGCCTTGCGCGATCTCTGCCGGCGTGCCAGTTGCGATGCCGCCAAACTCACCGTCATCGCCGCCGGCGTGGCGGGGGAAACGGCGGCGCGCGGTGTGGCGGCCGGGGCGATCTATGCGCTGGGCGCGGACGGCAGCTTCCCGGAGTTGCCGGCGCACTAGCCCCGATAGCGGTCGCGGCTAGGGATGCTCCGCCTGGCTGCGATGCAGGCGCACTGCAATGTCTTCCACCCCGGCCACGGCCCCCGGCTTGTGGACGGTGACCGTGACCGCGCGGATGCGGGCATCCCCCAGCAGGCGCGTGGCGATGGTGCCCGCCAGGGTTTCGATCAGCGCCGGCTGCAGCGTCGCGCAGACCTGATGCACCGTCTGGGTGACGCCGTCATAGTCAATGGTCTCCGCCACGTCGTCGGACGCGGCGGCGGCGCGGAGGTCGCACCACAGCGTCAGGTCGATCGGTACCGGCCGCGTTTGGTGGCGCTCGAAGTCGTAGACGCCGACGATGGCCTCCGCCGCAATGCCGCGCAACACGATGCAGTCCGTGGGCTCAGACATGGGTGCTGGCCTCGCGCGGCGGCTGTAGATCCGCGAGTGCCCAGCGGGCATAGACGTCCGGGGAGGTGGTGGGTGGATCGTGGCGGCGCAGCCAGCCAGCGTAGGCCACCATCGCGGCATTATCGGTGCAGAAGGCCGGCGGCGGCAGGTGCAGGGTGACGCCGCGCTGGGTGCATTCCTCGCCGAGCCGGGTGCGCAGCCGCAGATTGGCGGATACGCCACCTGCGACCACCAGGCGCGTGTAGCCGGTCTGCTGCAGCGCGCGATGGCATTTGGCCACCAGCACATCCACGCAGGCGTCCTCGAAGGCGCGGGCGATATCGGCGCGGGTCTGCTCGTCCAGCGTCTCCTGCTTTTCCAGCAGCAGGCGCACGGCGGTCTTCAGTCCGGAAAAGCTGAACTGACAGTCCGGTCGGTCGATCAGCGGGCGCGGCAGCGGGAAGCGGCCTGGCACCCCAAGGCTTGCGAGCTTTGCCAGATGGGGGCCGCCGGGGTAGGGCAGGTCGAGCAGCGAAGCGGTCTTGTCGAAGGCTTCGCCCACCGCGTCGTCGAGACTTTCGCCGAGCAGGCAGTAGCTGCCGGGGGCTGCAACATCAACCAACAGGCTGTGCCCGCCCGAGACCAGCAAGGCCACGAAGGGGAAGTCGGGCGGGTCGTCGGTCAGCATGGGGGCCAGCAGATGCGCCTCCATGTGGTGGATCGGAATCAATGGCAGGCCGTAAGCCAGGGCGATGCCGCTGGCGGAGGACGCCCCCACCAGCAGCGCGCCGGCCAGGCCGGGGCCCGCCGTGTAGGCCACGGCATCCAGCGCCGAAGGCCGCAGGCTGGCCTGGGCGCAGGCCGTTTCGAGCAGCCCCGTCATGCGCGCCAGATGGTCACGGGCAGCGAGTTCGGGGACGACGCCACCATAGGCGGCGTGCAGGTCGGTCTGGGAGTGCAGTACATGCGCGCGGAGGCTGCCATCATAGATGGCGACGGCGGTCTCGTCGCAGGAGGATTCAATCGCGAGTATCTTAGTCACCCGCGAATGCTAGCAGGCAGGTGGCTCCCGCCCTGGAGCTTTGCATTGCGGCGGTGTCCGGCCTACAATGCCGCCCCTTTTTCCGGCGGTCCGGACCGCCAATGCGAGATCATTGCCTATGCCCAGCGTCCGCGTTCGTGACAACGAGCCCTTCGAAGTTGCCATTCGCCGTTTCAAGCGCACCTGTGAGCGCGCCGGCGTCATCACCGACGTGCGCAAGCGCGAGTACTTCGAGAAGCCCAGCCAGGAGCGCAAGCGCAAGCGTGC
>JALEHA010000225.1 GCA_022763315.1 Algiphilus sp.
CAAGGGTGCTGTGGGGGCTGGTCCTGGCGACCGGGGTGCTGGGCGTGGTTGCGTTGGCCATTTTCGCGCCCGGCTTCTTGCCGTTGCCCGAGCGAGCGGCGTCGTCATCGTCGCTGAACATCTCCTGGTTTGTCTATCGCGATGTCAATCGCAACGGCATCTATGATCTTGCCGATCGACCTTATGCTGGGTTGCCGGTGCAGCTCAGCCGGCCCGACGGCAGCACCCGCGTTCATCGCTCCAATATCAACGGCTTCGCTAATTTCAAGATGTCGCGCGATCCATCGGCCGGCGTCATACACCGCGCACAGCCGTACCGCTTTACGGCACACCTTCCGGATCAGTGGGAGGTCACCTCCGGCGCGCGCGAGGAAACGGTTTCCTTTGTGGAGCGCGATGGGGCCCCGGCGGGTCTGATTGCCGAGCGCGTGATGGAGCCGCTCGGGGTATCTCCGCGGCCGCAGATCATGGGCCAGGTGGGTGGCGATGCCGGGCGATACGCGCTACGCGCCATCCGCCCCGACGGCAGTATGCGCACCATCGCGCTCGGACCTCAGGGGCAGTTCCGCGTGTCCGGCATGGATGGCGCCTGGCAGCTCATTCGTGAGGATCTTGAGAGCGGCGAGCAGGTTCGTCGACGCGTGGCCATGGGCTTTTATCCGCAGGTCCTTTCCGCCGCCTTCTTCTCCGAGGCAAGGGAGGCGCCCCCGGCAAGACAACCGGTGACGGTGCGCTTCGATGACCTGATCACCACCAATACCGTGTACGAGATCCCCAACGGCTATCGCGGATTGCTGTGGAAGAACTGGCTGGTGACGCACAACTTGTTCTATCAAGGCGCGGGTTATGTCAACGGCACCATCTCGTCAGAGTTTCTGGCCTACAACAGTTCCGGTCACCCGGCGCGCATTGCCCACGATCAGCCCTTTGATTTCGAGGGCAGCTATATCGGTGTTGCCTGGCCGCAGGCGCGCCGCAGCGGGGTCCACGTCAAGGGCTATCGAGGCGACCAGCTCGTGTACCACGATCGGCTCCAGCTCGATCCGCGCTCGCCGGTGTACTTCCACGCCGGGTATCGCGATATCACCGCTGTCGAGATCTATTCGGATCTCTACTGGCAGGTGATACTGGACGACAGCCGGTTTCGCCTGCCGCGCTGAGGCTGGCTGCTACGCGCCTCAGGCGGCAGCGGCCGGCGCGGCGCCTTGCAGCCAACGGTCGACCTCGGGCCAGATACGCGTCGGGGCCTCACGACCGCTGACGATGCTCATGTGCCCGCCGGGCACGGTGAAGACGGTGCATTCCGCCTGCGCCATCAAGTCCACCAGCCGCTGGCTCGCAGCGGGCGTGATGATGGGGTCCTTGTCGCCCACGACGATGAGTACCCTTGTCCTGATATCGCGCAGTCGGGCGCTGCAGCCGCGGATGGGCAGCTTGCCCCTGGCCAGCACATTGTCCGTGATCAGGAATTGCACAATGTCCTGCGCTACGCCACCCGGGTAGGCGACCATGTTGTCGAGAAAGGCGGCGTGGGTAGCGTGTGCCTGTACATGGCTGCGGTCATCAAGGCGTCGCAGCAGCTCGAGATGACCGCGCAGGGTGCCGGCGGGGCTCATCAGCTTAAAGCCCAGCGCATTGGCCCAGCCGGGCACGTGCCAGAGCACGCTGGGGCTGTCATGGACCTTCCAGCCGGTACGCCGGGACAGCGCCTTGAGCGGGCCGGCCAGGTGCCGATTCACCATTCCCGGCGCGTGGTAGTCGCAGGGCGGGCCGAGCAGCACCAGCGCTTCGAGATCCGGATCCCCCAGGGCGGCATAGGCGTAGCTGAACAGGGCGCCCAGGCTCCAGCCATGCAGCACGACGCGTCGCTGGCCGCAGTGGGCACGCGCGGCTTCCAGCATGGCCGGCATGAAGTCCTGCAGGTAGGTGCCCATGGTGTAGTGCGCGTGCCGGCGCGTCGGCGCCCCCCAATCGATCAGATAGACGGGATGGCCTTGATCGCGCAGGTGCGCCACCAGGCTGCGATCCGGGAAGAGGTCGTAGATGAGCATATTGACGCCCGCCGGCGGGACCACTATGACCGGCGTTTTGGTCGCAGTTCCCGGCAGGGGCGGTGGGTAGTGCCGCAGGGACACGATCTCGCGGCGTGCGATGACCTCAAAGGGCGCGGTCTGCGCCAACACCAGCCGGTCCGGGCGGCGTAGCCGGTCGTGCAGATTGGTGACGCGGGTGGACAGTCGAAGGCCAGCAGATGCCATGGAGAAGGGCCCGTAGTCGCGAGGGTGCGCGGTCGGGGACGCGGTACCTTGTCCCACAGCCAGCGCACGCCGAAATCGAGTGGCGCATTGTAGTGGTTGGCTGTCGCCATGGGGCGACGGACATCAATGCCGCGATGCGCCGTGCCGGGCTAGTGGTTGCGCATGGCGAAAAAGGCGACCAATGCCTGCAGCTGCCGCGGCAGGAAACGCATCGAGAAGGCGCTGAGCGCGTTGATGAGTCCGGTCACGATTTCCGGCCGGCCCGCCAGCATGCGCTTGACGCCCATGCGCGCCACGGTCGCACTCGTCATCATCGTGGCCTTGTGGAACCAGGTTTTCTTTTGGCCCGAGACCTGCAGGAACTCGGTGGCGGTGACGCCCGGGCAGACGGTGGTGCAGGTGACGCCGCTGCCACGCAGCTCGAAGTGCAAGGCATGCCCGAGGCTGAGTACATAGGCCTTGGCGGCCGCGTAGGCGGCGTAACCCGGCGACGGCTGGAAGGCGCCCACCGAGGAGATCAGCATGATGCGGCCTCTGCCGCGCGCCACCATGCCGTTGACGAAGAGCCGGGTGAGATGGGTGAGGGCAACGACATCGACTTGCAGCATCTGCTCGGTCCGCTCCCAGGAAAGATCCTGAAAATCCCCGAAGAGCCCGAAGCCGGCGTTATTGATGAGTATGTCGACGCTCTCGCCTGCGTCGCTCAGCGCCTGGTGCAGCGCGGTGCAGGCCGCAGGATCGCCAAGATCGGCAACGCGATAGGACACATCCGCTGCGTAACTGCTACGCAAGTCTTCACAGACCTGCTGCAACTGCGCCTCGCGCCGCGCCACCAAAATGAGTCGGGCCCCGCGCGCGGCGAGTTCGCGTGCGAAATCGACACCGAGGCCGCTGGAAGCGCCGGTTATCAGTGCGGTCTGTCCGTTCAGGTCTTGATCAGCCATCGTTGGGTCCTCCCGGGGTCCAGCCGCGCAATACGGCCGTAAAGGTGTGTTCGAACTGTGTCGCGAAATCCACCGCGAAGACGGATAGCGCTGGGTCAGCCTGCACCTTGCGGATGACAGGCGCTGGATCGGCGGCGTGTTGCCAGCCGACCGTCAGAATGTGTGCATTCAGCATGAGCCGGAACCCGTCACCCGGCGCACAGGCAGGCAGCAGGCGCTCGAGTGTCGTGGCACAGGGCGCGAGGCCCGCGTACAGGCGCTGCTTGAAGGCGCGCGCCGCTGTCTCGTCAATGTTCTGCTCCAGCACCACGTGCAGCAGTCCAATCAGCTTGCGCAGCAGTGGTCGGGCGACGATGGCCTGCGTAAAGGTCCGGGCGATGCGCTCCGGCGCCGCCGGCGCCTGCAGCTGGTTCAGCGCGCTGTCCAGGGCACGCAGGCAGTCCTCGAGCTCTTCGCCGAGCAATGCGACGAAGAGGGCTTCCTTGGTGGGGAAATACAGGTAGACCGTGCCCTTGGCGATATCCGCCTGTTGCGCGATGCGGGCCATCGCCAATCGCTCGTAGGGCGTCTCAGCCAGCAAGCCGCGCGCCGTTTCCATGATGCGCCTGCGACGGTCCGCCTGCTGCGCGGGGTGGTGCGCGCGCCGCAGTGGCGTGGAAGTAGTGACCATGGGTCAACTATTAATGACCCAAGGTCATTTGTCAATGGCTGCGCAGGATGCCCTTCCTGCCAACCCGTCAGTGCTGGCGATAGGCACGGCGGAGACCTGGTCGCCGCTGCGCGCAGCAATGCGCCAAGCCCTGGGTCGCGGCAATCGGCTGAGCTCGTGCTGCGCCCTGAGCCGCAGGGCGAGAGCGCTATTGATCCAGGTCATCGCGGCAGGTGGGCGCGTGCCGGACGATGTGCGCCGTTCGATAGGGGAGGAGCCCCAATGGCTACGACGATTCCGGCTTCGCCGGCCAAGTATCACGACAAGGTCGTCCGTCAGTTCACGCTGATGACGGTGGTGTGGGGCATCGTCGGCATGACGGTGGGCGTGCTCATCGCCGCCCAGCTGATGTGGCCGGCGCTCAACTTTGATACGCCTTGGCTGACCTACAGCCGCCTCCGGCCACTGCACACCAACGCAGTGATCTTCGCCTTTGGCGGCAGCGCTCTGATCGCGACCAGCTACTGGATCGTGCAGCGCACCTGTCACACGCCGCTGTTCGCGCCCAAGCTGGCTGCCTTCACCTTCTGGGGATGGCAGACGGTCATCGTCGCGGCGGCCATCACGCTTCCCCTCGGCATCACGCAATCCAAGGAATACGCTGAGCTCGAGTGGCCGATTGCGCTGCTGATCGCCGTGGTGTGGGTGGCCTACGCCATCGTCTTCTTCGGCACCATCGCCATACGCCGCGTCAAGCACATCTACGTGGCCAACTGGTTCTACGGTGCCTTCATCATCGCCGTGGCGATGTTGCATATCGTCAACAACGCCGCCATCCCGGTCAGCATGTGGAAGTCCTACTCGGTCTACCCGGGCGTGGTGGATGCGATGGTGCAGTGGTGGTATGGCCACAACGCGGTGGGCTTTTTCCTGACCGCGGGCTTCCTCGGCATGATGTACTACTTCGTGCCCAAGCAGGCGGGCCGGCCGGTCTTTTCGTACCGGCTGTCCATCGTCCACTTCTGGGCGCTCATCTCCATCTACATGTGGGCAGGCCCGCACCATCTGCACTACACGGCGCTGCCGGACTGGGTGCAGTCGCTGGGCATGGCCTTCTCGCTGATCCTGTTCGCGCCCAGCTGGGGCGGCATGATCAACGGCATCATGACGCTGTCGGGCGCCTGGCATAAGCTGCGCGAAGACCCGATCCTGAAGTTCCTGATCGTGTCGTTGTCCTTCTATGGCATGTCGACCTTCGAAGGGCCGATGATGTCGATCAAAACCGTGAATGCGCTCTCGCACTACACGGACTGGACCATCGGCCACGTGCATTCTGGCGCGCTCGGCTGGGTGGCGATGATTTCCATCGGATCCCTCTACGCGCTGATCCCGAAGCTGTGGGGCCGTTCGGAGATGTACAGCGTGCCGGCCATCAATCTGCACTTCTGGCTGTCCACCATCGGCGTGGTGCTGTACGCCGCCTCGATGTGGGTGGCCGGCATCATGCAGGGCCTGATGTGGCGCGCGGTGGAGGATGACGGAACCCTCACTTACAGCTTCATGGAAGCGCTCAACGCCACCTATCCCTATTACGCAGTTCGTCTGTTGGGCGGCGCTCTCTTCCTGTCCGGCATGTTCATCATGGCCTGGAATGTCTGGAAGACGATCGCCGGCCAGCAAGCGGCGCAGTTCACCGTCGCGGAGGCCCGGGCATGAACCACGAAAAGGTTGAAAAGAATATTGTCCTGATGGCCGTGCTCATCGCACTGGTGATCAGTGTCGGCGGATTCATCCAGATCGTGCCGCTGATGGCGGCCGGCATCAGCAAGGAGCCCGCACCTGGCGTGGAGCCCTACAGCGCGCTGCGTCTGGCCGGCCGCGATGTCTATGTACGCGAGGGCTGCTACGGCTGTCATTCGCAGATGGTGCGTTCGTTGCACGAGGAAACCCTGCGTTATGGGTCTTACTCGGTAGCGGGCGAGTTCGTCTACGACCATCCCTTCCAGTGGGGATCAAAGCGCACCGGGCCGGATCTTGCGCGGGTCGGCGGTCGCTATAGCGACGAGTGGCATCGCCTGCATCTCATCAATCCGCGGGATCTGGTGCCGGAGTCGAATATGCCGGGCTATCCCTGGCTGGCCGAGAAGGATCTGGACGAGCAGGAGGTCCAGGCCATGATGCGGGCGATGAAGCGCATCGGTGTGCCCTACACCGAGGAGCAGATCGCCGCGGCGCCGGATGAGGTATCGGGCAAGACCAAGATGGATGCCCTCATCGCCTATCTCCAGGGTCTGCGCCCACCGCAACCGCAGGAGGTCAACTGATGCTGCAAGGAATCGTCACGCTGCTGGCCATGATCGCCTTTCTCGGCGTCTGCGTGTGGGCCTACAGCCGCCACAAGAAGGCGGATTTTGAGGAAGCGGCACGACTGCCGTTCAACGATGAAGAAGAGGATGGACACGAGGCCCATCGCAAGGAGAACCGCTCATGAGTACCTTTTGGAGTGTGACGGTCACGGTGGTCGTTCTCCTGAACATTCTTGCCTGCGTCTGGTTGTTGATCTGGACCTCCAAGAAGCAGCCGGGAGAAGTGGCGGAAGGGGCCGAGAAGGACCACGTCTGGGACGAGGACCTGCGCGAGCTGAACAACCCGCTGCCGCGCTGGTGGCTCCATACCTTCATTCTCAGCATCGTCTTCGCGCTGGGCTATCTGGTGGCCTACCCAGGGCTCGGCAACTTCCCCGGCCTGCTCGGCTGGAGCCAGCACAAGCAACACGATGAGCGACTGGCCGAGGTGCAGGAACAGCGCCAGAGCTTCTATGCCCAATTCGAGGGCAAGAGCGTGACGGAGTTGGCCGGTGATCCGGCGGCGCGCAGCTTCGGCAGTGAGCTGTATTCCATTCAGTGCGCCGGTTGCCACGGCGTCAATGCCCAGGGCGCCGTGGGATTCCCGAACCTGCGGGACGATGTCTGGATCTGGGGCGGGGACGCGCAGGCGATTCACACCACCATTGCCAAGGGCCGCCAGGCCGTGATGCCGCAGTTCTACGCCACGCTGGATCAGGAAGCTGTTCCGGCCCTGATCGAGTACGTCCGCAACTGGGACAACGCCGATCTTCGGGGCGAGCGTCTGGCGCTGGCGCAGCAGACCTTTCAGCGCAATTGCATGGCGTGTCATGGGCCCGACGGCCAGGGCAATCCGTTGATGGGGGCGCCGAATCTGCGTAACGGTGAATGGCTCTACGGCGGTAGTGAGGAAGCCGTGCGCCAGTCCATTCTGTTCGGCCGAAACGGCAATATGCCGGCTTTCGGCAACGCCCTGAGTGCGCTGGATATCGACCTGTTGGCGGCCTATGTGCTGGGTCTCAATGAAGGCGGCGCCGAATGAAGGATCCCCAGATCCTCGTCGAACGCGAGCGCGCGCCGGACTGGTCCTACCGGTTCCGGCGCGCCGCCTCGATTGGCTGGGCCGCCTTCATCGGCGCCGTGCTTGCGCTGCTTGCCTTGCTGATGGCGTGGGAAACCCTGCTCATTTCCGGTGACCGACCCGGCTGGGGCCTCCTTGCCGGCTGCTTTGCGGTGATCTGGCTGATCGCACTGGTGCCGGCAGTGATTGCCTGGTCGCTGGCCGGACGCCCCCGATAACGCGCGACATCATCTACGAAGGAACGCATGAGTCAGCAAGCCCAGACCGAGACAACGTCACTGTACGAGTCGGAGCCGAAGATCTATCCGCGCATGGCGCGTGGACGCTATGCCCGTTTGCGCGTACTGGCGATGGTGGTACTGCTGGGGCTGTACTACCTGATGCCGTGGATCACCATCGGCGGCGAGCCGATCGTGCACTTCGATCTGCCCGCGCGACGCTTTCACGTCTTCGGTCTCACGCTGGTGCCGCAGGATCTCTTCCTGCTCTCCTGGCTGCTGATTCTGGCGGCGCTGACGCTGTTCCTGTTCACCACCCTCGGCGGTCGGCTGTGGTGCGGCTATGCCTGTCCGCAGACGGTGTGGACGGAATCCTTCCTCTGGATCGAGCGCTGGATCGAAGGCGAGCGCCACCAGCGCATCAAGCTGGACCAGGCGCCCTGGGGGCCGAACAAGATCCTGCGCAAGGGTGGCAAGCATCTGGCCTGGATCGTTTTCGCCGCCATCACCGGCATCACCTTCGTCGCCTACTTCGTGCCAATGAAGGAGCTGATCGCAGATATCGCGCGCTTCGAAATGGGTGGTTGGGCCCTGTTCTGGAGCGCCTTTTACGGCTTCGCTACCTGGGGCAATGCGGGGTTCATGCGCGAGCAGGTGTGCAAATACATGTGTCCCTATGCCCGGTTCCAGTCCGCCATGTTCGATAAGGACACCCTCATCATCGCCTACGACGAGAAGCGCGGGGAACCCCGCAAGCGGCTGGCGAAGCGCGAGGGCAATGTGGCGGGTGACTGCATCGATTGCTCGCTGTGCGTGCAGGTCTGTCCCACCGGCATCGATATCCGCGACGGCCTGCAATACGAGTGCATCGCCTGTGCCGCCTGCGTCGACGCCTGCAACAGCATCATGGATCACGTCGGTAAACCACGCGGCCTGATCCGATACACCAGCGAGCGCCACGACGCGGAAGGGCGCTTCCACATCCTGCGCCCGCGCATGATTGGCTACTTCGTTGTCTGGCTGGTAATCGGCGCTGCCTTGGTCACTGCCTTGGTCATGCGTTCGCCGGTGGAGCTGGATGTCATGCGCGATCGCAACAATCTCTATCGCGAGCTGCCGGGCGGCATCATCGAGAATGTCTTCGTGCTGCGACTGACGAATAAGCGCGAGGCGCCTCGAAGCTTTGCGCTGCAGGCAACCCGTCCCGACGGCAGCGTCCTGGATCTGCACCCAGAGCGCGTCACCCTGGAAGGCAGCGAGACCCGTCCTTTGACCGTTGGTGCGCGTATGCCGGCGGACGCCGCGGACCGCCCCTTCGATATCACTTTCACTGCGACCGCCACCGACGATCCCGGTATCTCTACCCGTCAGACCGGTCGATTCATTCCCGGAGCCTTGCCATGACCTTCCTGCGTCGTCTTCCTCTTGAACTGATGCTGGTCATTGGCATTCCCCTGGTCACGGTGGTGGCGGGCATCACCACCCTGATGATCGCGAGCCAGAACAGCTATTCGCCGCTGGTGGAGGGCCGCAGTGACCGGCTGGCCGGTCTCAGTAGCGCCGAGGAGACGCGCGAACAGTGAGCGCCGCGGATTGGGCAGCCTTTGATGCTGCGCCCTTGCTGGACGTGGTCAGCACGCCCAGCAGCGGAGCGCGGCGCGAAGCCGTTCTGGGCATCGACGGCATGCATTGCGGCGCGTGTGTGCGGCACGTGGAGCGTGCGCTGGCGCCCTTCACCGAGGACGTTCAGGTGCAGCTCACCGCGGGCCTGGCCACCTTCAGCTGGGATACGCGACGGCATCGTCTGTCCGATCTGATGGATGCGCTGTCCGCGGCCGGCTTCCGGCCATCGCCGCTGGGCGATGCCTCCCTCGAGGCCGCCGCCCGCAAGGAGCGTCGGACCGCGCTCAAGCGGATTGGCGTCGCCGCCATTCTTGGCATGCAGGTGATGATGCTGGCGAGCGGTCATTATTTCGGCACCATCGACCCGGCACAGGCCAGCATCCTGCGCTGGGCGGAACTGCTGCTGGCCACCCCCGTGGCGCTCTATGGGGGCTGGCCCTTCCTGCGCGGCGCAACGCGGGCGCTGCGCCTTCA
>JALEHA010000226.1 GCA_022763315.1 Algiphilus sp.
CTGTCGTGACAGGCCTTGGCTGGCCGTCCATGGCCAGCCATCCCCTGCGCGCAGGCGCTACTCCGGCGCGGGTGCAGGGGAAGGTGAAGGGCTCGTCGCTACGCGACATCGCGGCAAGCTAACCGTGCCCTTGGCGCCAGGCCACCCGTGGGCGCCCTGGTTTTGCGGACTTTTGCCGGAACAAAAGTCAGCCGCGCGTTCTCAGTGGTTCACTCGACAGTGGGTTGCTTCAGAGCGCGGAACCCTTGGCACAGAGGTCCAGTTTTTGGGGCTGGCTCAATGACCACCATCGCTCAGAGTTCCGCGCCTTTAATGCATGGCGCGCCGATCGCCCGGACAGGACGTCCGGGCCGGCCCAGGCCGCCCTTGGGCATCATGGCGTTGGTTTCTAAGGCAACGCGTGCGAACAGGATTCGACAGAGGGCAATCTCCACCGAATCAAGAACCCCGAGACGCGTCCTTCGCCGCCGCCCGCACCCGCGCCGGCGCCGTGCCACCCACATGATCACGCGCCGCCACGGAGCCTTCGACGCTCAGCACCTCGAAGACATCGGATTCGATGGTGGCCGAAAAGCCTTTGAGGGTGTCCAGCGGCAGCGACGCCAGGTCGGTGCCTTGCTGTACGGCATGGGCGACAACGTTGCCCACGACGTGGTGGGCATCGCGGAAGGCCATGCCTTTGCGGACCAGGTAGTCGGCAAGATCGGTGGCGGTGGAGAAGCCCTGGATCGCGGCCTCGCGACAGGCGCTCCGTTTGACGCTGAGGGCAGGGATCAGCTCGGCATACAGGGCGACACAGGCTGCGGTCGTGTCGTGGGCGTCGAACAGGGGTTCCTTGTCTTCCTGGTTGTCACGGTTGTAGGCAAGCGGCTGGGCTTTCATGAGCATGAGCAGGCTCATCAGGTCACCGGTGGTGCGCGCGCTCTTGCCCCGCACCAATTCGGGGACATCCGGATTCTTCTTCTGCGGCATGATCGAGCTGCCGGTGCAGAAGCGATCAGGCAATTGCACGAAGCCGAACATCGGGGTGTTCCAGAGGATGAGTTCCTCGCTCCAGCGCGACAGATGCACCATGAGCAGGCTGCAGGCTGACACGAATTCGATGGCGAAGTCGCGATCCGACACCGTGTCGAGGGAGTTGGCGGTGACGCCGTCGAAGCCCAGCTGCTCGGCCACATAGGCGCGGTCGATGGGGTACACCGTGCCGGCCAGGGCGGCGGCACCCAACGGGCAGACATTGGTGCGGCGACGGGCGTCGAGCAAGCGGTCGCGGTCACGCAGGATTTGCTCGCGCCACGCCAGCATGTGGTGGCCGAAGGTCACCGGCTGGGCGACCTGCAGGTGGGTGAAGCCGGGCATGATGGTGTCGGCCTCGCGCTCCGCCAGTGCGCGCAGCGCCTCGCTCAGGCGGTTCAGGTCGGCCACCAGATCATCGATGGCGTCGCGCAGGTACAGCCGGATATCGGTGGCGATCTGGTCGTTGCGAGAGCGTCCCGTGTGCAGCCGCTTGCCCGCCTCGCCGATGCGGTCGGTTAGCGCTTGCTCGATGTTCATGTGCACATCTTCCAGCGCAGTACGCCATTCGAAACGCCCGGCCTCGATGTCGCCGGCGATGGCGTCCAAGCCCGCGCAGATTGCCTCCACGTCAGCGGCGGGCAGCACCCCGACACGTCCCAGCATGCGCGCATGCGCCTTCGATCCGGCAATATCGTGTTTCCAGAGACGGGCGTCGAAGCTGACGGATTCGCTGAAGGCTTCGACAGCTTCGGAGGTCGATTCCGAGAATCGGCCGCCCCACAATTTGGCGTTGGACATGGTGCGCAGGGAACGAGAAAACGGGGCGGCTAGTATAGGCAGCCACATGCATGGGAGCTGCCGATGAAATTTGCGGCGCACACGGGGGCCGAGTCGGCTGCTGCCGTCCTGCCGGATTTCTGTCGGCTCTCCCGACTGGGCGCGCTGGTGCTGCTCGTGGAGATCATGGCGCTCGTGTTTGCGCTGGTGACACCCGGTTCGGCGCAATTGCTCATTGCCCGCTTCGTGCTGATATCGGCCTACCTGCAGACGATCTCCCTGGTATCAGCCGCGGGCTTGTGTCTGTTTCGTCGATGGTTGGGCGAGCGCAAGAATCTTCCGGTGTTGCTGTTGGCCTGGAGTTTGATCGTGGCCGTGGCCATGGGGGTCAGCGCGGTCGGCTATTCCCTGTCACGCGAAGTGCTGGATCCCAGCGTACTGGGCGACGAGAGCCGCAGCTATTTCATCCTGCGCAACGCGGTGGTGGCGGGGCTGCTCGGCTTTCTCATGCTGCGCTATTTCTCGCTCCGAGCACAGTGGGAGGAACATATCCGCGCCGATAGCGAGGTGCGCTATCAATCGCTGTCGGCACGCATACGGCCGCATTTCCTGTTCAACTGCCTGAACAGCATCGCGGCGCTGATCGCCATCAAGCCTGCGGCCGCGGAAACCATGGTGGAGGATCTTGCCGATTTGTTTCGCGCCAGCCTCGCCAAGGGCGATCCGCTGGTGACCATGGCCGAAGAAATCGATCTGGTGCGGAAGTTCGCGCGCATCGAGCAGACCCGTCTCGGCGCCCGTCTCGGCATTGACTGGGATGTGGCCGAGGACGTGATGCCGATGTCCATTCCGCGCCTCACCATCCAGCCACTGGTGGAAAACGCGGTGCATCATGGGGCGGCGCGCGCGGTGGGCGCGGTCACCATCGTGGTTCGCGCCGTGCTTGAGGGCGAGACGTTGGTGGTGGAGGTGATCAACCCCTTGCCGCCTGCCGATGCCGATCAACATGAGAAGGGCTCAGGCACGGCCATAGGCAATATTGCCCAGCGGGTACGCCTACTATACGGTGCTGAGGCATCATTAGCGTTGCATCGGGGAGAAGAGCACTTCTGCGCACGCCTTCAATTGCCAGCGCGACCACTGGACGCAGAACAATCAGAGAGTTCACAGAACTATGCGAGTCATAATCGTTGACGATGAACCGCTGGCGCGGGAGCGCCTCCGCCGTCTGGTAGCCGAGTTTCCCGGCTACGAGGTCGTCGGAGAGGCCAGCGACGGGGAAAGCGCACTGGATGTGATTGACGATGAGCAGCCGGACATCGTTTTTCTCGACATCCGCATGGGAGGCATGGATGGCTTGCAGGTGGCACGCCAACTCAATGAGCTGGACATGCCGCCCGCAGTGATCTTCACGACCGCCTACGCCGAACACGCGCTGTCGGCCTTCGATGCGGCCGCCGCCGGTTACCTGCTCAAGCCCATACGAAAAGAAAAATTGCGAGACATACTGCTGCGCGTTCGCCGTCCGAGCCGCGCCCACCAGGCATCGCCGCGGGAAGCCTCGGGCGAGACCCCGAAGCGCGAATTCGTGCTGGCCACCACCCGCGACGGGCTGGTGCGCATTCCCTGGTCTGACGTGGTCTATTTCCTCGCCGACCAGAAGTACACCACGGTGCACCACCTGCACGGGGAAGTGCTGATCGAAGAGTCCTTGAAGATGCTCGAACAGGACTTCGCGCCGTGGTTCATCCGCGTGCATCGCAAGGCGCTGGTCGCCACCCGCTTCATTCACAGCCTGGAACGCGGCAAAGGGGATGAAGAGCACCACTGGCTACGCGTGCGCCATGCCGACCAGCTGATTCCGGTGTCGCGCCGCCGCCTGCCCGAGGTGCGTCGCTTTATTCAGGACAGCTCCGGCAGCGAATGACGGGCCGCGCTGCTGAAGCGCAAGCCCTGCGCATTGCCACGCGCCGCTCGCCACTCGCCATGTGGCAGGCGGAGTTCGTCGCTGCCCGGCTGCACGCGGCCCATCCCGAGCTCCCGGTCCGCCTGGTGCCGATGACCACCCAGGGCGACCGCGAACTGTCGCGCAGTCTCGCCACCAGCGGTGGCAAAGGGCTGTTCGTCAAAGAACTGGAGATGGCCATGCTCGAAGGGCGTGCGGACATCGCCGTGCATTCCATGAAGGACGTGCCGGCGCAGCTGCCCGACGGGCTCGCCATTGCCACCGTGCTACCAGCGGAGGACCCGCGCGATGCCTTCGTCAGCAACCACCTGGCGCGCCTGGCGGACCTGCCGCAGGGCGCGCGCGTGGGGACGGCCAGTCTGCGCCGCCAGTCGCAACTGCTCGCCATGCGTCCGGACCTGGAAATCGAAACCCTCAGGGGCAACGTCAACACGCGATTGCAGCGCCTGGACGACGGCGAATTCGACGCCATCATGCTCGCCTGTGCCGGTCTGCGCCGCCTCGAATTGGACACGCGCATCCGTGAGGCTCTGGATCCGGCGTACTTCGTGCCGGCCTGCGCGCAGGGCATCATCGGCGTCGAGGTGCGTACGGCGGATCACGCCACACTGGCGGCGTTGGCGCCGCTGCATGACGCGGACACCGCCATCCGCCTGGACGCGGAGCGCGCGCTGTCGGCCCGCCTGGGTGGCGCCTGCACCGTACCGGTGGCGGGCCATGCCCGGTTGCGGGAAGGGCGTATCCAGCTCGATGGCGTCGTCGCCAGCCCGGACGGCAGTCAACTGGTGCGTGACCATATCGAGTCCGCCGCCGCGGATGCGGCCACGGCCGGCGTCGCACTGGCGGAGCGTCTGCTCGACCAGGGCGCCCGCGCCATTCTCGCCGACATGGGGATCGAGGCATGAGCGTCAGTCTGCTGATCACCCGGCCCCGGCATCAGGCGCGTGCACTGGCGCGGCGCGCGCAGCAGGAAGGCTGGCGCGCCATCAGCCTGCCCTTGTTCACGATTGAGGCCGTGTGCAGTGACGAGGAACGCAAGGCGCAGCTGGAGGCGGCGGCGGACGCGGATTGGTGGATTTTCACCAGCACCAATGCAGTGTCCCTGTCCGAAGCCGCGGCTCCCGAACGATGGGCCCGCACGGCCGCCATCGGTGCGGCCACGGCGACGGCACTGGAAACCGCCGGGCATCCGCCCGCGGCGGTGCCCGAACACCGTTTCAGTACCGAGGCGTTGCTGTCCCTGCCCGAGTTCAGCGCGGTCGACGGACAGCGCGTCGTCATCATTGGCAACGAAGCGCCGCGCGAGACGCTGCGCGACATGCTCGCGGCGCGCGGCGCGCGCGTCGACAGCTTGCCGGTCTATCGCCTCGAGGCCATCGACCATAGCAGCGAGATGGTCGGGACGCAGGTGGCGGATGCCGACATCGCCATTCTGACCAGCGTCAGTGCTGCGGACCGCCTGTGGTCGCTCAGCGATGCGCCGACGCGGCGCCGTCTGGCCGAGATGCCGCTGGTGGTTCCCAGTGAGAGGGTGGCGGACTTCTGCCGTGCGCGGGGCATGCATGGCCCGCATGCCGTCGCACAACCCATGTCCAACGCTGCATTGCTGGCTGCAGCCGATACACTACCCACCATGCCAAAGAACGAACACGACACGGAGACCGGCGCTCAGGAGAACGCCGACGCCGCCGCGGCAACCAACGCCGAGCCCGCCGCCGGGAGCGCAACCGAGGCGCATCCTGAAGCGTCTGCGCCGGCCGATCCCGCGCCGGCATCGGAGCCTGACGCCGCCGGCACGCCCCCGGCGCCGCCCGCGGCTCCGGCGGCATCGGCGCGCCGTCGCGGGGGCGGCTGGTGGATTGTGCTCGTGATCCTGCTGCTGCTGGCCGCAGGTGCAGCCGCAGGCTGGTGGGGGTGGCAGCAGTTGCAGCGCATCGAATCGGCCACGGTCCAGCGTGTCGACCGGTTACAGCAAAGCCTTGCCGACCAGAAGGACGCCCTCGATGCGGCGCGCCAACGTGCAAGCGCCGCTGCACAGCAGGCGGGTAGCCTGAGCGACGATATCGCTGCTCTCACCGAACAGAGCGAGGCGCAGGCCAGCAAGCTGCGCGAGATTGAAGGCATTGTCGACGCCGGGCGCACCCAGGCGCATTTGGTGGCCGTCGAGCAGCTGTTGCTGGGCGCCAACGAACGCTTGCAACTCGGCGGGGATATCGACGGCGCGCGTCGTGCCCTGGGCCTCGCCGATCAGCGTCTGGCCGCATTGAATGACCCTCGCTTCTTCGCGGTGCGCGAGACCATCGCCGAAGAGCGCAGCGCTCTGCGCGCCGTCCAGAAAGTGGATCGCGCCGCCCTCGCACTCCAGCTCTCGGCGCTGATCAAGCGCTCCGACGCGCTGCGTCTGCGGGGTGGTGTGCCGGATACCACGGCCCCGACGCTGCCGGACGAGGCCACCACGGATAGCGCCTTGCCTGCGTGGGAGCGCGTGCTGCAAAGCGTCGGTGACGCTCTGTCCAGCGTCTTCGTCGTGCGCCGGACCGATGTCCCGGTCAAGCCCTTGATGGCGCCGGAGCAGGATGGATTGGTGCGCAGCGTGCTGCTGCTGCGGTTGGAAACGGCGCGCGCCGCGTTGATGGCTGGCGAACAGGCGAGCTACGAGGCTGCGCTCGAGGACGCGCGCCGCTGGCTGGATGCGCAATACGCCAGCGAAGACGCGGCGGTACAGGCCGCCATGCAGGAGTTGAATGATCTCCAGGGCGAGGTACTCCGTGTCGACCTTCCGGACATCACGCGTAGCCTGACCCGGCTGCGTGCGGTGACGGCGAGCGTGCGCGGAGCGTCCTGATGCGCGCCGTTCTGCTCCTCCTTCTGCTGTTCGCGGCGGGCGCCGCGGCGGCCTATTACCTGCGTGCCGACAACGGCTATGTGCTGGTCACCTACGGTCACTGGATGCTGGAGACCTCCGTGGTCGGCTTCACCGCTGCCCTCGTGGTCCTGCTGGTGGCCTTGCTGCTGCTGCTGCGTGCCCTGGGCGCCGGCATCCGGTTGCCGTCGAGCGTGCGCGAAGGCCTGCAACGACGCCGCGCCAATCGGCAGCACCGGGCCCTGAAGCAGGGCCTGATGCAGTGGCTCGCGGGCCGCTTCGAGCGCGCCGAAGTCACCGTCGAAAAAGACCTGCCTGAGGGTAAGGAAGCCGGCGCACACCACTTGATCGCGGCCATGGCGGCACATCGGCAGCGCAATTCCGATCGCGTAGCGCACTACTTGCAACGCGCGGCGGTCATCGACGATGGCCTGGTCGGTGAGGCCACCACGCTGCTTCAGGCCAAGTACGCCATCGAAGGGGGCGACCTCGAGGCCGCGCGCGCTGATCTGGAAGCATTACGCCAGCGCAGCCCCTCCCATCCGCGGCTCTATCCGGCACTGGCGCAGGTCATGCTTGCCCAGCACGACTGGCGCGCCGCCTATGAGCTGCTCTGCACGGCCGAAAAGGCGCGCGGCTGGGCGGGCGAACAATGGACGGAGTACACCCTGGAAGCGCTTGCCGGTGCCCTGGCCGAAGCGCTGCGCCTGGACGAGGCGCGTCAACTGTGGGCGCAGTTGCCCGCCACGCTACGCAAGACGGTGCATGCCGAGCGGTTGTATGCGGAGGCGCTCTATCGGCTCAACGCCGAGAAGGAGCTGATGACGGTAGTGCACCGGGCCCTGGAACAGCGCTGGGATCCGGTCATGGTCCGTCTGTTTCTGCGTGCCGAAACGCCGGACCACGTGGCGGCGCTGGCCAGCGCGGAACAATGGCTGCAGCGCCATGGCGAGCAGCCTGAATTGCTGCTCGCCGCGGCCCACACCTGCCGCCGCAACCGACTCTGGGGCAAGGCGCGTAGCTACCTGGACGCATTGATCGAACAGGCGCCCAGTGCTGAAGCGCACTATGAATACGGATTGCTGTGCAGCGCCACCGAGCAGCCGGAAGCCGCCCGGCAGCATTACGAAGAAGGCCTGCGTCGGGCGCTCAGCGCTTAACGGCAAAGCGACCAGCGAAAATGAGAAAGGCCGCGCGGTTGCCACCGCGCGGCCTTGCGTGAACCGCGACTGCTGCGCGACCTAGGCGGCGGCGTCGTGCGCCTCGACGACGGCGTCCTTGAACCACTGGTACACGCGCATCGGGGGGACATTGCGCAGTTCCAGGCGGCTGGTGGGCGCGCCCAACAGCTTGCGCCCCAGCATCGCGACCCGGTCGCGAAACTGGTACGCCACGAATTTCCCGCCCGGCTTCAGGCTCTGCCAGACGCGGCGAATGATCTCTTCTCCCTGGGCGTGACTGATGGTGGAAAAAGGGATGCCGGAGACCACCACATCCGGTGCCGGCAGGCCGTGGTCGGCGAGGATGCTGGCGATGTCTTGGGCACGGCCGCAATGCGCCACCAGCCGATCATCGCCGAAGGCATTCAGCATGCGCACAAAATCGGATTCGACGTCGATGGCCAGCAGCGTGGCGTCGGCCGGCATGGCCTGCAACAGGGCATGGGTTGTGCCCCCGGTGCCCGGTCCGAGCTCCACCACCAGCTTCGCGTCATGCACATCACAGGCCTCAACGATCCGCTTTTCCAGATAACGTGAACTCGGGATGACGGAAGCCACGACTTCGGGCTTGCGCAGGAAGCCCCGGAAAAAAGCCATGCTGTTGCGGTCTCGCTGGAAGCGGGGCTGCTCGTTCTTCTCCACGGATACTCCTTACCTTCGGGCGGCAGATCGAGTCGGGCGGATACTGACATGCAGCCGGCCGTCGATGCGGTGATCTAAGTCATCTCATGGTAACAATTCTGCCGCCGCACGCGATGCGCGTGCCCGCCGTGCCCGCGCTCAGGCGGGCCGTCGGCGGCGCAGCAGGACGCCGCCGAAAAGGGTGATCAGCGCTATCCAGGTCAGGCTTCCACCGCCGTCGCCGCCGGATTCGGGTGTCCCCGTGCTGCCGCCGCTGCCGCCGGTGGCCGGTGGGGCATTCCCGCCGGTGCGTTGGTTGAGGCGCAGCACACCGCTGCCGGTCGGGTCGAGGAAGCGCTGAATCGGCGTACCCAGCGCACCCGCGCGGGTAAAGGCCACCTCGAGTCGGCCGTAGAAGTCCGGCCCGACCACATCATTGCTGCCGCCGAGGCCGAAAAAGCCCGCGCGACCGCAGGCAGAGCGCCCCCCGGACAGCACGCCAATCAACTGTTGCTGCGGCGTCCAGAGTCCGGATCCCGAGCTGCCAAATTCGGTCACGCCGTCCGACCAGGCGACACGCCAAGCGTCGACGGTCTGGTCGCGGCTGCCAATGATCGCGCCATCGGTAATGGTCACGATCTCTTTCTGCACGGGCTGATCGAACAGACTGATCTTCTTCAGATCGCCCGCGGGATGGTGCACGCCGCTGCCGCGGCTGGCGCCGTTGCCGGTGGCATCCCATCCCGCGTAATACGCGTTGAAGGCGGCGGGCGGTGCGCGGTCCAGCCGGATCAGGCTGGTGTCGGAACGCGAATCACGATACAGCAGCGTTGCACCGGTGATTCGGTCCTCGGAGGAAACGCCGACGCTGCGGTCGCATTGCTGGCTCTGGAAATTGAAGATGGCCGTGACCGATGCGGCGGGAAAGCCATCGCCGTCTCCATCCGCGCGGATGCCGCAATGATCGGCGGTGATGATCAGCGGTGCCCCGTCGCCACGGCTATTGTTGAGCAATACGCCGTTGCACACGTTTCTGTTGGCGACGACCAGCAGCACGGTGGCGTCGATCGCAGCACGCCAGTCATCGCCCACGGGGCAGGCCACATCGTTGTGACACGCTCCGGCATCGCCCTCCGCCTTGGTCTGCGGGCGGCGGCCATCCAGCGGTACCACCCCGTACTGCATGGTGGTTTCGCCGAAGCGTAGTTCCGACATTGAGGCGGCGGGCAGCACAATCTCGAGCACTGCATCGCTACCGTGCACCAGCGGCAGCCAGAGCGTGTTGTCACCCCCTCGGTCGCGGTCGCTGAAGGGGCCGCTCTGCCCTTGATCGCTGGACAGCGTGACCCGACTGTGCGGCGGGAGTTGAAGATCCTGCAGTTGCAGGCCCACGTAGGTTGCGTCCGCGGTGCGCAATTGCAGCCGCCAGACGGCAGTCCCATCGGCTGGGAAGGACCAGCTGCCGTGTTGTACCGTCAGCGGCAGATCAATGACGCGCGCGGCCTGAAGGACCGGCGTTGTGAGCATGCCGGCTGGCAGCGGCTGTGCGGCATCGGCAGCGGGACGCGCAACGGTGAACTCGGCGCCCGTGGCCGTCAGCGGCATCGCCAGAATCCACAGGGCGGCGCACCATGATCCGCACAATCGCTTGATGAAGTGCATCGCATGCTCTCTCGAAGTCGAAGCCGCACTATGCCCCAAGCGCAGTGACCTCCGCATGACTTGTCCGATCTACGGTGTGCCTGGCCACGTCACGTGTGCGTCGTCAAAGCTGTCGTAGTGCAGATGGTCCGGATGCAGGCCCGACTGCAGGGCGCTGGCCTTGATGGAGGCCACCATGGCCGGCGGCCCGCTGGCGTAGAGCGCGTGTCCGCGAAGGTCGGGATAGTGCGCGCTGACTGCATCGTGGACCCGTCCGTGCGCACCGGTCCAGTCCTCGGGGACTGATTCGCACACCGGCGTGTACCGGATGTGCGCATGGTGCGCGGTCCATTCCCTGACCAATGCATCGAGATAGAGGTCCTCGGGCTGTCGCGCACCCCAGAACACGTGCATCGGCCGTTGGTCCGCGCGCTGGATGGCGTCTTCGACCATGGCCTTGATCGGGGCGAAACCGGTTCCGCCCGCCACCAGGAGCGTCGGTCGCTCCGCCTCGTGCAGATGGAAGGCGCCCAGCGGACCCTCGAAACGGAGCATGGCGCGATCCGGGAGCTGTTCGGCGATGTACCGGCCAAAGCGGCCGTGCGGCGTGATCTTGATGTGCAGCTCGATGGTGTCATCGGTCGGTGGCGCCGCCAGCGAGAAGCTGCGTCGGCCGCCGTCGTCCAACAGGAAGTCGACGTATTGACCAGGCAGAAAGCGAAAAGGCGCATCACCGCGCGGTAGTTTGAGGCGCACCTCCAGCACATCGCTGGAAAGCCAGCGCCGCTCCTGCAGACGGCACGGCCAAATGGCCGGCCGCGCTGCTGGCGTCCCCGCCGGCGCCTGCCATTCGAGCACGATGTCGCTGTGCGCGTGCGCCTGACACAGCAGGGCATAGCCGGCGGCGCGTTCGGCATCGGACAAGACGCGATTGGGACGCGCCTCCACCGCGGATCCACTGCGGATGCGGCAGCGGCAGGCGCCGCAGGTGCCGCTGGCGCAGCCATAGGGCAGGGCGATGCCCGCCTGCAGGCCGGCGTCAAGGAGGGTCTGATCTGGAGCTGCGGCAAAATACTGGCCGCTGTCTCCCAAATGAACGTGGTGGGTCATGATGCAAGCAGTGTGGATTGTCGGCTGCGGCGATGTCGGCATGCGCGTGGCGGAGCGCCTGCAGCGCGAGGGGCGGGAGCCTACCGGAGTCGTGCGCAGCGAACAAAGCGTAGAGCGTCTGCACGTCGCGGGGCTGCGTGCCATGCAGTGCGACTTGGACACGCAGGCCCCGCCACTCGAAGGCACCGTGATCTGGCTGGCGCCGCCGCCGCGTGAGGGCGCGCAGGAGCCCCGTCTGGCGCGGTGCCTGGCCGCCTGTCCGGGGATTGACCGTCTGCTCTACTTATCGACCTCGGGCGTGTACGGCGATAGCGGCGGCGAGTGGATCGACGAATCGGCGCCGATCGCGCCGAAGAGCGCGCGCGGGCAGCGGCGTGCCGATGCCGAACGCCAGCTGGCAGCCTGGCGCAGCGAAACGGGCGGCGATTACGTGGTGATCCGCGTTCCCGGCATCTACGGACCGGGCAGGTTGCCGCTGCAGCGACTGCAGGAAGGCACCCCCGTCATCACGGCGGATCGCGCCCCCTATACCAACCGTATCCACGTCGACGATCTGGCCGCGGCGACCGTGTGCGTGTTGCGGAGCGGCGAGAGCGGTACGGCCTACAACGTGGCCGACGGCAATCCGACGACGATGACGGACTACTTCCTGCGTTGTGCAGCCCTGCTCGGACTGCCGGCCCCACCGCAATTGCCCCCGGAGGAAGCACGGGCGCACTTGAGTGCGGCGATGTGGTCCTTCATGGAAGAAAGCAAGCGCCTGCGCGTGGATCGGCTGCGCGATGAGCTGGGCTTTCGGTGGCAATATCCCGATCTGGCCAGCGGGCTGCCGGCCTGTCTTCCTTCCGAATCCACCAAGGATGTCTGACACCATGATGCCGCTTCTTCGTTCCCTCCTCCCCACGGCACTCCTGCTCGGCGCATTGGCAGGCGCGGCTTGCAGCACTGATCAAGACGCAGCGCCAGAGGCTGCATCGTCGTTGACCGTGAGTGAGCCGCGACTGGTGTTACCGCCGCCGGGACGCGACACTGCGGCCGGTTACCTCACCTTCGGCAACCAGGGGCAGGCGCCGCTGGTCATCCAGGGCTTGTCGAGCGCTGCCTACGAACGCGTCGAGATGCACACCATGGATCATGCGGACGGCATGATGCGCATGCGTGCGCTGCCGTCGATTGAGGTGCCCGCGGGGGACACTGTCGCGCTCAAGCCGCACGGCAAGCACCTGATGTTCATCGCGCCCAAGGGCAGCCTGGAGCCGGGGGACAGCGTTGACGTCCAGATCAACTACGCGGTGGCCGACACCACGGCACAACAGCGCGTGCGCTTCCGCGTGGAGGCGCGCTAGCCGGCCAGCGGCGGCATCTGCGGGCGAGGCCCGACGCCGTAGAGGGCGACGTCACGCAGGGCGTCGGCCTGATGATGGATCAGGCCGGCGGCTTCCTCACCGCTTTCCTCAAGACTGGCCACCAGCGCCTGTGCGGCGCCATGCAGGCCACCCACAATGGCGGTGGCGTGCAACTCGCGTTCAGTGTGCGGTGTATTGGCCCCCGCGTGCCGCTCGAGCAGATCGGTGTAGCAGTGCACCAGCCGGCGCGTGTGCTCGCGCCAGATCGCTTCGTCGATGAACTGCGCCTCACCCAGTGCGCGCATCGCGTAGGGCTGGTCTGCACAGAAGCGCAGATAGGCGGCAAAGCTTTCGCGCAGGCAGCTTTCAAGATCCAGGAAGCTGAAGCCGCGCAGCAGGGCGCGGCGCAGCAGGCGGCTGACGCTTTCCACCACCACTGCGTAGCAGGCTTCTTTGGAGCTGAAATAGATGTAGAAAGTGCCCTGGCCAATGCCGGCGCGGGTGGTGATCGCGCTCACCGAGGCGGCGTGAAAGCCTTTCTCGCCGAATTCCGCGATGGCCGCTTCCAGCAGGCGCTGACGCGTGGCGCGACCGCGAGCGGTGGCTGGTGCGTAAGACTCCTGGTTGCTGGGGCGTACGGTAGCTGGTTCTGAGTGGGCTGCGTCCATCGGCTCTCACGCGGTAGGGTGCGCTGCACGCAGCGCTCACGTCAGAGTGTCAGGCAGCCGCCCCCTGGGTAGACAGCCACGGCCCGATGAGCGTGCACATTTGCCCGTCAAGCGCGTCGATCTGCGCGCTGCGCAGACGCGTGCTCGGCACCACGTCAATGGGGTGGGGGACGCGGTCGAACCAGACCCCGTTGCGGCTCTCCGCCCCTGCCGCGCTCAGCGCCAGCCAGACGGCCGTGTCCGCTCCCTGGACGGCGTCGCGCAGCAGCGGACGCATGAGGCGGTGGAAGGCAGGGAGCGACCGACGCACGCCCGGCGTATCGGCCCAGCCCGGATGCATGGCATGAACGGCCAGATGCGGCCAGGCGCGTGCTCGCCGCATGCCGATCACGGTCAGGATGCGCTTGGCGCGGCCGTAGGCGGTGGCGCCGTCATAGCGGACCTGGTGGTACTGCAGATCGTGCAGCCGCAGCGGTGTGAGATACATACCGCCGCTGACGACGTTGATGATGCGGCCGCCCGAGGGTATGGCGGGGCCGAGCATGTCCATCAGCAGCAAGGGGGACAATGCATTGATGGCCAGGGCGCGCTCGAAACCCTGCGGTGATTCGTCCCGTCCTGCAAAAAGCGCGCCGGCATTGTTGATCAGCACATCCGGTGGATCGTCCTGCAACAGCTGTCGGCCGGCCTGGGCCGTCTGCTCGAGGTCGAGCAGGTCGGCCTCGATGATACGGGCACGGCATCCCGAATCCACTCGCAAATGCTTGACCAGCGCGCGCAGGCGCTGGCCGTCGCGGCCGATGATGGTGAGGCGCGCGCCGCGCCGCGCCAGCGCGGTAGCGGCCGCCTCACCCAGGCCGGAGGTCGCGCCGGTGACGACGATATGGCGGCCCTCGGCGCGTTCCACGATGGGCGCCAGGCGTGCCGCCTGAAAGCCCTGTCGGGTGAAGCGGGCAGCGCCCGGCAGCACTAGTCGGTCGGCGAGATGGCCACCAAAACCAAGCCGTGCCGGTTCTGGTGCGCGCAGCGCGCGTTCAAGGGCCTGTGCGGCGCGCTGCACGTTGCGCTGGATCCAGGGGCGAGCGAGGTTTTCCAGCCAGCCGCTGCGCAGACGGATTTCCACGCGCCAGTGCAGCAGGCAGCCGCGGTCGGTGGACTCGATCCGAATGTCATCCACGACCGTGACGCCGTCACCTTCACCACGCAGGGTGGCCGCATAGGGCGGCGAGAAACGCAGGATTTCGTAGTGCAACAGCTGCTCGCGCATGCCGTTGCGGGTACGCAATTCGAAGCGGGCGCCGCTGCCGATGGCGCCTTCGGTCATCTTCTCGACCGCGGTGACGCTCCGGTCCCACTGCGGAAGATTGCGGAAGTCGGCGGCGTACCACAGGCATTCCCGCGCCGGTCGTCCGGCGGCGATGCGGTGCTCGATAACGATCATCGCCGCCTGAGTTGGTCGGTGACGGCGCGCAGCGGCCGTGCCCGGCTGGTATGGGCCGGGGTATGGGTCTTGAGGCGCGCGGTCGCGTTTTCCAGCGCCCGCGAGATGCGCGTCTGGGTATCGATGCGGGCGATCTTGGGCCAGGTATTGCGCTCCCCCTCGCGGATATAGGCGTCGATCTCATCCGCGGTGGGATTGGCCAGCATGCGCATCAACTGACGTGGCGAGTGCTTGGGATAGAGCGTGACATCGCCTGAATAGCGCTGCCGAACCACGCCATAGGCTTGCGCCAGCACGGCGCTGCCGGTGGCGAAGTGCTTGCGCGTAACCTTCAGCGCATTCTTGCCGCTGGAGCCGACCAGCTCCCGGACCCAGGGGCCGATGCCGCGTTCCTGTTGTCGGTCGTGCAGGAAAGGCACCACGTGCGGGTTGGTCTGGCTGACGATGTAGTGGTTGACATTGTGCAGCCGCGCCAGTCGCAGCATGGGCAGATCCGAGCTGAGCGTACCGTCCACCCAGCGCTTGGAGGGCATGTAGGGCTCGATGTCACCGTTGAAGTCGCGCGCCTGCAGCATGACCGACGGGAAGACACCGGGAATGGCACAGCTCGCCAGTGAGGCACTGTTGATCAGCACGTGCGGTGCGGTCAGATAGTTGAGCAGGCGTCCTTGCTGATTGATTTCCGCCGGCGATACGGTGATGCCGAGCATGCGACGCGTGGATTCAAAGGCCTGCTCGAAGGTGGCGTCGCCGATATTGCGTTGTAGGCAGGATTGCAGCGCGCCGCCTTCCATGACGCTGCCGTTGCGCAGCACCCCGCGCAGTGAAACGCGCTGAAAAGCCTCCAGATTCAGGCTGTCGCGCTCGAACAGCTGTGGAAGCTGCTCGTCCGTGCGCACGCAGACCATGCTGGCGATAATCGACCCGGCCGAACTGCCCGACAGTACGCGCGGCAGCAGGCCGCGTTCGAACAGGGCCTTGACCACGCCGAGATGAAACATGCCCAGCGAGGCGCCGCCAGAGAGCATCAGCGCGGAGCGACCGAAGACCGTGCCGACGCGCTTGAAGAACAGCACCTTCTCGGCAGGCGGGAAGTCCGGAAAGTCGCCGGCCGAGATGTAGTCGATGCAGCGAGACACCTCGTGCACATAGCTTTCGATGAGGTGCTTGGTGCCGCAGCGCGCGACCTGGTGCAGCGCCGGATTGGCGATGTTGCCGATGTTCCCGTGCAGCCCCTCGTGAAGGGCGAAGGCAAGGCGGCGCACGTCGCCGGCCGAACGCAGGGCCTGCATTTCGGCCAGGCGCTCCTTGATCAGCAAATAGTCGTAGTCGTCGGAGGTGTCGTCGGCGCGCCATTGGTCCACGCCCTCGAGCCGGTCCAGCTCCTCGGCGATTTCGCGCCAGCTGCTGTAGTCGCTTGCATGCTCCAGGTCACGGAGTCGCGTTTTCAGTCGCTTGTCGCCCATGCGCAAGCCTCCGCGTCAGTTCGTCGTTCAGTGTAGCGCGGCCACCGTTAAGGCAGCCGCGCGGCTCAATTCGGGATTTCCAGCAGTTGGCCCGGTCGGATGCTGTCCGCATCCTCCAGCGCATTGTGCGCCACGATGCGCGCCAGCGGCAGATCGTGTAAGCGGGCGATGTCCCAGAGGGTCTCTCCGGGGGATACGCGGTGGCGCTGAGGACCATTGACCCCAGGGATGGTCAAGGTCTGCCCTGCGCGCAAGGCGTGCGGGTCCTGCAGCCGGTTGGCGGCGAGCAGAGCGCGCAGCGGTCGACGATAGCGGTCGGCGATGCCGGATAAGGTCTCGCCGGGCGCCACCACATGCGTAGTGCCGGTGGCCGGCACACGCAGGCGCTGGCCAATCCGCAAGCGGTCGGCATCATCGATGCCGTTGAGCGCCCGCAATGCATCGGTCGAGGTCTCGTAGCGCAGCGCAATCAGGGACAGCGTTTCGCCATCGCTGACGCGATGTGCGTCGAGCGGAGTGGCGGCGCGCGCGCTGGCCCCGCTCGCCGGCAGGCGCAGCCGCTGACCCGCGCGCAATCCGCGCGGATTGCGGATGCCGTTGAGGGCGGCCAGCTCGGTGGTCGTGGTGCCATAGCGCGCGGCGATCTGGGAAAGGGTTTCGCCGCTGCCGACCTGATGGTGGCGAGGACGCTCGGCGGCGTCGGCAGCGCGCGCCACGCTGGTGGTGTTGCGGCTGCTCGGCGCGGGAATGCGCAGGCTTTGGCCGATGCGCACGTGGTGCGCGCTGCGCAGACCGTTGAGCTGCTGCAGACGCGATGCCGAAGTGCCATGACGGCGTGCGATCTCGGACAGCGTTTCGCCGCGACGGATGCGGTGCGTGATGAAGGCCTCGCGCTGGCGTGCGTGCAATTCACCGTCGTTCAGCGCCAGATAGGCGCGCGCGAAGGCCGCTCCATGGCCCGGCGCGACGCGAATGCGGTGGTTGGGTGGGACCAACAACTGTCCCTCGCGTACCAATGCGCCGTAGGCAGGATTGTGCGTGCGGAAGTCTTCCCGATTCCAGCCAGACAGCCGCTGCAGCGTGGACCACGCCACGTAATGCTTCGTTTCCACTTCATCGAAACGTGCCGGCTCGGCCGGTCGCAACGGGATGTCGAACCAGCGCTCGCGCGCCTGTTCCACATCCACGGCGGCGACGAAGGAGGCGTAGAAATTGCGCGAGGCAAAGCCGAAGCGCGGATGTTCGTAGTCGCGGATCAGGTCGGCCAATGAATCGCCGTTGACCGCCTCCAGCGCGCGCTTCACGCCGCTGCGTCCGAAATTGTAGGCGGTGATGGCCAGCGGCCAATCCTGCAGCAGGGCGTAGTCGTCGCTGAGGTGGGCGGCGGCGGCGCGCGTGCTGTTCCATGGGTCACGGCGGTCGTCGAGCAGGTAATCGAGGCGCATGTAGCGCCGCGCCGACGATGGAATGAACTGCCAGACGCCGGCGGCACCGACCTTGGAGTAGGCGCGGGTGTCGAAGGAGGATTCCACCAGGGGCAGGCGGGTCAGCACCGGCGGCAGGTCGCGCTCGGCGAAAACCGCCTCCATGTACGGCAAATAGCGACCGGCGCGCTCCAGTCCTTCGCGGGTGCGCTCCTGCACGCCCTGCTGGGCCCGTACCCGACCCTGCACCTTGGAATAGATGTCGGGGTCGTCGAGATCGGCGAAGAGTTCGACGATGGCTTTGGCGTCGTCACTCAATGCCGCATGGCGCCCGTTGGCGGCGGCAATCTCGCCGAGCAGGGCGTCGATGCGTGCGATGGTGCGCTCGGTCTCCCGCCGACGCGTGGCGGCGATGGTGGCCGCATCCACGCCGCGGGCCACCTCGTCGCGGTAATCCAGCACCGTGAAGATCTTGTTGGGATAGTCGCGGGCGTGGATCACCACCTGGTGCTGCGAGTATTGGCCGAAGACGTGGCGCCAGAAGCTGATCGCGGGTTGCAGGATGGGCGGGCGTTCGAGCAGCGACGCATCAATCGTGGGCCGCTGGTCAGCTTGACTGACCGGCGCCAGCGCGAGCAGGCACAGCATGGCGATCGACAGGCGGGCGGAGTGGGCCATTTCTGCAGTCGTGGCGGGGGTGGAGGGGACACGCAACCAAAGCGTCATGCTAGCGAGTCGGTATCAACGCTGCACCACCATTATTCGGTAGAACGCGTTCCCCGGTCGGAAGTCGCTAAGCTATGCGCATATTTTTTCGGCCCGCTGTTTGATGGATGGTCTCTATCCGCCCGTGCCGGTGCGCCATACAACGCATCTGCGCGTGTCCACGCTGCACGAAATCTATGTCGAGGAAGCAGGCAATCCGGAGGGGCTGCCGGTGCTGTTCCTGCACGGCGGGCCTGGGGGTGGCTGCCAGCCCTTCCATCGTCAGTTCTTCGACCCGCACCGCTTCCGGATCATCCTGTTCGATCAGCGTGGCTGTGGCCGATCCACGCCGCACGCCGAGTTGCGCGAGAACACCACCTGGGATCTGATCGCGGACATCGAGCGCATCCGCGACTATTTCGGCATTGATCGCTGGATGGTCTTTGGCGGCTCCTGGGGCTCGACGCTGGCGCTGAGCTATGCCATCAGCCACCCGGAGCGTGTCAAGAGCCTGATTCTGCGCGGGATCTTTCTGCTCCGACCGGAAGAAATCGCCTGGTTCTACCAGCGCGGCTGCAGCTGGATCTATCCCGATGCCTGGGAGCGCTTCCTCGCGCCGATCCCAGAGGCGGAGCGCGATGACCTGCTGCATGCCTACCACCGGCGTCTGACCGGCGACGATCTCGCACAACGCCGTGCCGCTGCCATTGCCTGGAGCCGTTGGGAAGGCGCGACCAGCAATCTGCGCAATTCACCCGAAGCGGAGGCGGCCTTCGGCGACGTGCGTTTTGCCGAAGCCTTCGCCCGCATCGAATGCCATTACTTCGTCAACGGCGGCTTCTTCGAGCAGCCCGACTGGATCCTGCGCAATACGCAGCGCATCGCGCACATCCCCGGTCTGATCGTGCAGGGCCGCTACGATGTGGTGTGTCCGGCGCGCTCGGCCTGGGAACTGTCCCGCGCCTGGCCGGCGTCGGAGCTGCAGATCATCCCCGATGCCGGGCATTCCGCCACTGAGCCGGGGACGCTGCGCGCCCTGCTCGACGGCGTCATGCGGTACGCCGACTGCCCCTGAGTCGCGGGGCGCGCTCAGGCCGCGTCCGGCGCGTCCGTGCCGCCGTCGTCGGCGTGTTCGGCGATCAACGCCGCCAGTGCGCCCTCGCTGTCGCGAAAGAAGCTGACCCACATGGCGCGGCCGGCCATTCGCGCCAGGCAGGCCGGTTCCTTCTCGATGGCGATGCCGCTGTGGCGCAGCGTATCGACGGCGGTGAAGATGTCCGCGACCTCGAAATACAACACGATGCCGTCGGCGTCGTCCTGCCCCTTGAGGGCAAGCAGCAGACGGGTGGTGCCGCAGTCGAAGAAGGCCAGTTTTTCGTTGCGGAAGCGCAGGTCCATGCCGAGCACGTCGGCGTAGAAATGGACGGCGCGATCCAGGTCGGAGACGGTCACGGCGATCTGCCGGACGCCATCGATGCCAATGCCACTCACGCGTTTTTCCCCCTGGCGCGAAGCGCGCGCAAATCATGGGCGTGTTGCAGGCGCAGATCGCGCCGCAGCTGAGCTTCCCGGTAGCGTTGTTGCTCGGCCTCGGTCTCCGTGGTCAGCGCAGGCACCGGCTGCGGCTTGCCCGCCGCATCCAGGGCGACGAAGGTGAGGTAGGCCGACAGAATATGCCGGCGGGGGCCGCCGCCCACGGTCTCGGCCTCCACCTTGCAGCCCACTTCCATGGACGTCGTCCAGGCGCGGTTCACAGCGGCGTGGAACACAAGCACGTCGCCGCGCCGCGCCGGCGCCATGAAATGCACGGCGTCGACGCTGGCGGTGACACAGATGCTGCCCGCGTGCCGGTCGGCGACCACGGCGCAGGTGCGGTCCATCTGGGCCATGATCATGCCGCCGAAGACCGTGTCGTTGGCGTTCAGGTCGTTGGGAAACACCATGTAGACCTGATTGTCGACGCGCGACGCGGCCGACGGACGGGCTTCGGTCATCGTGCCGAGTGTCCGGTCACCTTGACTTCCACGCGTTCGTGATCTTCCAGGCCCTGGTAGTAGCGGCGCAGGATCTCCAGCACTTCGGGCCTTGAGAATTCATCCGGTACGTGCTGATTCTCCGACAGCAGCTTGCGCAGCTTGCTGCCCGAGAGCAGGACGCGGTCTTCATCCGAACCGGGGCAGGTGCGCAGCGAAGCCATGCCGCCCACCTTGTGGCTCCAGAAGGTCCAGTCCAGCTTCAGCGGCCTGGTCTGGATGGCGCCCTCGGGAATCTCGTCGAAGATGTGATGGGCGTCGAAAGGCCCGTAGTAGTCGCCGACGCCAGCGTGATCACGCCCCACGATGAGGTGGCTGCAGCCGTAGTTCTGACGGAAGACGGCGTGCAGCAGCGCCTCGCGTGGGCCGGCATAGCGCATGTCGAGCGGATAGCCGGACTGGATGATGGTCTCGGGGCGCAGGTAGTTGTCGATCAGCGCCGAGATGGCCTTGGTGCGGACTTCCGCCGGGATGTCGCCAGGCTTCAGTTTGCCGAGCAGCGAGTGGATCAACACGCCGTCGCAGACTTCGATGGCAATGCGCACGAGGTATTCGTGGCTGCGGTGCATCGGGTTGCGCGTCTGGAAAGCGGCCACTGTCTTCCAGCCGCGTTCTTCGAAGGCGGCGCGCGTCTGCGCCGGCGTCATGTACAGGCCCGGATACTTCTCCGGGAAGCCGCCCTGCGACAGGACGCGTACCGGACCGCCCAGATTGACTGCGCCCTGCGCCATCACCATCTTGACGCCGGGATGCTCCTCATCTGCGGTGCGGAAGACCTGCTCGCACTCGTGCGCCTTGTCGATGCGGTACTTCTCGTTGACCGTCATCGTCGCCAGGATCTCGTCCCGCTCGGCGTCGTAGAGCGCGACATCGCTGCCTTCGCTGATCGTGTCGGCGGTCGCCTCATCGGTCGACAGCGTGATCGGGATCGGCCAGAACAGACCGGAGGCGAGGCGCATGTCGTCGCAGACACCGCGCCAGTCGTCATGGCCCATGAAGCCCTCGAGCGGCGTGAAGCCGCCAATACCGAGCATGAACAGGTCGCCCGCTTCGCGCGAGCTGATGGTGACGCGGGGCAGGCTCTGCGCGCGTTGGGCTTCGGCATCGCGTGCCTCGCCTTCGAGCAGGAGGGGCTTCAGTGCATCACTGCCGTGGGGTGTGACCAGACCGGACATGAGGCTATGAACTCCGTGGTGGGATGAGCGACGAAGACGGCATTTTACGCGTCTGGCAGGTCTGGGCGGTTTCCGAATGGTTGCAGACCGGGCGCGACGCCAATCAACGGATGCCCAGCAGCATCGTGCAGCCGATCACAATGAGCAATGCGGCAAAGGCGCGCTGCAGCCAGATCTGCGGCAATCGGTGCGCCAGACGGGCGCCGACCGGCGCCATCAACACCGAGGCCGCGGCCACGGCGGCAAAGCCGGGCAGCGAGATATAGCCCAGCTGACCCGCAGGCAGGCCCTGCACCTGCCAACCCGTCCAGATGAAGCCGGCGGCGCCGGCCCAGGCGATGGGGATACCGGCCGCGGCAGAGGTTCCCACGGCTTGGCGCATTTCATAGCCGCATAGGCGCAGGAAGGGCACGGTGAGCGATCCGCCGCCAATGCCGATCAGCGCCGAAGCCCAGCCGATGCCGGTGCCCGCGGCGGTCAGCAAACCGCGTCCCGGCGCTTGATAACGGACGCGCGGATCGGCCTGCAGCAGCATCTTGAGCGCCACCGCCAAGGCGCCTATGCCGACGATGCGCGCCAGTACTGCGGTCGACAGGCCGTGGGCAGTCCACGCGCCGAGCAGCGCGCCCGCCACAAGTCCCGGCACCAGCGCCCCCACCGTCTGCCAGGCTACGGCTTTGTGCCCGTGATGTGCGCGCGTCGATGACAAGGCCGTCAGCGCGATCACCGCGAGCGAGGTGCCGATGGCCACCTGCATGACGTGGGCCTCCGGAAAGCCCTGGGCACTCAGGATGAGGGCGAGAATGGGCACGGTGGTCAGCCCGCCGCCCACGCCGAAGAGACCGGCAAGCAGGCCGGAAAGGATGCCGGTGGCAATGAAGTAGGGCAGGAATTCCATGGATGCCGTGCGCGCTCGTGTCTCAGGCCTAGAATGGGGGCACATCCTAGACTGCCCGAGCCATGCCGGTCCGTTCGCTGCTGGTTCTCGCCATGTTGTGCCTTGCCGGCCAGGCCCAGGCCGCCCCTGCTTCGGTCGCGGAGGCCTCTGCGGCCGACCGGGCCTTTCTGCGCGCCTTCGAGGCCTCGGAGGGGACGGGCGATGGCCAGGACCCCGCCCAGCTCGAGGCGCATCCACTCTATCCCTGGCTGCAGGCACGGCGCCTGGAGCGGGCATTGTCGACGGCGCCAGACACTGGCCTCGACGCGCGTATCGAAGGCTTTCTGAACGCGCACGATCGCGCGCCCTATACCCAGGCATTGCGTCGCCAGTGGCTGTCCAGTCTGGCGGCGCGCGAGCGTTGGGAGCGCTTGCTCGCTGTCCAGCCGCAACGTCCGACCGCCGACCTGCGGCTGTGCCAGTGGCTGACCGCGCGCCTGGCGCTCGGCCGCACCGAAGACTTCGCGCGCCACGCCTGGGCGGCGTGGCGCAACGGGCGCAGCATGCCCGGTGCGTGTGACGCGGCCTTTGATTGGCTGGAGGCGCAAGGCCTGCTGGACCAGGCCGCAGTGACCGAGCGTCTGCGCCTGGCGCTGGATGCGAATGCCTTCGGTCTGGCGCGTTTTCTGACCGACAAGCTGCCGGAAAGCGCGCAGCGGGTCTGGATCAATGCACGTCTGGTGCGCCAGCGCCGCGGGCGTTTCATCGAACGCCTGATCGAGAATCCTGATGCCCCCGTCTTCTTCGACGATCTGCGGGCAGGTTTGCTCGCGCACGCCCGCCGCAATCCCGAGGAAGCAGGAGGCCTTCTGGCGCGGTTGTTGGCAGCGCGCAGCTTGAGCGACAGCGAGCAGCATGCGCTGCGCCGCAGCGTGGCCCTCGCCGCGTCCTGGTCGCGGGCGCCGCTGGCGCTGCGCCTCTTCCGCGACACGCCAGTCGAAGAACACAGCGAGGAAGCGCTGGTGTGGCACGCGCGCGCCGCCCTCTGGGCGCAGGACTGGCGCGAGTTCCGTCGCGTGCTGCGCGCCATGCCGGCATCGATGCAACAGGACGAGACCTGGCGCTACTGGCGGGCACGCATGCGCGTGGCGCGCGGCAAGGCCCGTGCGGAGGAGGCCTTCGCCGCGCTGGCGCAGGAGCGCAGTTTCTATGGATTCCTGGCGGCGCAACGCGCCGGGCGCGCTCCCATACTCGAGCCGCGTCCCTCGAAAAGGGTGCCGGCGGCGCAGCAGCAGCTTGCCAAGCTGCCCGCGGTGCAGCGCGCGCGCGCCTGGTATGCGCTGGCAGACGATCGCAGAGCCCGCGCCGAACTGGCCTGGGCCTTTGCCGAACTGGATGCGGATGGCCTGGAACAGGCCGCGCTGATGCTGCACGACTGGGGCTGGCACCAGCAGGCCATCGCCTGGCTGGCCCGTGCCGGTCGCTGGGATGACCTCGCGTTGCGCTTCCCGCTGCCCTACGCGGACAGCTTTGAGCGGGCGGCCAAGGAGGCCGATATCTCCCTAGTCTGGCTGCACAGCATCGCGCGCACCGAGAGCCTGTACGACACGCGCGCGGTCTCCAGTGCCGGCGCGCGCGGTATCGCGCAGCTGATGCCTACCACCGCGCAGCGTGTCGCGGCGCGCCAGTCGCTGTCCTATGACGGGCGCGACAGCCTGTTCGACGCCGATACCAACCTGCGCCTGAGCGCGCATTTCCTGCACGAGTTGCTGGAGCGCTTCGAGCAACGCTGGCTGTTCGTCGTGCCGGCCTATAACGCCGGGCCAGGGCGCATTCCGGTCTGGCTGCCGGAGGCGGCGCTGCCGGCGGATATCTGGATCGAGAACATTCCTTTCAACGAGACGCGCGGCTATGTGCGGCGCGCGCTGTATCACTACGTCATCATCCATTGGCGCCTGCACAGCACGCCGGGCGATATCGGGCCACTGCTAGCCGAGCCCGTGCGGCCGCAGGGAGGCGCATAGTGCAGCGCTATCTGGTTGGCGGGGCCGTACGCGATGCGCTGCTGGGACTGCCGGTGGGCGAACGCGACTGGGTCGTGGTCGGCGCGACACAGGCGGAGATGGAGGCGCAGGGCTACCGTGCGGTGGGGCGGGATTTTCCGGTGTTCCTGCATCCCGAAACCCAGGAAGAGCACGCGCTGGCGCGCACCGAGCGCAAGTCCGGTCGCGGCTATCGTGGTTTCGTGGTCGACGCCTCTCCGGATGTCACCCTGGAAGAGGATCTGCGCCGCCGCGATCTCACGGTCAACGCCATCGCCCGGGCCGAAGACGGCAGCCTCATCGACCCCTGGGGCGGGCAGGCGGATCTGCAGGCGCGTCGGCTCCGGCATGTCTCGGAAGCCTTCGTGGAGGACCCGCTGCGCGTGCTGCGCGTGGCGCGCTTCGCCACGCGCTTCGCTCCCCTTGGCTTTCGCATCGCCGACGAGACCATGGCGCTGATGCGGCGGATCGTTGCCTCCGGCGAGATGCAGGCGCTGGCGGCCGAACGTGTCTGGAAGGAGACCGAGCGTGCCCTGATGCACGACCGACCCTCGGTCTATTTTGAGATCCTGCGGCAATGCGGCGCTTTGGCGGCACTCATGCCCGAGGTGGACGCGCTTTTCGGCGTACCGCAACGCGCCGATTACCATCCCGAAATCGACACCGGCCTGCACTGCCTGATGGCGCTGGATCAGGCCGCTCGCGAACAGGCGCCGGCATCGGTGCGGGTGGCCGTGCTGTTGCATGACCTGGGCAAGGCCCTTACGCCGGAGGTGGTGCTGCCCGGGCATCGCGGCCACGAAGAAGCGGGCGTGCCGCTGGTCGAAGCCTTCTGTGCCCGTCTGCGCGTGCCCACCGCCTATCGCGAGCTCGCCGTGGCCGTCTGCCGCGATCATTTGCTGGTGCATCGTGCCCATCGCTTGCGCCCTGCCACCCTGCTGCGGCTGATCGAACGCCTGCGCGGTTTTCGCGACGGGCCCTTCTTCGAGCAGGCGCTTGCCGCCTGTCTTGC
>JALEHA010000227.1 GCA_022763315.1 Algiphilus sp.
CATATACCCGATGGCGGTCTGCATGCCCTTCACCACCGCACGCAGGTTGGTGGCCAGAATGGCGTCCCACTCGGCGTCACTCTGCGTCTCGATGCTGCCCGGCCGGACGATGCCCGCGTTGTTGACCAGGACATCGACGCGGCCCCAGAGACTCTGGGCTCGCTCGAAGGCGGCTGTCCAGGATGCGTCATCGGTGACGTTTTGCGCAATGGCGTGCACCGATCCACCAATGGCGGCCTTGGTGGCTTCGGCGGCATCGGCATCCAGATCGGTCAGCAGGACGTCGGCGCCTTCGGCCGCCAATCGCGCCACGGTGGCGCGGCCAATGCCCTGCGCACCACCCGTCACGATGCAGCACTTTCCGCTCATCCGGCCCATGTCTCCTCCATTGCTCGTTGTTGTTGTCATGCGCGCTTTTGCGCATTTCGGAGTCTAGTAGCGGTTGACGCTCGCGAAACCACACGAACGGGTAGTGCTTGCGGGTGCGTTCGGGTGCAGCATGCCGCTCGATGCGCATGCAATGACCGTTTGGTTGAGTTGGCTTGCGCATGCGCGCATGCTTGCCTGCCGCGTCAACGCCAGCGAACGGCTAGGCGACCCTATGACCTATGGCAATATCTGATCAGACCGAGGCGACGACCGAGACGCCAAGCGCCGCATCGGCGCGGCCGGGAGGGATCCTCCCCACTGGCGCCGTGGTGCGTTCCGACCTCCTCGCACGGGTGTTCACTGACCCCGTGCCGCGCGTCGTCTTGCTGCAGGCGCCGGCCGGCCATGGCAAAACCACCTTCATGCAACAGGCGCGTACGCACTGGCAGGCGCAGGGCGCTGCCATCGGCTGGGTGTCCCTGGACGAGGGAGACAACGACACCAGCCGGCTGTTCGGTCATCTGCAGAGCTTGCTCAAGCGCCTTGAGGCGCAATCCACGTCAACGCAGACCGCCAGCGGGGCCATTCCAAAGGTGCAAGCCGGGCGCGCACCCCGGTCGGATTGGGTGGTGGATCGGCTTGAGCAGTTGGACTGCAGGGTGGTGGTCTTCCTGGATGAATTCCAGGTGCTGACCAATCGCTCGATTCTTGATTTCTTCCGCACGCTGTTGGAGCGGTTGCCGGATAACGCCATCTTCGTTATCGGTTCGCGCACCGTGCCGGAGATTGGTATGGCGCGCCTGACCGTCAACGGTCACGCCGTGGTTCTGCGCGCGCAGGATCTGCGCTTCTCCCTCTCCGAGGCGGAAGTCTTCTTCGCGGGGGTGGAAGGTTTGGATCTGAGCCGCAAGGAACTCGAATCGATCCACGAACGCAGTGAAGGCTGGCCCGCCGCCCTGCAGCTCTACCGGTTGTCGCTGGCCAGCCCCAGCGTGCGCGAGTCGCTGACCAATATCGCCACCTTCCGGCCGCGTGATCTGGCGGACTATCTGGCCGACAATGTCCTGGACCTGCAGGACGCCGAAGTGCAGCAATTCCTGCGCGAGACGGCGCTGCTCAAACGTGTCTGCGCGCCGCTGTGCGATGCGGTCACCGGCCGCAAGGATTCGCAGTCCATGCTGCAGTTCCTGGAGCGCGCTGGCCTGTTCTTGCGCAGCCTCGACGCCGACGACTATTGGTTCAAGTACCACACGCTGTTTTCGGGCTTTCTGGCGCGACAGTTGAGCGAGCAGAATCCTGAGCGCACCAGTCATATTCACGCCCGCGCGGCGCAGTGGTTTGCGGAGCAGGCCGATTACGACCCGGCGATCTATCACGCCCTCGCCGGTGGGGACGTCGGCTTGGCGGCCGAGATTCTGGACCATTGGGCCAGCCGCCTGATCATGGACGGCAATCTGATGACGGTGGAGCGCTGGTACGACAGCCTTCCCATCGGCGAGATCGAGAAACGGCCGGACTTGGTGGTGAAGGTGGCCTATGCCCTCGCCTTCCTGCGCCGACGTCAGAAGCTGGAACCGATCCAGGCCATCCTGGAGCGCTTTGCTGCCTCCGGCGATGCCGATTTGGTGGCGCGCAGTTCGGTGGTTCGCTCGATGATCCTGATCATCCAGGACGACATCGCCGGAGCGAGCGAGGTGGTGCGCACCGTGGATGTGCGTGATGACACGGCCACCGGTTTCCGTGCCTTTGAATTGGGTGCGGGCGCCAATCTTGAGGGGTTCCTGGCCATCGCCGCCGGTGAGCCCGAGGCCGCCCACGAATACCTGTCGCTCGGTCGGGCCCACAGTGAGCGCGCCGGCGCCGCCTTCAGTTGGGGCTACGCCGTCAGCACGGCGGGCGCGAATCTTCTGATCCAGGGCTACCTTCAGGAGGCGCTGGAGAAATTCCGCCTGGGCATGACGGACCCCGGCATCAGCCTGGATGAATCCGTGACTTCGGCGGTGCTCGTGGCCTGCTATGTCCACGCACTGTACGAGGTGGATGCGCTGGATGAGGCACGCGCCCAGTTCGAGCAATACCAGAGCGTGATCCGCAATGCCGCTCTGCTGGATTACATGGCGCTGTCGTATATCGCACTGGCGCGCATCCACGATGCGCAGGGAGAGGCTGCCTTGGCCCAGGAGCGGCTCGACGAGCTCGAGTCCATTGCCTATAGCAGCAACTGGCCGCGTCTGGTGCGCAACATCAATTGGGAGCGGGTGCGCCGTGCCTTGGCGCAGGGAGAACTCGACCGCGCCAAGTCCATCGCCAGCCGTATCGACACCGATCCAGTGGGCGGGCGCTCGCTATGGGTGCCCTTCTCCGAGGCCGCGGAAGGGGACCTGGTGGGCTGCGTCCGGCTCGACATTGCCGATGGCCGCTGCGATCGTGCCCTCGACCGGCTGCACCGCGCGCTGACCGATGCGGCAGACCGCCGCCGGGTACGGCGTCAGATCAAGCTGCGCATTCTTGAAGCGCTGGCCTATCGCGCCCAGGGCGAGGACAACACAGCGCGTCGGGCCATGCAGAAGGCGCTCAGCCTTGCCGCCCCCGGCGGCTTCATCCGCACCTTCATCGAAGAGGGCGATGCAGCGGTTCAGCTGCTGCGCGACATGTCCGAAGTCAGTAGCGGGCTGAACGTGATCGCGCCCGCCGCAGAGCGTTGCGACCACGCCACGCCGGGTGCCGAGCGCATGCACAACCTCATGCACCGTATCCTGCGTGGCGCCGGCATCGAACGCGCCCAGAGCGCCCCGCTCGAGGGCGAAAGCTTTCAGCCGTTGGAGGCCCTCACCGAACGCGAGCAGCAGATCCTCACCCTGCTGGCCAACGGTGCCTCCAACCGCGCCATGGCCGAGGCGATCTTCGTGTCCGAAAACACGATCAAGTTCCACCTCAAGAACATCTACTCCAAGCTCGCCGTCTCCAGCCGCGCCCAGGCCATCAACGCCGCGCATCAGATGGGGCTGGTCTAGGGCACCCGCTCAGCCGTCATCCGAAGGTCCGCGCCATAGCACCTCGTACAGGTCGTGGCGGCGGTCCTTCCAGTTCTGGACCGTGCCCGCCTGGCGCGCCTGATAGAGCGCGTCCAGGTCGAGATCGGCGAAGGCCAGCTGTTCGACGTTGGGCGTGGTGTCGGCGGCCACGCCGTCGCGCGCAAAGGGAAAGTCGCAGGGCGTGATGATGGCGCTCTGGGCGTAGTGGATATCCATGTTGTGGAAACGCGGCAGATTGCCGACGTTGCCCGCGATGGCCACATAGACCTGGTTTTCGACGGCGCGCGCATGCGCCGAATAACGCACGCGCAGATAGCCGTTGCGCTCTTCGGTGGAGAAGGGCACGAAGAGCATGGTGGCGCCCTGATTCACCAGATGGCGGCCCAATTCGGGGAATTCGCTGTCGTAGCAGGTCAGTACGCCGATGGTGCCGCAGTCGGTGTCGATGGCGCGCACCACGTCACCGCCTTCGATCTGCCACCAGTAGCGTTCGCCGGGGGTGGGCTGGATCTTGGGCTGCTCGTGCACGGAGCCATCGCGCAGGAAGACGTGGGCCACATTCTGCAGGGCGCCGGTGGGGCTGAATTGCGGATGGCTGCCGGCAATGATGTTGACGTTGTAGCGGATGGCGAGATCCTGGAAGAGTTCCTCCAGCGCGTCGTTGTAGTCCGCCAAGCGCCGTATGGAGTCGCGCGGTGACATTTCGCGGTCTTCGATGGACAGCAGCTGGAAGGCGAAATACTCGGGGAACAGCACGAAATCCGATTTGACGTCGGCCACCGCGTCCACGAAGTGGCGCACGATCTTGGCGAATTCATCGAAGGATTCAATGCCGCGCTGCAGGTACTGCACGATGGCGATGCGCACCACCGAGGCCGGGCGGTCCGGGGCCGAGACCGTCTTGGTGGTCTGCGTTTCGGCGCCGCGATTGCGCCAGATCATGTGGGTGGCGAAGCCGCAGGATTCCGTATCCGAGGGCAGATAGTTCTGCAGCACGCCGACGCATTCAAAGCCCTGCTGCAACTGAAAGCTCATCACCGGATCGCGGATCTGACGTTCGCGCACCGCCTCGCAATAGGCTTCAACGCTTTCGAAGCGGCGCCGGCGCCGGCCATAGCCGGGAATGCGTCCACCGAAGGCGATGCCCTTGAGCATTTCGTCGATGCACAACTTCCGGCGTGCCGCGTAGAGACGCTGGCCGATGCGGAGTCCGCGATAGTCCGGGTCGACACAGACTTCGTAGGCGTAGAGCCAGTCGCCATTCGGATTGTCGGTGGTGCCGAAGCCGCCGCCGGTGATCTCGCGCCAGGTGTGCTTGGACAGCGCGCGTTCCTCCGACACGCGCAGTGACGCGGAGTAACCGACGATCTGGTCCTCGTAGATCGCCACCATGTGTCCGGGCGGGTAGTGGTTGAGCTGTCCGCGCAGCTCGTCCTTGCTGTACGGGCCCATCTCAGCGTAGACCTTGGCGGTGAGCGCGATGATGGCCGGGATGTCCTCCGGAACGGCTTGGCGGATGAAGAGTTTCTGGCCGCGCTTGGGCATGTTTCAGGCTCGCTGCAGAAAGTGGGCTGTCA
>JALEHA010000228.1 GCA_022763315.1 Algiphilus sp.
CCCTTGAGATAACGCGCATCCATGTCGTGGATATGGAATCCCCCCTGCTCCAGCAAGGCGGGAATATCCCGGTCGAGCTGACAGCCGCCGGCGATCTTGCTCCAGCCTGGCGACAACCGGTGCTGCCAGCGCTGCACCGCGGCATCGGGCGCCAGCCCGTGCTCGCTGAACAGGAGGTCCCCACCCGGCTTGAGCACGCGGCGCATTTCGTGCAGCGCCGCCACCGGGTCCGGGATCGTGCACAGCGAAAAGGTGCAGACCACGGTGTCGAAGCTGTGGTCGGCGGCCGGAATGCCCTCGGCCGAGATACTGAGCAATTCCACCTCCATGCCGGCCGCCGCCGCCCGCTGGCGCGCCTTGGCGTGCATGGTCTCGGCCGGGTCGAGGCCCACGAGCTGTTCGACCTGGAGCGGCGCGTAGAACGGAAAATTGCGCCCGGTCCCGATGCCGATCTCCAATACGCGTCCGCGCGCCCGCGGCAGAAGTGCTGCCCGCTGACGCTGAATGGCCTTCATGCCACAACAGGCGTCGAGCACCACCGGCAGGATATGGTCGTCATAGAAGGACACGGCAGACTCCGCGGAAGCAAGGCACCCGATTGTACTGGGGACCTCGCCGCCAAGCGGCTCAGGGTGTGGCAACGCGGCGCAACAGCCAGGCGAAGAGCCCCGGCGTAAAGCGCTTCAGATAGACATAGAAGCGCTCGCGGCCCATGGTCACTTCGTAGCGGTTGCGTTCCACCGCCTTCCAGATGCGCTGCGCGCATTCGTCGGGGGCCATGCCTGCCGCGGTGCTCGCCTCCACCTGCCCATTCGGACGCCCATCGCCGGTGAGGGCATTGGCCGACACCTGGGTCGCGACGAAGCCGGGACAGGCCAGCGTGAAGCGCATCCCCTCGGACCAGTACTCCGCCGCAGCCGCGTCGAAAAAGCCATGCAGCGCGTGCTTGGCGGCGGCATAGCCGCTGCGCAGGGGTGAGCTGATGGTGCCGACCACGCTGCTGACGGTGACGATATGTCCCCCGCCGCGCGCGACCATGCCGGGCAATACCGCCTTGCTGAAGGCGACGACCGCAAAGAAATCCAGCTCCATCAAGCGGCGATAGACCTGCATGTCGGTATCGCGAATCAGACTGCGTTGCGACAGACCGGCGTTGTTGACCAGCACATCGATCGGCCCAACCAGGGCTTCGGCCTGCTCAAGCGCGGCATCGGCATCCACGGTCATCAGATCCAGCGGCAGCAGGGCGCAGGGGCTGAAGGCCTCGCAGCGCGCTTGCACGCGCTTCAGTTCCTCTTCACGACGCGCCGTCAACAGCAGGCGCGCACCGCGTTGCGCGGCCGCGACCGCAAGCGCTTCTCCAATGCCGCCGGAGGCGCCGGTGATCCAGACGGCCTTTTCCCTGAGATCGCGCATTGCATCCTCCTCCGCAAGGCATGGCGGTAAGCCCGCATTGCTTGTGGCTATTCCGACCGCTGGGCATAGTGGTACAACATTTTCAACGAGACTGTCCTTTGCTCTACACCATCGACGAAATCGCCCCTCAGCTACCCGAAGGCGATGTGTACATTGCGGACAACGCCTCGGTCATCGGTGACGTACGCTTGGGTGCGGGTGCCAGCGTCTGGTTCAACTGCACGCTGCGCGGCGACGCCGATACCCTGCACATTGGCGAAGACAGCAATATCCAGGACGGGAGCGTGCTGCACGCAGACCCGGGTTTTCCGTTGCAGGTCGGTCGCGGTGTCACGGTCGGCCATATGGTGATGCTGCATGGCTGCACCATTGGCGACAATACGCTGATCGGCATCGGTGCCGTCGTGCTCAACGGGGCGCGCATCGGCAAGAACTGCATCATCGGCGCCGGGGCCTTGATCACGGAGGGGAAGCAGATTCCGGACAATTCACTCGTGATGGGCGCACCCGGCAAGGTGGTGCGCGAGACCACCCAGGCAGACCAGCAGGCGATCCGCGTATCGGCGCAGCACTACGTGCAGAACGGTCAGCGCTATCTCGCCGGGCTGCGCAGTCTGGATACCCCCTGAACCCAACCGCAAGGACACCGCCATGGCGACCCCCACCGCACGCAATGTGCTCGGCAATCCTCTGACCGCGTGCTGCGAGACACCTAGCACCGGCTTCTTCCGCGACGGTTTCTGCCACACCGCCCCGGCGGATGTCGGCATGCACACGGTGTGCGCCATCATGACGGAGGAATTTCTCGCCTATACCCGCGCCCAGGGCAATGACCTGTCAACCCCCCGACCCGAGTTCGGTTTCAAGGGACTGCAAGCCGGGGACCGCTGGTGCCTGTGCGCCGCGCGCTGGGCAGAAGCCGCCGAGCACGGAGTGGCGCCACCGGTACTGCTATCCGCCTGCCACGAGGCGACCCTGAACGTGGTCGAACTCGCCGTGCTGTCGCGGCATGCGCTGCAATAGGCGCAGACGGCACGAATCCTGCTTGATTTCCCGGCATGAACGAGCATCTCCAGCGCCACGGCGTCTTGCTGGATATCGATGGCGTGCTGCACGTGGGAAACGAAGCGGTCGACGGAGCGACCGAGGTGTTGCAGTGGCTGCGTGCGCGGGAGGTCCCGCACCGTTTCATCACCAACACCAGCACACGCACGGCGGAGGCGCTGGCCGAGCAGTTGGGCGGCATGGCGCTGGACGTCACGGCGGATCAGATTTTCAGCGCGGTGACCGCGACCCAGCGCTATCTGCAGGACCGCGGGCATCAACGTCCGCTACTGATCGTCAATGACACGGTACGTGCCGCCTTCTCGAAGGCCGATAGCGACCCCGAAGATCCCGACTGCGTCGTGATCGGCGACATCGGCCCCCGCTGGGACCACGCCCTGCTCGACCGCCTTTTCCGAGCACTAATGCAAGGCGCCGAACTCATCGCCATGCATCGGAACCGCTATTGGCAGCGTGCTGAGGGTCTTTGCCTCGACATTGGTTGCTATGTCGCCGGGCTCGAATATGCCGCACAGGTCGAAGCCACCGTGGTCGGCAAGCCCAATGCGGCCTTCTTCCAACTGGCGGCCGCCGATATGGCACTCGACCCCGCGCAGTGCCTCATGGTCGGCGACGACATCGACAGCGATGTAGCCGGTGCGCAAGCAGCAGGCATACGGGGGCTGCTGGTACAGACCGGCAAGTATCGCGATACCGCTCTGCAGCGCGCCGCGGTCACGCCCGATGCGGTGCTGCCCTCCATTGCCGCCCTACCCGACTGGCTGCAGGCCGAAGGCGGCTAGCGGCGCGCACGCACGATGTCTTCCAGATCCTTCCAGACGATGATCTGATTGCGGCCCTCCCGCTTGGCGCGATACAGCGCCGCATCAGCCTGGCGCAGGAGCATGGCGAGGTTCGTGCTGCGATCGCGCAGCTCGGCCACGCCGCCACTGACCGTGAAGCCAAAGATGCGGCCGTCATCGGCGGACACCCGCAAGGCACTGACCACCTGCCGGGTACGCTGCAGCATCTCGGCCGCCGCAGTGGCGCTGGCGCGCGGCAACAGCAAGGCAAACTCCTCACCGCCAACGCGTCCCATCAGGTCAATGGCGCGGACATCACCCTCCACCGCAGCGGTGAAGGCCTTGAGGGCGCTGTCACCGGCCGCATGGCCATAGGTGTCGTTGACATGCTTGAAGTGATCGATATCGAGCAGCGCAATACTGAGCGGCTCTGAAAAGCGCTTGGCGCGGTCGACCTCCTTGTTGGCCACTTCGGTGAAGTGGCCCCGGTTGACGACGCCGGTAAGAGGATCCCGCGTTGCCTGTCGATAGAGCGCGTCCTCGCGCTCCTTGCGCTCTGTGATGTCCTCAAAGACCTCGACGAAAGCCAGGATCGCACCGTCATCTTTACGCCGCGCCAGCTCCATCGAGACATCGGCCAGAAAGGACCCGCCATCCGCCCGCGTCCGCCATTGCTCCTCGCGCACCCGCTGGTGCGCCCGGCAGAAATTCAGTACCTGCGCCGGCTGGCGTTTGGCCACGGCCTCACGGCCAAACAACTGCGCAAAGGGCCTGCCCAACACGTCCCGTGCCGTGAAGCCGGTAAGCCGTTGCGCACCGGGATTCCAGCTGCGGATGTGGCCCTCCTGGTCGAGGTGATAGACCCCAAAGGAGGTGATGTAGGCAGCCACTTCGATGCGCTCCTGCACACTGAGGCGACCAAGGCTTCCGCGACGGAGATCGGAAGGGCTCAGCTTGTCATGCATGGCGTTCCGTGCCAGAGGACCCGAGCGTACCGATGATACCCCGGCACAGTAAGTGACCGGCCCTATAGCGCGCCGGCATCGCGGAGCAGCTGATGCATTGCCTCAGCAAGGCGGGCATAGCCTCGGGCATTGGGGTGGATCGCGTCGGCTTTGAGCGCGCCATCGGCCAGAATCTCCGCCAAGCTTGTCTCCAGCACCGGCACCTTCAGCGAAGCGCCGAGGCCGCCATAGGCCGGGTGCGGCGTGATCGACCACGCCTGCAACTTCGGCACCGCAATCAGCACCACCTCCGCACCGTGTTCGCGGATCATCGCGATCATTGCCGCCAGGTTGTCGCGCATCACCTCCGCGCTCTGCCGACGCAGCATGTCGTTGCCACCCAGACAGAGCAGCACCAGATCGGGCTGGCTACGTTGCAACCACTCCGGCAGACGCTGCCGACCCTCGCTACTGGTTTCACCCGGCACCCCGGCATTCACCACCCGGCGACCGATGCGTTCGGCAAGCTGCGCCGGATAGGCGGCACTGCGCGCCGCACCGGTGCCATAGGTGAGACTGTCGCCGAAGGCCAGGACGACCGCGTCCGGGGCCAGGCGCGTCAGGGGCGGCCCCTCATAGTCGGGGCCCCCGCCACCGCAGGCGCTCAGCAGCAGAACGAGGAACCCGGTGACCAGGGCCGAGATCGAGAATCGCGCGATAGACTGCATGGATGCATCTTCGCCGATTGATGCATGTCCAGCCATCTCCGATGAACAAAGCCCATGTCCGAAACCTCCGCCTTCCGCTGTCTGCTGCGCGTGCGCTACGCCGAAGTGGACGCCCAGAACGTCGTGTTCAACGCCCGCTACGCCGACTACGTCGATGTCGCGGTCACCGAATTCGTCCGTGCACTGGGTTTTGCTGAGGATTTCGTCGAAGGGCGACTCGACTACCAACTGGTCAAGCAGAGCATCACCTGGCAGGCGCCCGCCGCTTTCGATGCGGTGCTCGCGCTCGGTGTCAGCGTGGACCATGTGGGCACCACCTCGTTCCGACTGCGCACCGATATCACCCGCTTACCGGATGGCCAAGCACTGGCGGAGGTGGAGACGGTCTACGTCATCGTTGACCACCACACCCTAAGCAAGCAAGCCATTCCGCCCGCCTTCCGCAGCGCGCTTGATCAGGCCGCGCGCGGTCTGGAGGTCGATCTGGCCGGCTGGCGCCATGGCGTGCAGCCACAGCCTCCGGACTAGTGCGCGCAACGCAAACCGCGGCAGTGATAGACCCCCGCGGGGGGCAGATTGCGCCATGCGGGGGCAAAGCGGACTTCCTCGAAGAAGCGTCGGTAGAAGCGCAGATAAACCCACGGCATCACGGTCAACTGAGACACCCAAGGCCGGCCCGGCAGACTGGCGATGGCTTGGTAGATCGCGGCGCGCTGCGCCGGCGGCAGGCTCGGTGTCGGCAAGCCATTGAGCACCACGTCGACCTGCGTCACACCACGCGCCGCCAGAATCGCCTGCAGCGACATCGCGGAGGCACACACCGCCTCGGCGCGCGGCACCGTCTGCTCCAGCATGCGCGCGAAATCGGGATCGCATTCGATGGCGATCAGCCGGCTGTCGGGATGCATGCGCGCAGCGGCGGCGCGGGTGACCGCTCCGGTGCCGGCACCGAGCTCTACGATGGTCTGAGGATGCCCCGAAGACACGCGGCTGACACTGGCAGCGGACAGCGCCTGCCCCGAGGGGGTCAGTGCTGCCACGCTGCGCCCGTGGCGCAGCCACTTGCGAAAATGCAGCAGGGCTTCGCCGCGCGGGGCGAACGGCGGTGGATTCTGCGTCACGTCGCAACCTCTCTGTGAAACGAGGATTGCGATGCTGTCACACCGCCATGACAGTCCGGTTGCGTATCAGGCCGCCTTGCGGCTGCGAATCTGCCCGTCGTCGATGATCTGTTGGAAGTGCTCGACCAGGGTCTCTTCCGGCGTGCGGTACACGACCCCGAGCTGGCGGCTGCGGCTGTTGTCGAAGCGGATGTCATAGCCCGCGTTACGACTGATGAAACGACGCGTCACCGGCCCTTTCATCGGCCCGAAGAGCCAGACCAGGGGCTTGGGCAGTTCGCGCTTGGGGAAGCGGTAGCCGTCCCGGAAGCGGCTCTTCAGCGTAGTGGCCATCTGCAACATGGTGCGCGACGCCGCACACAGGATGTAGCGCCCCTCCGCCTCCGGTGTGAAAGCGGCCAGCAGGTGCGCCCGCGCCACTTCGCGCACGTCGACGATGCCCATGCTGAGACGCGGCACACCATCGCGCAGGCGCCCGTCTGCGAGCTGGCGCAGCAGGTCGATGCTCGCCGACTGACTGGCGTTGGTCAGCGACGGACCCAGCACCATTGCCGGGTTGATGGTGACCATGTCCCAGCGCGATTGGGCCTTGCAGATATCCCAGGCCACGCGCTCGGCCGCCACCTTGGAGTACTGATACGGGTTGTGGTCCACGCTGCTCGTGGTGTTCCAGTCCGCTTCGGTGAAGACGCCGTTCTCGGTGTTGCGGATATCCGCACTGTCGCCGTAGATGCCCGCCACACTGCTGGTCAGCACGACCCGCTGTACATCCGCGCAGCGATTGACCGCCTCCAACACATTGCGCGTACCGTCCACCGCGGGCCGAACCAGGGCGGCTTCGGCGTCGTCATAGCCCGACAGCACGAAGGGCGACGCCGTATGCATCACCACCTGGCAACCCTGCACCGCTTCGTCGAAGCTCCCGGGCTGGTTCAGATCGGCCGCGAAGAGCTTGAGCGTACCGGGCTGCGCCTCGGCGATGGCCTGCAGATGGCCGACGCTGCTCTGCTTGGAAGGGTCGCGTACCGTGGCGTGCACGGTATGGCCCGCTTCCAGCAGATAGCGGACGATCCAGCCTGCGATATAGCCTGACGCGCCGGTGACACAGACCGGCGCCTTTGCATCGATAGTGGTCATGCACTGCTCCCTGTAGGTGCCGGCATGGTAGCGCGCATGGGCTCCGGCAGCAGACCGGGGTTCATGCGGCCCTCGGGATCCAGCCGCGACCGCGCCCCGTGCAGGGCGTCGATGAAGGCCTCCGGCAATTCGTCCCGGGCGTAGCCGCGATGCATGCGGCCCATCGCGTGATGGTGCGATGCGGTCCCGCCGAAGGCGGTCACCGCCTCGGCGGCTGCATCGCGGATCGCCTGCCATTGGGTGGTCAGCGCGTCACGGCGTCCGGGGGCAAAGAATCCGAAGTAGAGGCAGCAGCCGTCACTGTAGGCATGCGTGACGCGGCAGGTGACGGCGCCGCCACCGCATTCCCGCTGCAGCGCATCGAGCACGCGCTGCCGGATGCCGTGATAGGCGTCCGGCAACTGCGACCACAGCACGGCGGTCTCGAAGGTGTCGACCACACCGGCATGATCAAGCATGGCATCGCGCAGATAGGGTTGCCGGAAGAAGGTGTTCTTCCAGTCCCCGGTGCCGTCGCTGTCGCCGCCCTGCTGCACGCGTCCACCGTGCTCGGCCGCGATGTCCTGGGCCGCTTGAAGCAAGCCATCGACCGGTGCGCCGGCGGATTCAAAGGCCAGCACCATCAAGGCACCCTTGGCCGAGCGACCCGCCATCAGGCGCGAGATCATGTGCTCGTAGGGGTCCAGAATCCGCAGCTGCGCGGGATAGATGCCCGACTGCAGCAGCATGCGCGCTGCTTCCAGCGCCGACGGAAAGTCATCGAAGGCGACACCAGAGCCCACCCGATGCTGCGGCTCGCGCACGCAACGCAGCCACACCGAGGTGATCACGCCCAGCGCGCCTTCCGAACCGCACCAGAGCCGGTTCGGGTCGACGCCGACGCTGCCGGCGGGCAGGCGCTGGGTTTCTGCAATGCGCCCGTCGGGCAGCACCACACGCAGCGCCTGCACCCGGTCTTCGATCTTGGCGTGCTGGGTCGAAAAATGCCCGGCGCCCCGGGTGGCCACCCAGCCGCCCAGCGAAGAGTGGAAATAGGACTGCGGGAAGTGCCGGACCGCCAGACCCTGTGCCTTGACGGCCGCTTCCAGCGCCGGGCCGAGGATGCCGGCGCCGGCGTGCACGGTCGCTGCGCGCTGGTCGATGTCGTGTATCTGGTCCATGGCCTGCAGGGACAGGGTGACGACGCCGTCGAAGGCGCCCATGCCCTCGGCATTGACCCCGCCCACCACGCTGGAGCCGCCGCCGAAGGGAATCACGGCGGCCTTGCTGCGTGCGCACCAGTCGAGAATGTCCAGCAGCGCCTGCTCATTGTCCGGCGTGGCCACGACATCAGGCGCCTCCGTCAATGCGCTCTGGCGCAGCGCCACCAGATCCGGGTAGCTGCGGCCGCGTGCGTGCAGCACGCGGGCGTCGTGGTCATCACTCAGCACGTGGGCCAGGGATTCCGGGATGCGCAGTCGTGAAGGCGGCAGGGCGATGTCGGCGGCAGTGGGTGCGGCCACCGCCTCGGGTAGCTGCCCGCCAAAGAGCGCGCCCGCCATCGGAATCAGCGCCTTGCGTTCCGCCGGGCTCATCGCGTCTTCGATGAAACCCC